>NZ_JAVJQO010000007.1 GCF_040218225.1 Gracilimonas sp.
GTTTAGCTACCCCACCGTAGGTCTTCGCCATTACCGTGGTGATCGCCGCCGTCAAAGTCGTCTTGCCGTGGTCTACGTGTCCTATCGTTCCCACGTTCACATGGGGCTTGTTCCGTTGAAAGGTCTCTTTTGCCATGATTACTTAATTTTATCTTAGTGTTTAATTTCTTTTATGATTGACTTTCAATGATTTCCTGAGCAATTGCCTCAGGTACTTCAGTGTAGTCGAAGAATTCCATTGAGTATACCGCACGACCCTGTGTCGCAGATCTTAAGTCGGTTGAATAACCAAACATTTCAGAAAGCGGTACATGAGCTTTAACGACTGAACCTTCATTATTCGAGTCCATGCTCTGCATAATTCCACGACGACTATTCAAGTCACCGATTACATCACCCATGTATTCTTCAGGAGTAATGATTTCTACCTTCATTACCGGCTCCAGAATTTTTGGCTTAGCTTTACGAGCTGAGTTTCTGAATCCAAGTTTCGCACATAATTCGAAACTCAATTGATCAGAGTCAACATCGTGGTAAGAACCATCATACAGGCGTACTCCAATATTTTCTACAGAGTAGTTAGCCTGAATACCAGCGCTCAGCGCCTGCTGGAAACCTTTCATTACAGATGGAATAAATTCACGCGGAATATTACCACCTACAATTTCATTGATGAAAATAAATCCTTCTTCACGGGTAATTCGATCTTCATTGCCATCGTAATCTTCAAAGTCAGCCATTGGGCCAATTTCGAATGAGATATCAGCAAATTTACCACGACCACCAGTTTGCTTCTTGTAGATTTCGCGGTGATCCACTTTTTGAGAGATGGTTTCTCGGTAAGAAACCTGAGGAGCACCTACATTAGCTTCTACTTTAAATTCACGCTTCAGACGATCAACAATAATCTCGAGGTGAAGCTCACCCATCCCGGCAATCGTAGTCTGACCTGTTTCATGATCAGTCTTAACCTGGAATGTTGGATCCTCTTCAGCCAGCTTCTGCAATCCGGTAGAAAGCTTCTCACTATCTGCTTTCGTTTTTGGCTCAACTGCCAATTTGATTACCGGCTCAGGGAAGGTGATTTGCTCAAGAATAACCGGGTGATCTTCATCACAAAGAGTATCACCAGTATGCACATCTTTAATCCCAATAATAGCTGCAATGTCACCAGCCTGAATGTAATCTAAATCTTTTTTGTCATTCGCGTGCATCTCAAGCAAGCGACCAACACGCTCTCTGTTTCCGGTAGAAGAATTCAGGATATATGAACCTTTTTCTAAACGACCAGAATAAACTCGAGCAAAAGTCAACCTACCCACATAAGGGTCAGTCATAATTTTAAAAGCTAGTGCCGAGAAAGGCGCGTTAACATCCGGAGCCTTCTTCACTTCTTCTTCAGTTTCAGGGTCAATACCTTTTACCGGAGGAATGTCAAGCGGGTTAGGCATGAAATCCAATACGCGATCAAGCAGCACCTGAACACCTTTATTCTTCAGCGCTGTACCAAGCATTACCGGAGTAACCTTCTTGGCAATAGTTGCCTCTCGAAGGGCTTCAATAATTTCTTCTGCGCTAATCTCTTCTTCCATCAGGTATTTCTCCATCAAGGTATCACTCTGATCAGCAACCGCCTCGAGCATAATACCTCGATACTCTTCAGCCTTGGCTTTGAGATCTTCTGGAATCTCTACTACTTCATATTTTGCCCCAAGAGATTCATCATCCCAGATGATGGCATTCATATTAATTAGGTCAACTACACCCTGAAAATCTGCCTCAGATCCGATTGGAATCTGAATTGGGATAGGATTCGCATTCAGCTTCTCATCAAGCTCATCAATAACATTGTAGAAGTCAGCTCCTACTTTGTCCATCTTATTAACGAAGGCCATACAAGGAACTTCGTATTTATTAGCCTGACGCCAAACAGTCTCGGACTGTGGCTGAACAGCTCCAACAGAGTCAAGCACGAAAACTGCTCCATCCAATACACGCAATGAACGCTCTACCTCAACGGTAAAGTCAACGTGACCAGGAGTATCAATAATATTAATTCGGTGATCTTTCCAGATACAGTGGGTAGCAGCAGAAGTAATAGTAATACCTCGCTCCTGCTCTTGCTCCATCCAATCCATAGTAGCGGCGCCATCATGCACCTCACCCAAACGGTGGCTACGACCAGTATAAAATAGGATACGCTCGGTTACGGTTGTCTTACCAGCATCAATGTGAGCCATGATACCGATATTCCGCGTCCGGCGGATCTTATCTAAAATTTTTGGATCTGTTTTTTGCTTCGTTTCAGACATAATACTTATTAATCAATAATCTCTTTTAGAATCTAAAGTGAGCAAATGCTTTGTTAGCGTCTGCCATACGGTGCGTCTCATCTTTCTTACGAACAGCTCCGCCTTCATTATTTGATGCATCAATCAACTCTCTTGAAAGACGAATTGACATCGACTTATCATTTCTGGAACGCGCTGCCTTAATGAGCCACCTCATCCCAAGCGCAGTTCCTCTTTCCTGACGAACTTCTATAGGCACCTGGTAGGTAGCACCACCAACACGGCGTGACTTAACCTCAACTACAGGTGTTGAGTTCTGCAGAGCGTTGCGGAATACGTCGATTCCGGTTTCGCCTGTTTTCTCTTCAATAACTTCAAAAGCCTGATATACAATTTTGCGAGCAACATTCTTCTTACCGTCCCGCATCAGGTTGTTAACGAAACGAGTTACGAGCTTATCCTCAAAAATTGGATCCGCTTGCACATCTCGTTTTTCTGCTGTTTTTCTACGCATGCTCGATTAATCTTAATTTCTTAATGTTACCCTTTCGGCTTCTTGGTGCCATACAAACTACGGCTCTGAGTTCTACCCTCAACACCCGCAGTATCTAATGTTCCACGAATAATATGGTATCGAACACCCGGCAAATCTTTTACACGACCGCCGCGAATCAATACAATACTGTGTTCCTGTAAGTTGTGACCTTCACCAGGAATGTAAGCCGAAACTTCAATCCCGTTAGTCAAACGTACACGAGCTACTTTACGCAATGCCGAGTTCGGCTTTTTAGGCGTAGTTGTATAAACGCGAGTACAAACACCACGCTTCTGCGGACAATTCTGCAACGCAGGAGCAGTTGTTTTACTTACCTTGCTTTTTCTACCTTTTCGTATGAGTTGTTGTATTGTAGGCACTGTTCAATTATTTGGTTATTGCCATCGAATCGAGAGCTTGCAAATATAGGGAACGTTACCACATGAATGCAAAATATTTATCTGAATTATTTCCTCTTTTTTCTAAAATCGGGTATCACACCCGTTACCTGTGAAAATTAACCTTAATTTTTGATCTATAATATATAGGTCGATATATAACTTTATATCAGTTGAAGCTTTCCGCATTATCTAATTTAAGCACCAAAAGGCTCGACGCATTAAGCGCAGAAGGAATCCATTCTATCAAGGATTTACTCAACTTTTTTCCCCGTCGTTATCTGGATCGCAGTAATACCCAAAAAATTAAGCACCTTGCAGGGTCAGGAGAAGAGATTACCGTTGCCGGCAAGGTTACAGATATTAATATGGCTGGATATGGTAAGAAGAAAAGGTTAGAGGTTATTATAAACGATGGATCTGGAGACGTAAAGGGAGTTTGGTTCAGAGGTGTCGGCTATTTCAAAAAGTATTTCAACGAAGGTGATTTTGTTGCTTTCTATGGAGCTGCTAAACGCTATGGACGAACTATCTCCATTGCACATCCTGAAGTTGATAAGATCTCTTCCGACGATGACCTTGACTCTTTTTCCCGCATCTTTCCAATTTATCCCGGAAGCAAAGCTTTAAGTAAAGCTCGTATCACAAGCAAATTGGTTCAAGGCTGGATGGAGCAGATTCTCAATAATGTGACACCCAGTGAATTTTTACCGGAATCCCTTATCTCGGAAATGAAGTTCCCGCAACGGCCGGAAGCTTATCGTATGATTCATTTTCCGGAAACACATAATGAGCACAAAAAGGCGCTCAACCGTTTTAAGTTTGAAGAACTTTTTTTGTTTGAGCTGAGTATGGAAAAGATCAACTATACGATAAAGGAAAAAGCCAACGGGCATGTGTTTAGTGAAACGGGAAACTACACTTCTAGATATTTCAATGAATTGCTTCCATTTGAACTAACCGATGGACAAAAATCTTCTCTGGCTGAAATAAAAAATGATGTTCGCTCCGGTAAGCAAATGAACCGTCTCATTCAGGGTGATGTGGGCGCCGGGAAAACCATCGTTGCCATTGGCGCAATGCTGATGGCTTTAGATAATGGATTTCAGGCTGCTTTTTTGGCTCCTACTGAAATCCTTGCTGAACAACATTACCGAACACTGAGTGAACACCTTAAAGAACTAGACATTAACATCCGTTTGCTAATCGGTTCACAGAAAAAAGCTTTACGAACGGATATTCTTACCGACATTGAAGGTGGGAACTGTAATATTGTTGTGGGAACGCATGCCATCATCCAGGAAACAGTAAGATTTCACAATCTGGGATTAGCCGTAATTGACGAGCAGCACCGTTTTGGAGTAAAGCAAAGATCGGACCTCCTTAATAAGGGAAGTCATCCACACATGTTGGTGATGAGCGCTACCCCTATTCCCCGTTCACTCGCCATGACGGTTTATGCTGATCTGGATGTATCCGTTATTAAGGATTTACCCGCCGGACGAAAACCGATCAAAACTGCCATTCGCTCTAACAAAAAAAGAGATGATGTATATAATTTCGTCCAGCAGGAAGTTGCTGATGGCGGACAGGTGTATGTCGTTTACCCTCTGGTAGAAGAGTCCGAAGCACTTGATCTTAAAGACGCTACCGCAGGTTTTAAAAAACTCAAAAAACAATTTCCCGATTTTAATATTGGACTGATTCACGGGCGAATGAAAACCGAAGAGAAAGATGAAACCATGAAGGCTTTCATAAAAAACGAAATACAGATCTTGGTTTCTACAACGGTAATTGAAGTTGGTGTAGATGTCCCGAATGCTTCCATTATGATTATCGAACATGCAGAACGATTTGGGCTTTCTCAGCTTCACCAGTTGCGCGGACGTATTGGCCGGGGGGAACGACAAAGCTATTGCATCCTGATGCCGGATGTAAAAGTGAGCAAGTCCGGAGCTTTTCGCTTAAAAACTATGGAAGAAACCAATGATGGGTTCCGGATTGCTGAGGCTGACCTTAAGCTTCGTGGACCGGGTGATTTCCTGGGAACCAAGCAAAGCGGTCTTCCTGATTTCAAATTTGCTGATATTGTAGAAGACCAGTTCCTGCTTGCCCAGGCCAAGGAAAAAGCCAAAGAGTTACTTACCGAAGACCCTCAGCTTCAGTTTCCTGAAAACCAAACCCTTGAAAAAGTCTTCACCCCCTACTTTAAAGAGAAGGTGAAGTTTTACGGAATGGGGTAATTAATTCTGCGCGCCTGCCTTCTGCTTCTCAGCTCTCTTCCGATCGTTGTGATCGAGATAGGTTTTGCGAATGCGCAAGGCTTTTGGAGTCACTTCAAGTAATTCGTCATTATCAATGAATTCTATACATTGCTCCAGACTCAATTTCTTTGCTTGATTAAGCTTCACAGAATCGGCTGTTTGAGTGGCACGGTGGTTCGTCAGGTTTTTCTTCTTAACCACATTTACTACCATGTCGTCGCTTCGCTTATTCACGCCAACAACCTGTCCCATATAAACCGGATCTCCGGGTGCCACAAAAAACTCGCCCCGGTCCTGAACACCTTCCAGAGCATAACCTGTCACATCTCCTTGCTCAAGAGCAATGAGTGCACCACGATTTCGTCCAGGGATTTCACCGGCGTAAGGCTCATAGCCATCAAATTGCTGGTGCATGATTCCTGTTCCGCGGGTTTCGGTCAACATCTCTCCACGGAAGCCAATCAATCCACGGGAAGGTACACGGAATTGAATCCGGTTGTTTTCCCCTTCCTGACTCATCGAGGTCATAATACCTTTACGTTTTTGAAGGTTATCAATAACGCGGTTACTATAATCTGTTTGCACATCTACAACCACTTCCTCAACAGGTTCATGAGTAACGCCATCCACTTCTTTAAATAAAACTTCCGGACGGGATACTGAAAACTCAAATCCTTCACGGCGCATGGTTTCAATCAAAATAGCCATCTGTAATTCTCCCCGTCCAGATACCTTATAGATATCCGGACTGTCAGTCGGCTCAACCCGCATAGCTACATTGGTTCGGGTTTCCCGGTAAAGACGGTCCTTTAACTGATTTGAAGTCACATAGTCTCCCTCTTTTCCTGCAAACGGAGAGTTGTTTACCCTAAAATACATCGCGATAGTTGGCTGATCCAGATCTACGTATTCCAGTGGTTTCATATCAGAAGTGTCGGTCAGTGTATCTCCGATATTCACTTCTTCATAACCAGCCAGCGCAATGATGTCTCCAGCCTGGGCTTTTTCTACGGGTTCGCGTTGCAGTCCGTTAAAAGTAAATAGTTTTGTTGCACGGGCTTTCTCTTTTACATCGCCCTTGCCGTTCATTAAAGCCACTTCCTGGTTTATTTTGATGGTGCCTTGCTCAATACGTCCTACAGCAATTCGCCCCACATAGTCATTCCAGTCTATGCTGCTTACGAGCATCTTGAATTTTGATTCCGTGTCTTGTTCTGGTGCCGGAACATGCGCTACAATTTTATCCATCAACGGAGACAGATCTGTTCCTTCTTCTTCCAATTCTTCTTTGGCGATTCCTTCTTTGGCAATGGCGTAGAGAACCGGGAAATCAAGCTGTTCATTAGTAGCATCAAGCATCACAAACAGATCAAAAATCTCATCCAGAACCGCGTTAGGCCGGGCATCTTTCCGGTCAATTTTATTGATTACAACGATTGGTCGATATCCCAGACTCAGAGATTTTCTGAGAACAAACTTTGTTTGAGGAAGTGGACCTTCAGCAGCATCCACCAGTAGAATTACCCCATTTACCATCTTCAGGATACGCTCAACTTCACCGCCAAAATCAGCGTGACCCGGAGTATCCACAATATTAATTTTTGTGTCTTTCCACTTTACCGCCGTGTTTTTAGAGCTGATTGTAATTCCACGCTCTTTTTCTAAATCGCCGGAATCCATTACCCGGTCTTCAACCTGTTGGTTCTCTCTGAATGTTCCGCTTTGCTTTAAAATCTGATCGACTAGCGTAGTTTTGCCATGATCTACGTGAGCGATGATGGCGATATTTCTTAAATCTTGTGACATTGAAGTATTGTTTTTAATGAAATTCTCTTCTTGATTAACCCTGTTTATCTTCAGTGGCTTGTTACCAGAAAAGTTGCAAGCCTTAAAGATACGGGTATTTTGGTCAAATCCTTATTATTAAATTGAGAATTGTTTTCATAACGGACATCTAAACTTTAAACTTTATGTTTATCCCCCTCTTATGGCTTACTCTTGGTCTCGTGCTACTCATCAAAGGAGCCGACTGGCTGGTTGACGGAGCTTCTGCACTTGCCAAAAAATTCAACGTGTCTGACCTTGCCATTGGTTTAACCATTGTGGCTTTTGGCACTTCAGCTCCTGAATTGGTGGTTAATGTGATGGGCAGTATTGAAGGACATCATGAGATCGTATTCGCTAACATTATTGGCAGTAATAATTTTAATCTCCTCGTTATACTCGGCATTTCTGGCTTGATAACCCCTCTTTTGGTTCAGTCAAGTACGGTCTGGAAAGAAATCCCGCTTTCTTTGTTGGCCGCCGTGCTGCTGTTCTTTCTCGCTAATGACTTTTGGACGCCTGATTCTTACAGCGTTTCCCGTGTTGATGGATTCATCTTTCTGGCTTTGTTTGGAGCTTTTCTCTATTACGTTTACAAGCAGCTTTCTTCTGATTCTGCTGAAGTTCCTAGTGAAGAAAAAACTTATTCTCAACTTAAGATCTGGGGATTCATAGTTGTTGGGCTAGCTGGTTTAGTTCTTGGTGGGCGCCTGGTTGTAAATAATGCTATCGAAATTGCAACGGTTTTGGGAATTAGTGAGAAAATTATCGGCCTGACTATCATTGCTGCTGGGACTTCTCTCCCTGAACTCGCCACCTCAATAGTAGCCGCTATGCGAAAAAATGTCGACATAGCCGTAGGGAATATTATCGGCTCTAATATCTTCAATATCTTTTTAATTCTGGGCATAAGCTCCCTGGTCAATCCCATTCAATACAACCCTTCGTTTAATTCAGAACTATATCTATTGGCCGCCGGGACATTATTCCTATTTATAGGGATGTTTACCGGAGAAAAAAGGAAGCTAGACAGATGGGAGGCTGGAGTTTTACTTGCTTTATTTCTTGCCTACACTATTTTTCTTGTCTCTAAAGAACTATAAAAAAAGGGGCTCAACGTGCCCCTTTTTATGTTTATGATTCCTGATTAATTCAAGAATGTTACTTTCCCTGTATCCAGGTCATAGAAAGCGCCGGCAATTACCACCTCGCCATTTCTTTCAAGCTCAGCTATAATCGGGCTGTTTTTACGCATCTCTTCAATAGTATTCAGGACATTGTTATTCACAACTTCGGTAACATAGTCGTTATTACTGCTGTTGCGGTCACCTGAATAGTTTGCAGTCATTTCAACAGCCGGCTCAATTTTATCAAGCATAGCTGTGATGTTACCCATTTCCACTCCGTCAATAGCTGCTTTAACAGCTCCACAGCTTTCATGCCCCATCACAACTACCACTTTGGAGCCTGCTACTGCTGTAGCAAATTCTGCGCTTCCGAGAATATCTTCATTTACGAAGTTACCGGCTACGCGTGCTACAAAAATGTCACCTACACCTTTGTCGAAAACATTTTCAACGGGAACCCGGCTATCAACACAGGAAAGTATAATAGCCTCAGGGTATTGCCCGCCTGAGGTAGCTTTTACCTGTGCCTGGTAATTTCTTGGGGTCAGGTTATTGTTCACGTAACGCTCGTTTCCTTCCCTAAGATCGGCCAGGATTTGCTCCGGAGTCAGGTTCTCCTGAGCTTCGCTGGTCAATACTTCACTTTTAAGCTGACTATTTGTGTTTTCGCTTTGTGGGTTATTTTTTGTTGTACAAGCGGTAAATACAAATAAAGATGCGATTAAAATCGACAGGGTATTATTTAACATTGTTTTTTTCATGGTCTTATCGAATAATTTATTTCAGGTAGAATAACGCCATCAGAAGATCGTATACCCTTATCTTCAGTCTGTTCGATTTACGAAAGGCACTACATCTCACGCCAACCCAATAATGATGGACATAGTTATCCATTGGGAGGTTTTTTTAAAGAGATGGATGGCAAAATTTGCGGGTATTCAGACCATGTCAGGCGGAGGGAGAGGCACTGGCGGTATGTACAAGTTTTCTCTATTCAGAGAAGTTCTGAAATATTTATTGTCACCATCAGAAATGATAGTATATCCATCTTCATGTTCAATCTCATCTTCACTTCCCGGTTCCTCTATAATATCAGGCATGGGAATAGATGATGTTGCTACAGGAGAAGCAGCCGGACTGGCTGGAATCAGCCAGTCAAACTCATGCATCATCGAAAATGTAAAAAACAACATTGTCGACAGCACTACTTGTAAGATGTATGTTTTATTCTGCTTCATGATTTAGCAATTTGCCCTCAGAACTCAGACTTTAGATCCTCCGTTCCCAAAGTATGCCTTAATTTTTTCTGCTTACTGAAAAAAATAATATAAATCTGCTTTTTTTAAACCATTGCCCCGGAACGGATTCAAAAAACCATACTGTTCTACATCCTAAATCGATTAATCCAAACAATCCCACTATTCTATTGATGAGAGCTACCATTCTATTGATCATCATATTCTCAATTCCTGCAGAATCTCTTTTAGCACAATCTACCGGAACAATTACTGGAACTGTGACCGATGCCAAAACAGGTGAACCGCTGATTGGTGCAACTGTTATTCTTGAAGGTACCAGCCTCGGTGATGCTACAAATTCTGATGGTCGCTACATCATCAATAACATCCCTACTATGACCTACAATGTGAAAGCCTCATATGTTGGTTTTGTATCTCAAACCAAGTTTAATGTGGTTGTACGCTCAGAGGGTAATATCGATCTGAACTTTACCCTTCAGGAACAGGTAAGTGAGCTTGATGAAGTAACCGTAACTCCCAACCCTTTCGAAAAAGAGGATGTCACTCCCTTATCTATTCAGAAGTTAAGCCAGGAAGAAATTGCAGCCTACCCAGGCGGTAATAATGACATTGCCAAGGTAGTACAATCATTACCGGGCGTTTCCGGTTCGGTAGGCGGATTCCGTAATGATGTAATCATACGGGGAGGTGCACCCAATGAGAATGTATACTACCTTGACGGGGTACCTATTCCCAATATTAATCACTTCTCCACCCAGGGAAGCGCCGGAGGTCCGGTTGGGTTACTGAATGTCTCTTTTTTCGAAGGAGTAACTTTAACCGCCAGTTCGTTTGGCGCTGAATACGATAATGTGCTTTCGGGTATCCTTCAGTTCAACCAAAGAAATGGAAATGCAAGAGAGTTTACTGGAAACCTCAGGGTGAGTTCAAGCGAGGCTGCTCTGACTATGGAAGGCCCTCTCCTAAAAGGTAAAGATACTGAAGCCAGCACCACTTACATAGCATCCGTCAGGCGCTCTTACCTTCAACTTCTTTTTGATGTAATCGGACTGCCTTTTCTACCCGACTACTGGGATTATCAATATAAAGTGAACCACAAGTTTGACCGCTACAACACGCTCTATATTACCGGAGTTGGTTCTGTTGACGATCTTGCCATCAATGATCTGGAAAAGTTTGATCCTGAGCAGGAGGCTATTCAAAACCAGATTCCTGTAATCCGTCAAAACAGTAATACCGTCGGCATTGGCTGGAAAAGGCAATTCAGGGATAATTCAGGATTTATGGAAACCGTGATAAGCAATAACACCCTTGGTAATACTTTTTATCGGTACACCGACAACATAAACGAAACGGGTTTATATCTTAAAAATGAATCCAGAGAAACCGAAACTCATTTGCGATACAGGGCTACAAAGTTTCTGGGTAACTGGACCAGCTCAGCAGGGTTTCTAGTCATTAATGCTGATTACTCCAATAGCACCGAGGACCTCATCAACAATCGTCAATTTGAAACTGATTTAAACCTTTTCAGATATGGACTATTTGCTGAAACATCATCCTCTGCGTTTAATAACAGGCTTTCATTTTCATTTGGGATAAGAGCCGACGGCAATACCTTTTCAACGTCAGGCAATGAACTCTATAATACCTTAAGTCCCAGAGCGTCCCTGTCTTATTCACTCACCAAAAACCAAAACTGGACTTTGAATGCCTCCGCCGGCCGATATTATAAAATATTGCCATACACTACCATAGGTTTTCAAAATAATGCCGGATCTTTTATAAATAAGGATGCCTCCTATATCCAAAGCAATCATGCCGTATTAGGAATCGAGTATTTGGTGAATAAATCAGCCCGCATTTCGGTAGAAGGATTCTTTAAAAAATACGACGACTATCCAATCTCCACCACCGATAGTGTATCTCTTGCCAACAAAGGCGGTGGTTTTGAAGTACTGGGAAGTGAACCTATTCTCAGTGAAGGTAAAGGAAGAACATATGGAATAGAGCTTCTTTTCCAGCAAAAATTTACCGGAAGTTTTTACGCCGTCACAGCATTCACCTTCTATAAGAGTGAATTCACTAATCTTTTAAGTGATGAGTATGACCCTGCGGTGTGGGATAATGGAGTGCTTATCTCCTTGTTGGGTGGCTATAAGTTCGGCAACAACTGGGAAATTAGCGGACGTTATCGTTTCCTCGGCAAAGCACCTTATGCACCTGTTAATCAGGAAGCTACACTTAATAATTACCCAGCTGTGATCTTGGATTATAACCGTTTGGGTTCAGTTCGCCTGGACCCTTTAAGTCAGCTTGACCTTCGTATCGACAAAAAGTGGAATTTTGAAAATATCAGCCTTGATATATTTCTTGAGGTTCAAAATGTACTTGCTCAAGCAAGTCCTTCTGAGCCGCGCTATGGTTTAAATCGGGATGAAAGCGGTGAGATTACTATGCCCAGAGAACTTGTTAGGGTTGACCTGAATGAGGAAGCCAGCGTACTGCCGTCCCTGGGTTTGGTTTTGAATTTCTAATCAAGCACACCCTTTGCCCCATTGTTCCCGATCACGGACTTGGAAAACATTGGGCCTATCATTTATCATTACCTATATTTGAAAAAAACCTGTGTAATGACATTTGAAGAACTTGGATATAATAAAGCTGTAAACGCTTTAATCAACTTCAATGAGCCTGATTATGAGCTTGGCCGGGTGATTATTGAACACAGAGACCGATACAGTGTTCAAACCCCAAACAATACATTTCAAGCCGAAATTACGGGCGGCTTGCGTTATACGGCCGAATCAAAGTCTGATCTGCCTGCCGTTGGTGACTGGGTTAAACTTTCCGTATTTGATGACAAATCCGCAGTTATTCATGAAATATTTCCCCGTTTCTCAATTCTTGAGCGCCAGGCGGTGGGAAAGTTTGGCGAAAAACAGATTATCGCCACAAACGTAGATGTTGCTTTTATCATGCAGGCTGTTGGTCATGATTTTAACCTAAACCGGCTGGAAAGATATTTAACTGTTTGTACTGCTTCGTCCATCAAGCCCATCATTGTTTTAAGTAAAATTGATCTGATTGGCCGTGAAGAAATAAATCAACTTACCAAGTCTATAAAAGCAAGGATTAAAGACATCCTTGTTTATCCTATTAGTAATCAAACATTATCCGGGTACGAAAAACTAAAAAAGACCATTATTTCAGGGAACACCTATTGTATTCTTGGATCATCAGGTGTTGGGAAATCATCTTTGACCAACAATCTTCTTCAAAAACAAAAAATGGATGTAAATTCCGTTAGTGAAAGTACGAGTAAAGGAAAGCATACCACCAGCCACCGTGAATTGATTGTGCTTCCTGAGGGTGGTGTTCTTGTAGACACTCCAGGTATGCGCGAGCTTGGTATAACCGGAGGTTCAGAAGGGATTGAACATACTTTTGGTAAGATTTCAATTCTTGCAAAAAACTGCAGTTTTAATGACTGCAAGCATATGGAGGAACCGGGTTGTGCGGTGTTAGAAGCTCTGGAATCGGGTGAACTTGATCAGGCATCTTATGAAAACTATCATAAACTAAAACGTGAACAAGCCCATTTCTCAAGCACTATTGCTGAGCGCCGCGCAAAAGATAAAAAGCAGGGAAAACTGTACAAACGAATTCAGGAAGAAAAAAGAAAAAGAAGGTAATCATGGATTTAGAAATTAGTAATCAACGATTTCTTATTTGCGGAGCATCCAGTGGTTTCGGGCGGGCCGTAGCAGAACAATTATTAAATGAAGAGGCAAATATCATAGCCGTTGCCCGAGGGAAAGAAAAGCTTCAGGAATTGGAGGGCGAATTTCCAAGTCAGGTACAAACTGTTATCGGAGATCTTACCGATGAAAAAACACGGGATGAGATCGAATCGATTTTAACCGATCAACAACTTCATGGGGCATTAATTAATGCCGGAGGACCACCAGCCTTGTCAGCCATGGAAACTTCTCTTGAGCAATGGGATGATGCTTATCAAACTGTTCTTCGCTGGAAAGTAGACCTTACCAAGCGGTTGGTTCCACATTTTAAAAGATATGAGTATGGACGGATTTTGTTCGTTGAAAGCCAGTCTATCAAGCAACCTATTCCATCACTTGTTCTGAGCAATTCCTTTCGTGCTGCTGTAGCCGGTTTTGCCAAAACACTTTCCCTTGAAATTGCACAAGAAGGCATCACTGTAAATCTTCTTGCACCCGGATCGCATGAAACTCCGGCTATCGATCGGGTAATTCAAAAAAGAGCGGAAGAGTCAGGAAAATCATTTGATGAAGTAAAAGCGGACATGGAGAAAAGTATACCCGTAGGCAGAATGGGAACCGGAGAAGAATTTGCGACACTGGCAACCTGGCTTTTGTCACCTCATTCCGGATATGTAACCGGACAAACTATTAGTCATGATGGTGGGAACATTAAAGGCTTGTTTGGTTGAAAACCAGAATTAGTTCAACACTGTAAAGTAAGCCACGGCTTTAGGCTGAAAACTTCGGAGCCTGAGCTCAAACTGCTCGGCAGTCTGCTCAATATCCGGGGTAACGAAACCGGTTGAGTCTTCCAGAATTTTAGAATAAGGCACATACACTTCATAAGGCCTTATTTTTTCTACTTCAGCATACTGCTCTATAGGTACATCAAACCTAATGGTTACTGAAGAGGGGTTGTAGTTCACATTTTGTCCACGAGGCAAGCCTCTTGTACGAATATAAACCGTAGTCTCCCCTTCGGTAAATTCAGACACATCTGCATTAAAGGTAATCTCATTTTCAGAAAGCTCAACAATACCATTCGCGTCTTCCAGGGGTAGTGTTGCTGAAATATCATCACGAATGTCTCCCAGCCTCAATGTATCCTGAACTTCCCACTCAATAATATCAACAATGCGAGACTCTGCCCCTGTAACCGTTATGCTGTCGGGACTGTACGTAGGGCTGCCAACCAGTCCAAACCGGCTTTGAAAATTAAGATCAGTGTTAATCTTAACCGGCACTTTCTTAGATATTTTAGGTTCCATGTTTACCGATAGCAGCAAAGGCTGAACCTTGGCAACATCAATTTCCTGTAAATAACTGAGTCGCTGGCGAACCTGATCAAACAGATTAATCTCACTCTCTTCAATATTAATAACCACTGTTGGCGGATCGTTATAAAGATTTAGCAATTGCCAGCCATCTCCCGAAACGCTTACCTGCACAAACTCAGGAAGGTCTTCCGTCAAAGCCATATTCTCGGGTACATTTCCTGGTTCAACAGGAATATTTATTGTGATGTTAAAGCTTCCACTCAAATTCACAATAAACCACAGTGAAATGGCCATTATATATGCCCCTACAAAAACAATCACCTTTTCCCGCCTGATGAAACGCATTTCCGTTTCTTCTGTACCGGGCTTTGTGCCGGGCTTCAGAAAAGCCTTAAGCCTATTTATAAATTCATTATCCGTGATGTCAGCCATAGCCGAATATAGATGCAGGATTAAGGTTAATCAACTAACTACGCACGATGATGTCGCCAATGACATCTCCTTTTACTTTAGCATTTAATTTTTTGGCAATGCTAAACCGATTTCCATGAATTTCATGTCTCCACGAAGGATGCTTCACTCTCATTACCAGTTTATTTCCTTCAAAATGAAGGTCTTCTACTTCCGAAGCCATTCGTTTGCCGACCACTTCTTCAAAAGCTGAAAGAATCATCCCCTGCTTGAGTTTCTTTTTCTGAGGAAATTTTTCCAGAAACTCTTCAAGAACGGATGCTAACGATTTTGGCGTATCAAATCTCATTTATTTAACAACCTCACTTATCTTACCAGCTTCTACTTTATACAACCGGTTGTTTGTTCCATCAAAGGTAACATAATCCTGGAAAGGAACCGGATTAGCAGAAGTTATAAATATTTGACCTTTATGTTGTTGAAGCGCGTCTAATAAAATTTCTGTTTTCTTCGGATCTAAATCCCCAAACGCATCATCGAGCATCAATATGGGTAAATCATCAAGCTCATCAGAGTAATAATGAAGTTGAGCCAGCTTCAGTGACAGCGCAAAAAGCCGATGCTGTCCCTGTGATCCAAACCGGCGAAGCTCAAAATCATCCAGGTAAAAAACAATCTCATCTCTGTGTGGACCAATGGTCGTAATCTCGCGTTCTATTTCCTTGGGTTGAGCCGACTCCAACTGATCATAATATTCCTTCTCAATAGCTTCCACATCAGCTGAAGGAGTACAAAATGTTTGATACTCCAGATTGGTAGTTAAGTCCATACCTGAAATCATTGCATAATCTTTTTCAAGATATGCTTTCAGGTTCTCAAGCACTTCATGTCGTTTGGCTACAATCCTCGCTCCGGCCTCAACAAGCTGGACGTTCCAGGGTTCAAGGTATGCTTCCAGTACTGAAACGGGTCCACGATATTCCTGAAGCAAAGAATTCCGCTGTCTCCGCACTCTGCGATATTCAATTAAATCGCGAAGGTATGCTGGAGAAATCTGGCTTATAAATGCATCGATAAAACTACGCCGTTCGGTCGGACCTTCCAACGTTAGCTTTTTGTCATCAGGAGTTAATGTTACAACCGGAACCATGCCAATTAAATCAGATAGGCGTTCGAGTGGCGAATCGTTCACAAAGATTTTTTTCCCATCTCCGCGCGAGTAAGAACAAGACACATCAAATTCAGACCGTATCTGGCCTTCAAAATGACCTTTAATCATGAAATAGCTTTCATCCTGATTCACTACATACATATCGGTATTGGAAACGAAACTTCGTGACATGCAAAGATAATGAATCGCGTCAATCAGGCTGGTTTTGCCAGATCCATTCGGGCCGATAATGACATTCAGATGAGGTGCCCAATCAATCTTGGTTTCCAGATGATTCCGAAAATTAAGTAGTTCTGTGTGGGTATTTCGCATACATTACATGGTACGCATTCTAATGGTTTTAAGCAGATTCATTTCACACAAAAAGAGCCGCCTTTGGTGAAAAGGACGGCTCAGAAAAAGCTACTATGTATTCAGTAAGAGCGATCCCAGGACAACTCCTTACAAATTAATTTAATTTCTTTCTTCTGCGGAAAGCTGAAACCGATGCCGCCACCCCGGCAGATCCAAATAAAATTCCAAAAAGACCCACAAAAATTGAAATCGCCCAGTTAAAAATACCCTTATCAATAATGGCGTTATTTGGATTATCAGGAGCATGGAGCACCTCAACAGTCTCACCTTGGCTGTAAGAAGGCGGGTTACTCCCGGTATCATGCCGAAAAGTAATAGCTTCAAATGAACCACTCGGGGAATATTCTACAATGGGGTAATACGTATAACCATCGTCGCTTCTGCTTTCATGAAAATCAATGACGGTACCAGTAGCTGGAATGGCATCCTGCAAAAAATGATAGCGCTCTACTCCCAGATATATTCCCAAACCGATTATACCCAGTCCAACTATAGTGAATACCGGCCCTATAATCTTTGTCACATTAGATTGATCAGCAGAAACCTGCTGTATTTTAACCGGTTCTCTGATTACATTTTCAGAGGTATCCTGATTGTCTTTGTCAATACTTTTTACAACTTCCTTCAATTCATCCAGAGAATCAATTCCTTTAGACTTCAACACTTTGCGCATAGAAATAGCAATGAGAAAAAAGATGCCCAAAGAGTATATAACATTCCATTTGGAGAAGTTGAATACCGAAAAGAAGACGAGGCAGAAAACACCACCAAACACCATTAAGAAAAGCCCGGCAAAATACGGCATATTCGATTTCAAGCGGGGAGTTTTGCCTGCTATGTACAAAACATTTACCTCTTCCCCTATCTGGTAAGAAGGACTGCTGCTTCCATATCTGGAGGTGAAATCACCAAAGTAACTTTGCACTACCGGATTGTACATTGTATTCCCTTTAGAGCCAGTAGAAGTTTTGAAGCCGGTTATTTTACCTTTGGTTTCTGCCGCAAGCCTTACATAACTGATGTGGTCGTAAATCAGATAAACCCCAAGGCCAAATACAAAACTGCCGATTATAAAGAATAGTATTTCCATGCCCCACATTTAACAAAACTGCATAAAAAAAGCCATCACTAATGTGACGGCTTTTCAATGGTAAGTACTTGGGTTTCTTAGAGTCCAAAGGCATCATGACCCAGGAAAATAGCCGAATCGCCCAGTTGTTCTTCAATCCGAATCAGCTGATTATATTTTGCAATTCGGTCGGTACGGCTCATGGATCCGGTCTTAATCTGACCGGCATTCGTCGCAACCGCGAGATCAGCGATAGTCACATCTTCAGTTTCTCCTGAACGGTGAGAAATTACAGCTGTGTATCCGTTTTTATGAGCCATCTCAATGGCATCCAGCGTTTCTGTAATCGTACCAATCTGGTTTACCTTGATAAGGATAGAATTTGCAATTCCTCGTTCAATTCCGGTTGCCAGACGCTTGGTGTTGGTAACGAATAAATCATCCCCAACAAGCTGCACTTTATCCCCTATAGCATCTGTGAGCTTTTTCCAGGCATCCCAGTCATTTTCAGCAAGTCCATCTTCGATAGATATAATCGGATACTTCTCTACCCAATTACTCCAAAATTCTACCATTGCATCAGTATCTTTTTTGGAACCATCGCTCCACTTGAATTCATACAAACCTGACTCTGTATTATAGAACTCAGAAGCAGCCGGATCCAGTGCAATCAAAACATCTTCTTCGGGAGTATAGCCTGCTTTTTCGATGGCTTTCAAAATAACTTCCACCGCTTCTTCATTTGATTTCAGGTTCGGTGCAAATCCACCTTCGTCTCCCACAGCTGTACTGTAGCCTTTTTCGGAAAGCACTTTTTTCAGATTATGAAATACTTCAGCTCCAATTTGCAGAGCATTACTAAATGACTCGGCTCCAGCTGGCATAATCATAAACTCCTGAAGGTCTACGCTGTTATCCGCGTGGGAACCTCCATTTATGATATTCATCATTGGCAAAGGCATTACTTTGGCATTTACGCCTCCTACATATCTCCAAAGGGGCATTCCAAGCTCTTCTGCCGCTGCTTTAGCTATTGCCATAGAAACGCCTAAGATCGCATTCGCTCCAAGATTAGCTTTGTTGGGCGTGCCATCTAGTTCAAGTAATAAATCGTCCAGATCTACCTGACCAAATACGGATAGTCCGCGAAATTCTTCAGCAATGGTTGTGTTTACATTCTCAACAGCTTTCAAAACACTTTTTCCGAGATAATAATCTTTGTTGCCATCTCTCAGCTCAACAGCTTCATGTTCACCTGTTGATGCACCTGAAGGAACCGCCGCACGACCAATGGTGCCCGTATCTAAAGTTACATCCACTTCAACGGTTGGATTACCCCGCGAATCGATCACCTGTCTTGCATGAACGTCTTCAATAAAACTCATTTCAATTTCTCCGATTAGTAGTTAGTGAGATTAATAGCTCAAAGGTACCACGATTTAACATGTACTTAAAGCCATTTCGCACTAAGTTTTGTAACTTTGTTGAAGATTGTATTAACACTAAAACATTTTTTCATTTTGTCTCAACATCCCTGGATTATTCTTTTTGATATAGATGGTACCCTTCTCACAGTTGACAGTAAATTTAATCGCAGCCATCTGCGCAAAATTCTTGATGAACTAAATATCGACTACCCTGACATGGAAAGTGATTCATTTTCGGGAAGAACGGATCACGATATTTTCACTTCATTTTTAGTGAATCATGACTTCGATGAAAGCCTGTATCAGGAATACAAATCACTCTATCTCGATTATTTGCAAAATGTACTTCTCACACAGAAGAAAAGGGTGACAAGGCTCCCTCATATCGATGAAGCTCTTGAGTATTTTTTTGAAGGTGATTTCATTTGTGGTCTTTTGACTGGCAATTATCCTCAGGCTGCTCATATTAAACTAAAGGCAGCTGACGTAGACCGGGAATTCTCTTTTGGCGCGTTTGGTGAATTCGAAAAAGACCGAAATAAATTACCTCAACTGGCCATTGATGAAGTTCAAAAGATTTATGATTTCAATCCTGATCCATCCCGTTTTATTATTTTAGGTGATACCCCACGAGATGTTGAGTGTGCCAAGAATTCCGGCATGAAATGTGTAGCCGTTACAACCGGAAAATATGACCGGGAAGAACTATCAGAACATGCACCAGACCTGATCATAGAGAATTTGGCAAATCCCGAAAAATGGTTTACTGAGGTTATCAGAAGTTAGATTACCACATCCAGCCAAAAATAAGTGTGATTTGAGCCGTACCGAAATATTTACGGGGATCGTTGGCTTTTTCCAGTGGGGCCTGTCCTACACTACCATCTGATAGAAAAACAGGGACTGTATTGGACTCAGAAATCCCGCAAGGATTTAACGGCTGCTGATTGATCCGGTTCAGATCTGGCTGGCAGGGTTCCAATACCTGTATTCCGTCTGAGAAATAATTCATAGTATACCCGAATTGCACACTAGACAAATTCGAGAACTTCTCTCCAAAATCAATTCCCAAAACGAACTCCCCACCAAAACCCCAATGGCTTTTTGAGTCTCCCCATCCTGAAAAAATATCATTTAATCTTTCAGACCGTCCATAAATTCCGGAATCGTTTTCCCGGAACCCATTCTCAGTAGTGTCATTGAAATACGCATAGGATAAAGCATAGGTAGGTCCGGCACTTAAAGAGCTATATACTCGGAAGTTGTCTGAAATTTCTTCTGCAAAGAATCTTTTTTTCAAACCTATGTACAATGGAACAGCCAAAACCCGCCGGTATTTTTCGGGCACGGTCTTAAAACCAAAGGTATAGTCAATAAATGTTTGCTCTGTTGGGTCTTTTAACCCCATCATTTTCAACGTAACCAAGGCCTCTGTATAAGAGTTTAACCCAAACCGGAACTGCCCTCCAACGCCTACTCCAAAATCGTTTAATGAAATATTGAAGCCAAATCCTGTTCTGTACCCTTCGTCGTATAAATTTCTCGGAACTTCTTTTTTCTGAACATCTGGCTCACCAAACTGTGCAAAAGCATGATTCCCAACCCCAAAAAGAGAAAATAAAAACGTAAAAAAGATCAATTTTTTCATCAAAAAAGTGGGTTTATGAATGTTTTGAGTGCATTGTCAGTTTTGTAAACGAAAATTTGCCGTTTTTCTTATTGCCTTAAAGCAATAACCTGTTATTTTCAGCACAAATTTCGATACACACAACATTCCTTTAAAATAATTAATTCAAGCTACAAAGCATGAATTCACACACAACTTATTTTGTATTTGGGCCAACTGCAACGCTTCGCAGGATGTCTTCTAAATTATTCAAAGAACATCCGCCTAAATTTTTATACGAGTACTCTCCGGAAGAATCTTCAGAAACGATCTATGTAGCCGTATATGAAGAGTATGAAAAACAAATCAACTCCAGTGTTACACTTACTTGTATTGTTGAAAGTTTGGGTAAGCACAATAAAATTGTACTTAAAAAAACCGGTGGGCGCATGGGATTCCGTGGCAGTTCTCTGTCCGAAGAAAGAAATGTAGAGTCTAATGTAATTGACTTTATTCTTGATTTCTCCAAGCGTCACGGACTTACTCTACAGGAAGAACAGCCTCCAAAGCAAGCTGAGGAAGAATAATTCATGCCCAAAGCACCTTCCGTCTGGACGGTTCTTAGCATGTTGGAGTGGGCTACTGACTTTTTCGAAGACAAACACGTCAAGTCGCCACGAATGAGCATTGAGTGGCTGCTTGCCGATGTGCTTGATGTCAAAAGACTTGATTTATACCTGATTTATGATCGCCCTCTTTCTTCTGAGGAATTGGATATTTTGCGTCCACTTGTTAAACGACGAGCCGCCCATGAACCCCTTCAGTATATTACCGGGCATACCGACTTTCATAATGTCAAAATAATTGTTGAACCAGGCGTCCTTATACCAAGACAAGAAACCGAAGAGATGGTTGCCTGGATTTTGGAGCTTTATCCGGAAGATAGTGAACTCTCCGTTTTGGATATCGGAACAGGTTCCGGCTGCATCCCTGTAGCTTTAAAAAAATCACAGCCAAACTGGAAAGTTTTTGCGACTGATATCTCAGAAAATGCTTTATCAATAGCCAAAAAAAATGCAGCCCGGAATAAGGTCGATATCCATTTTGCAAAAGATGATCTTTTCAAACCAGCCGCTTTTCAGGATCAAAAGTTTGACCTGATTATATCCAATCCGCCATACATTTTACACAACGAGAAATCTTCCCTCGATAAAGAGGTTAAAAATTATGAACCAACAGAAGCATTATTCTGTGAATCTACTCAAAAAATGTACGGTGCACTTGAAAAGCTAAGCTCAAGTTTATTGCATTCAGAGGGAACCGTTTTTTTAGAGCTTCATGAGAAATATGCGGAAGAAGTTTTAAATTTGTTCGCTGAACGGAGCTGGACCGCAGAACTGAGAAAAGATTACGGTCAAAAACCCCGGTTTTTAAAAGCAAGAAAAGCTTGATTTAAAACTAATTTTTTTATTCTCACCCAGCGTTTTTCAATCGCACTTCAAAATGTGGAAAACTTGTGGAAAAAAAATTAACCTTAAATTTACCTCATACTGATAAAGGTTAATTCAGTGTTACGGCAATGTTAACCGCTGTCAAGAGAAACTTTAGAATTTTTCGCAAAAACCTTTAAAGTATTGAAGCCCAATACATTATAGATTATTTTTGAATGTGGATAACTTTTCTTCATTGACCAAACTGGCGTTTGACAAGTGCGGGATAAATTGGCATTTTCACGGCAGAACAAAATCAGCATACGCACTTCTTCTTGTGGATAACTGGTTTTGGTTTGATCTGATAACATTAAGTTTACACCTGAAGGGGGATTAGGGAAATTGCACGAGCTTTCGGTTGAATCGGCATGGGAAAAATGCCTGGATATTATTAAGGACAACATCAGCTATCAGAAGTATAAATCTTGGTTTGAGCCGATTAAACCAGTGTCTCTGAAAGACAATACGCTTACCGTTCAGGTGCCTAGTCAGTTTTGGTATGAATGGCTGGAAGAGCACTACTATAATATGCTTCGCTCAACTCTGGCAAAAGTACTCGGTCCTGAAGGTAAATTGGAGTACTCAATTGTGATGGAGAAGTCTGATCAGTTTGAGCACAACCGGTCGGTTAGAATGCCGCAACGCCCTATGGGACCTGTACAACCTCAGGAATCAAATGGCTATCCCGAATACCATCCCGACCGTATTGAAAATCCGTTTGTAATTCCCGGAATACGAAAGACAAAAATTGACTCAAATCTTAATAACAATTACGTATTTGAGCGCTTCATCGAAGGGGACTGTAATCGACTGGCCCGTTCCGCTGCCATGGCCATAGCTGACAATCCGGGAAGTAATTCTTTCAATCCATTTTTTGTATATGGTCCTACCGGTTTAGGTAAAACTCACCTTGTTCAAAGCATTGGCAATAAGATTAAGGAAAAGTTTGGAGACGAGAAATCTGTTCTTTATATATCTTCCGAAGCTTTCACCAACGAATTTGTTCACGCTATTCGAAATAACCGTGCCAGCGAGTTTTCCATGTTTTACCGGAACATCGATGTGCTGATGGTTGATGACATTCAGTTCTTTAGCGGAAAAGAAAAAACACAGGAAGAGTTCTTCCATATTTTTAATGCGCTTCATCAGGATGGCAAGCAAATTATTCTGAGTAGTGATCGTGCTCCAAAAGATGTACCAGATATTGAAGAGCGATTAATTTCCCGTTTTGGCTGGGGATTGAGTGCAGATTTGAAAATGCCAGAATATGAAACCCGTTACGCTATTTTAGAGCGGAAGGCGAACGATAACGGCATCGAAATTGACCCGCAAATCATTGAGTTCATCGCACACAATTTTAAATCAAATGTGCGTGACCTGGAAGGAGCTATTATTAAATTACTGGCTCATGCTTCCCTACAGAATATAGATGACATCGACCTGGCCATGGCCAAGCGTGTTCTTAAAGACATGGTCAAAGAATCCAACACCCAGATTTCCATCGAATCTATTCAAAATTATGTGTGTGATTATTTTGGCATCGACACCAACAAAGTACGCGAGAAAACAAGAAAGCAGGAAATTGTAGAAGCTCGTCAGATTGCAATGTATCTCTCCAAGAAATTCACTAAATCCAGCTTAAAAACGATTGGGTTACACTTCGGAGGCCGGGATCATTCTACCGTAATTCACGCTATCTCAACAGTAGAAGAGCGCATCTCTACCAGTGCCAAACATAAGCGCATGGTCGAAGAACTTCATCAGCGTATAGAAGTAGCCAGCCTTTAACTCATGGACACCCTCACTATCAAAGGGATGAAGTTCAGGGCATTTCACGGAGTGCATGAACATGAGAAAAAAGAGGGCAACAATTTTGAAGTAGATGTGATTTTTGCGTCTGATCTTGTACCGCCGGGCAAATCAGATCAGCTTTCAGATGCCATCGACTACACTAAAGTTCATGAAATCTGTACAGAAATTATGGAAGGCGAATCAGTAGATCTGATCGAACATCTATGCTATCGGATCGGCAATAAAATCTCGGAGACGTTTCCTGAGCACTCTTCATTTGACGTAAGCGTTCGCAAACTATCACCTCCCCTTTCTTCTGCTACTGAATTTACTGAAGCGAGGATGTCATGGCCCAGGTAGTCATAGCCCTTGGCTCTAATCTCAGCAATCCTCATCGACAACTTCAAACGGCAGCTTCATTTTTGGAAATCCTTGCTGACCGGGGAATCAAAACATCTGTAATCTATAAATCTGAACCCGTTGGCCCTTCAGAGAATGATTTTTTAAACGGAGTGATCGCATTAGAAACTTCATTATCTCCTGAACAACTATTTGAAGAGTTGAAAGCTCAGGAAAAAAAACAGGGGCGCCCATCCCGCTACCCCAAGTGGACAGCCCGGACTATAGATTTGGATATAATTGCCTATGATGACTTGGTCGTTGAAACAGATACCCTTATCATTCCCCATCAGGAATACACCCGGCGTTTATTTGTTCTATTGCCTTTAAGAGATGTTTTTCCAGACTGGAAAGATCCCGTTTCCGCTCAGCACGTGGATACTTTAATAGAACAAGCCCCGGATCTCGAAATTGTTAGAACAACCTTGAACTGGTAGCTGATGTCCAATTCTTATGATTTTATTGCCATTGAAGGCGTAATTGGAGCCGGAAAAACTTCACTCGCTTCCTTATTGGCTGAGCGGCAGAATGCCCGATTGGTATTGGAGGAATTTGAAGACAATCCTTTCCTCCCAAAATTTTATGAAGACCGTGAGCGATACGCTTTTCAGACTCAGCTGGCTTTTTTGGCAAGTCGCTTTAAGCAACAGCAAAACATGATGAGCCAGGATCTGTTTCATCAGTTTACAATCTCGGATTATATTTTTGATAAAGACCGGATTTTTGCCCGCTTGAATTTGGACCAGGATGAACTGGCTCTTTATGATAACATTTTCAACATCATGACGGGTATAGCAGCACAACCCGACCTCATTATATTTATTCAGTCTTCGGTAGACCGTCTGATGGAAAACATTGAGAAGCGCGGACGTGATTACGAACGAAATATCACACCCGAATATCTGAAAGAATTAAATGATGCTTACAATCATTTTTTCCACCATTATAATCGAGCTCCCCTTATTATTCTGAATGCTTCTGAGATAGATTTTGTCAATAATAAAGAGCACCTGAGTTACATTGAAGAACAGATTTTTGAAAAGCCGGTTCACACCAATACTCACATTCATATTGCACCCTGAGAACCATGCTTAAGTTTATATTTTTTAGCATTGTATTTTTCCTTTTGGTGAGATATATCAATCGATTGTTCTTACCTTCCAATAAGCGACAACAAAATTTCAATCCGTTTAGAGGCGGCGGATCACAAAATCGGCGAAATCGCTTTGATGAAATTGAAGAAGCCGAATACGAAGATCTTTCAAATAAAGACAATTAAACATATTCCATGAATTTCGAAGAGAAACTGAATAAAGGATTTGAATTATTAAGGGAAAAAGACATCGATTATGCCCTTGATGTAGCCAGAGAGTTACAAAAGGAACAACCTGACTCTCATGAAGCCTGGTACCTTGAAGCTCTGGTGATGCAGCAGCTCAACCAATGGAGCCACAGTATAGAAGCTATTGAGAAAGCATTGGAATTGGATGATGACAATGCCGCTTATTACAACCTTCGGGGGAATGTTCGCATGCAGCTTGAAAAACTGGATGGGGCTGAAGAAGATTTTGATAAAGCCATTGAACTTAATGACACCTCAGCGGCTCACCGCAACAAAGTGATGCTGATGCTGATGACCGACCGTGGACAGGAAGCCATCCCCTATTTGATTGAGCGGATCAAGAAAGATCCTAAAGATGCTGAAAACTGGATTCTGATGGGAGACATGATTAAGAAAGGCGGTCAGACTGATAAAGCCCGCACGTATTATGAGCAGGCTCTTAAAATCGATCCTGAAAACGATTACGCAAAGCGTCAGCTCGAAGAAGAGTAGAACACCAAACAAAGAACAATCACATTCAACATTGAATGATGAAGTGTTTGTTACGACACAGAGCTTAGAACTTTAGGCCGAAACGAATCGTCTTATGATTGCATAATAACAATTCGCCTAAGCCTGAAGTATATCTGAAAAGGTGTACACACAGCAAAACCCATTCATTAAATTGGATGGGTTTTTTTGTGTGAATCAATTGAATTTTGAAAGCTAAAAGTGCTATCTTTGTCGCCCTTCATTTACTACCAATGCTCACGTGGCGGAACTGGTAGACGCGTGCGCTTGAGGGGCGTATGGCCTAACGGCCGTGGAGGTTCGATTCCTCTCGTGAGCACCAGATTAGAAAGCCTGTTTCTTGAATAAAGAGACAGGCTTTTTTATTTCTTTATATTGTTATCCAAGTTCTTCTATTTCTTATTAATTGAACTATGACTTCAATCTGACTTCTCATTTACTGCGTATCATATACATGTGTGTACAAATCTATTCTACTCAAGGAAACGAAGTATTGCGAAGTATTTGTTCTGTCCACGTAATAGAATCGAAGTAAATGTTGTCTATTTTATGAATCTCAAATAAGATGAAGGTTGGTATGACAAAATCATTTTTTATAACCGGACTTATTTTAAGTCTTTCAACACTATCATTATCAGCTCAGGATATGGATATGGATATGAATAAAGAAAAGAATTTAGAGAAAGCTACTTTTGGCGCAGGTTGTTTTTGGTGCGTTGAAGCTATTTATGAATTGGTAGAAGGTATCGAACATGTAGAATCGGGCTATTCAGGCGGGCATGTTGAAAATCCTTCCTATAAAGAAGTTACAACTGGTACAACCGGACATGCCGAAGTTGCCAGAATTCACTTCGATCCCGACGTGATTTCATATGAAGAACTGCTTGAAGTGCTATGGCATACACATAACCCCACTACACTAAACCGACAGGGAAATGATGTTGGGCCACAATACCGCTCGGTGATTTTCTATCATAATGAAGAACAGAAGGAAATTGCAGAGAAATCGTTGAAGAAAACGGATGAATCTGATTTATGGGAAGATCCGATTGTAACTAAAATTCAGCCGCTCGAAAACTACTATGTAGCTGAGAACTATCACCAGAATTATTTTGAGAATAATCCCAATGCCGGATATTGCTCGTTCGTTATAGCTCCGAAAGTGAAGAAATTTAAAAAGGAATTCAGCTATTTGTTGAAGGATAAAGAGAAAGTGAACTAATATTCTACTCAGTTAATTACAAGTCCTGTACTTTAGAGGGGTGCGGGACTTTTTTTATATCCCTGCTACATGTATTATATGTTGTTAACATATTTGTTATAACAAACAAAAAATGAAATATACCTACACCTTTCTTCTTTCCATCTTATGTATTGGGGCAGCTTTTGCACAGGAACCTGATACCACAATGACATTCGAAGAATATGACCCGGAGTCTACGCTGGTAGTTCCTGGCGAGAAAGTTACTGAAGCAAAATATCCCTTTGTAGATATTCACAGCCACCTCTGGCGAATGGCTTCCATGGATCTGAAAAAAACCACCCGACAGATGGACAGCCTTAATATGAAAGTGCTGGTCAACCTGAGTGGCCGGTCTGGTGAAACATTAAAAGCCATGGTTGATGCTGCCAGAGAACAAGCTCCCGGTCGTTTCATCGTTTTTGCCAATATCGATTTTGATGGAATTGATAAGCCGGACTGGACAGAACGTACGGTAGCTCAACTTGAACAGGACTATGAGAATGGAGCGCGTGGGTTGAAGATTTTCAAAAACCTTGGACTTACCGTCTTGGATTCAAAAGGAAATCGCGTACATACCGATGATCCTAGAATTGATCCGGTTTGGGCTAAAGCTGGAGAGCTTGGCATGCCCGTACTCATTCATACCGGAGAACCCGCCGTATTCTGGGCCCCTATTGATGAGCACAACGAACGCTGGCTTGAAATGAAGCAGTTTCCAAGTCGCCATCGTGGGGATTCCACCCGATACCCAAGCTGGGAGGTGGTGATGCAGGAACAATGGAATGTATTCCGTAAGCACCCTGAAACTACCTTTATAAACGCCCATTTTGGCTGGATGGCAAACAATCTCACCCGCCTTGGTGAGCATCTGGATGAGTTCCCGAATGTATATACCGAAACTGCCGCTATTATTGCAGAACTTGGTCGTCAACCCCGCTTTGCCAAAGAATTTTTCATCAAGTATCAGGATCGTTTACTATTCGGAAAAGACACTTACCGGCCGCATGAGTATCACACCTATTTCAGAGTGCTGGAAAGTGATGACGAATATTTCGACTATTTCCGAAGACGACACGCTTTTTGGCAAATGTATGGATTGGATTTGCCAAATGAAGTGTTACGAAAAGTGTACTACAAAAATGCCTTAAAGATTTTACCAGATATCGACGAATCTTTATTTAAAACAAACTAACCAATAATTAAAATCAAGGAATCATGAAAAAGTTAATACAACTTTGTTTTTTAATGGTGCTATCTGCTTTATTTGTAGCTGAAACAGCTATGGCCCAGGAACGAGGTAGCTCTGAACCAAGGACGAGTCCAAATGCATCCGTTAGCCAGACCATTGGCACTACTGAAGTAACCATAACCTATGGTCGGCCAGCCATTAAAGGTCGTTCTTATTTTGGAGATGGTTCAGATTTAGCTCCATCAGGACAGGTTTGGAGAACCGGAGCCAACGAATCTGCAGCTATTACTTTTTCAGATGATGTAATGGTAGGTGGTAAGAAAGTTGAAGCCGGCACCTATTCTTTGTATTCAATGCCAAGCGGCAAAGAGTGGACTATTATCTTAAACAATAAGTTATCCTGGGGAACACAGTATGACATGGGAGAAGACTATGTTAGGGTTCCAGCAGCTGTTGTAAATAACGACGCTCCAATGATGGAATGGTTTGCCATTTATTTTGACAGCCTTTCATCTGATAAAGCTCATTTGAATTTACACTGGGGAACTACAAAAGTAGCTGTTCCCATTACTACTGGTAACATGTAATTTTATTTTTCTATAAATCAAAAAAAAGCCCGGCACATTAATTTGTACCGGGCTTTTCTATTTTATCTGGTAAAATAAAAAATGGGCAAGCGACCTATATCACGCCGCTACGACCAGATTACCGCTGCTGCGTTCCCGCCCTGACGGAGTTCAAAGGGAGCTGGCTGTATAGGACTTGCCCAAGACCTTTAAGATAAGGGTTATTCGGTTCCACTATCAAGATGAATTTACAGAAAAATTATCGGGATACAACATGCCATACATAAAAACTTGTTGTTAATGATATCAGCTTTCGGTAAATGAGAATACAATATTCACATTAAACGGAGGTGCATTATGTTAGAGGAAATCCAAAGTGTATTAGTAGAGTCGTATAATACTTTTTTCAATGAATTAGCTTCTTTTTTACCCAGCCTGATTGGGGCCATTTTAATCCTTATTGTAGGCTGGATAATTGCCAAATTAGTACAAACAGCCGCTGTAAAACTTTTGAAGTTAATACGTTTAGATGTCGTAACAGAGAAAGCAAAAATCGACAAGTTTCTAAAGGATGGTGGAAGCAAAAAATCTGCCATAGATATACTCGGCAGTATTATCTACTGGCTGATTATGTTGATAGTAATCCTGGCAGGGTTAAATACGCTGGGACTAAGTGTAGCGTCTGAATTATTCAACCAAATCATCCTTTACATTCCAAATGTAATAGTAGCTGTTTTAGCACTTATTTTTGGTGTATTCCTGGCAGGATTTATCGCTCAGGTTGTGAGCACTTACTTGAGCAACATTGGAGTCAGACAAGCAAATATGGTAGGAGCCATCGCAAAATATGCGATCATATTATTTGTCGTATCTCTTTCACTTACACAACTAAGTATCGGTGAGCAGTTAGTAACTAATGCTTTTCTGCTTTTATTTGGAGCTGCTTGCCTTGCTCTGGGACTTGCCTTTGGTTTAGGTGGTAAGGAATGGGCTGCCGGTGTAATAGAAAAATTAGCCAGTCAGGCTGAAAATTCACCACCGCATGAATAAGTAAATTCGTATCTTATTTGAGCCTCCCAATTTAACCTTGGGAGGCTTTTTTATTATGTTTGAAATCTATTATGACTGAATTACCCTTTTTCGTACTCCCCATACTCATCTTTTTTGCCCGCATTGCTGACGTTTCTCTTGGAACATTACGTATAACAATGGTCTCCCGGGGTTATAAATGGCAATCGGCTCTTCTCGGGTTTTTTGAAGTGCTCATCTGGGTCATTGTAGTTGCACAGCTTCTTAAAAACCTCAATCACTGGGTGAATTATATAGCCTATGCTGCCGGTTTTTCAGCCGGAACGTTCATCGGGCTTTATATAGAAGACAAAATGAAAGTAGGAACCGTATTGGTGCGTATTATTACCCTGAACAAGTCTGAAGAGCTTATTGAGGCTTTGAAAGAGGCAGGAATTGCCTTAACCAGTATCGATGCCAAAGGTGGATTCAATGATGTAAAAGTCATTTTTACGGTAATGAAGAGAAAAAAACTGAACAAAGTTTTTAACATTGTAAAAGATATCGACCCTGAAGCATTTTTCTCTACAGAAGATGTAAAATACTCCAATAAACACCATGATCACTTGGTGAATCCCAATGACCGGAGTCCAATCGATCGTCTCTTGAGAATTCGGAAAGGGTTATAACTAAAACCGATATCCAACTTTTCTCCCGGGCTCTCCAAGTACCTACATCCCAATGTAGAAATTGAATCTCTTTTTAAAAGGTGATGCCCAGACCCAACTGAAAAATTATCATATCGGTTTTAGACCGGAAGGTTTCATAAGTCACTCTACCGTTATTGACTTGAATGGAGCCTTCTTTGAGATATTCAGCTTCTTTTCCGGATAAATAACGAATCCCCAAATTGATGTATGTGGTCTTAGAGCTAATCATCTCGTTTCCATCTTCGCTGATTTTAGGCTCTTTATTCCGATTATCAGCAATTCTTATCATTACCCCCGCTCCTCCGCCCCAGGCAAGCGCTGCATCATCAAAATTTGTATCAGAGGCTATAGGGTCAGAAGAAGAATTATTTCGTTCACTGATGGTAGTTTCTGTAAAAAAATAATTAAACCCAAACAGGCCTTCAGCATATGGCCTTAAAAAACCTGACGGAGGTTGTATTTTGCCTTTAACAAAAAGCTGAAACAGGTTATAACTATTCTCAACTCTAACTCGAAGATCCGGGATATTTGAACTGATAGGTTCTTCCCTGCTATCCACACCAAAATTCATAAAGTTAAAATCAAGTCCTGTACTGAGGGGTGTGTTTTTAAACCGGTAGAATGCATTCAGGTTCACACCAAAGCCTACCCGATCGATGCTCTCCTTGTATTCGCCTTGTGGATTGGCGAGCTGTAAATTACCTTCAATTATAAATTCTTGTGCAACTATCACATTTGAGGCAACAAGAATGAGGATCAGGGTAAAAAATATCTCTCTCATAATTCTATTAAAATTATATTGTTATCTGATTTCCGAAATCAATCCCCTAACCAAAAGAAAAGCTCTGTTATAAAACTGGTTAGGTTATTGAAACCCAATGAATTATCAGATAATGTACGAGAACGGATCTAATAATTCATAATAAAAAATTTAAAGCTCACTCCCCATTCAAGGTAACCAGCAGTTTTCTGGAACCGCCATGATTTCGATGCTCGCATAGATACACTCCCTGCCATGTGCCCAGATTAAACCGGCCATTGGTAATAGGAATAGAAACAGATGAACCCAACAACGAACTTTTGATATGAGAGGTCATGTCGTCGGTACCTTCAAGTGTATGCTCATAGAGCGAAGTGTCTTCCGGTACTGCCCGGTTAAAGTGCGATTCAAAATCTCTGCGTACAGATGGATCGGCATTTTCATTGATCGTTAAACCCGCACTGGTATGTTTGATAAAGATGTGCGCCAGCCCGGTTTGGATATCTTTGATTTCCGGAATCTCTCTTAGAATTTCATCTGTAACAATATGATATCCACGTGATTTTGGAGAGAGCTTAACTTCTTTCTGAATCCACATTTTTCGTTCTTTCGTTTTTGGTGTATTCGCTAATCATTGCTCTGGATAGGATAAATCAATTAGGGAATACCGATTAAACAGCTCAGGCTTCTTCCGCCTCGAGTTTATCCTCGAAAGGGGCTATAACTTCATTAATTTCTCTGGTTCCTTCAAAGTAATCCAAAACCTGAAGCAATACCTCATCTACTAAAACATCAGGGCAGGAAGCACCCGAAGTCAAAGCAATTTTCAATGGTTTTTTATCAGAAGGAATCCAGTCTTTGGTTTCTTTCATTTCTTTATCCCACTGATTGAAATGCCTGACCGCATCAGGCGAAAGCTCTCCCTTATCCCGAACGTGATAGGTAGGAAACTGATGCTCTAAAATTTCAACCAGATGCATCGTATTGGATGAGTTGTACCCGCCAACCACAATAGCTAAGTCTGCATCTGTTTCAGCAAGAGCCAGAGTTGCCGACTGATTTTCATTGGTGGCATAGCATAGTGTGTCAGAGGTATCGGCAAAGTGATCAAGAATATCTGCTTCTCCATACCTCTTGATGGCTGCTTCTCTCAGAATCTCCATCACCCTTTGGGTCTCGGTTGCAAGCATCGTGGTTTGGTTGATCACCCCGAAGCGCACCATGTCTTCCAATGGGTTGAAACCGGGCGTTGATTTATGGCCAAAGTATTTTTCGAAATCTGAAAGCGGACGATCTTCAGTTAAAATATCTGCAAGAATATGAGCTTCCTCAGGATTTAAAACCACAACTACTTCTGAATGGTCAGCACTATGTGAAAACGTAGCCCGTGTTTCCTCATGCCTATGTTTACCATGAACCACCAAGCTGTAATCTTTCTTACCAAGCTGCTTCCCCCTTTTCCAGACTTTCTCTACAAAAGGACACGTGGTGTTATATTGATAGGGGTCAATTCCTACTTCTTTCAGCTGTTCTTGTATTTCGAGTGTGGTTCCAAAAGCTGGTACAATTACAATGTCGTCTGAATTCAGGGATGAAATCGGGATGCGTTCGGTTCCGTCCGTATCAAACAAAAACTTCACTCCTCTTTTTAGTAAATCCTCATTCACCGTTGGATTGTGAATCATCTCACTAAGCAGATAGATATTCTTATCTGGATTTTCAGCCACGGTTCGATAGGCAATATCAATAGCATTTTCCACACCGTAGCAGAACCCAAAAAATCGCGGAATATAAAATTGTACCGGCCCGAAATCGAGCATAGTCGGTTCGAGATCCTTTTTCATCGGATCGATGATTTTCGTCGCCTCTTTCACCTTTCGGATAATCGGCGACTGGTACATTTCCGGTATGTCAAATTTCTTTCTTGCCAATGTTCTTTGCTGAGTTTATTTCGTTATTCGGTTTCAGAACAAATTTAACCCGTTATCAATTTCTCCACTTCTGTTCTTTCCTTTGGTACATCCGTGAGGTTTTCGAATCCATCCTCTGTTACCACAATATTATCCTCAATCCGGATACCGCCAAACTCAAACATTTTGGTCAGTTTATCGACATTCAGGAATTTGGATTGATTATCATCTTCAATAGCAGGAATCAGTAGTGCGGGCACGAAATAGCAGCCCGGTTCAATAGTCACAACCATTCCTGGTTGCAGGTCTCTTCTGGCACGGAGAAATTTAATTCCCGGCCGATCGATGCGTTCCACTCCTTTTGGATAACCGCCTACATCATGGGTATCTAATCCAAGAAAGTGACCCAGACCGTGTGGGAAGAACAGAGCAAAAATGTTGTTTTCCATCATGTCATCTACCGAGCCTTTAACCAAGTCTGCTTCTTTCAGTCCCTCCATAATTGTTCGGGCTGCATGCATATGCAGATCTTCCATTTTTACCCCGGGCTCAATTTTCTCGATAGATGAATTTAAAGCAGCAAGAACAGCATCATATACACCGGCCTGCAGATCTGTAAATTTTCCATTTGCCGGGTAAGTCCTTGTGATATCAGAAGCATACCCCTGGTACTCATGTCCGGCATCAAGCAGAAATAAATCACCGTCTTTAATCTGGCTGGTGTTTTCTACATAATGAAGAATGGCACTGTTTTTTCCTCCCGCAAAAATACCGTTGTAAGCATCTTGCTGAAGCCCATTTTCATACTGAATTTTGGTAAACAGAGCCTTTAGTTCGTACTCATACATACCCGGCTTAATGGCTTTCATAACTTCCGTATGTGCCAGATTATTCACTTTTGCGGCCTTACGCATATACACCAGCTCTTCGTCTGTTTTTAGCACCCGGCAATACGTAAGGGCATCATGTAAAGCTTCTACATCTGCTTCGAAACCACGATTCAGATCTTCAATCAGTTCTGCATCCGCTTCATTTAAACAATACACCTTATCCGGCTTAATCCTGTTCATTACAGTCAGAATTTCATTCGCATAGTGCAGATGATCCGGCTGGTATTGCTCCTGATATGTTTCCAAAGATTTAACATAACCATGCCACACCGCATATTGTGCATCCCGCTTGGGTACAAAAAGGTGATACTCTTCCGTTTTCAGATCCAGGATCAGTGCACATTCTGGCTCATTCACTCCGGTGAGATACCAAAAATTGGATTCCTGGCGGAATGGGTATTCGTAATCCGTTTCATTTCGGTAGAGGATATCCGAACCCTGGATAAATACAACTCCATTCTGGCCTTCATCAAATAGTGAAAATAGTTTTTCGCGGTGCTTCTGATGCATCATTACTATATAAGATTGATTGTTTTTGAGGATACCAAGAATACCAAAATACCTAACTAATATCGACTCAGCGACTCAGGAATGTTGGCTTAACAGATCAGGAAACCTTTTGGCTAACCCGCTGATGTTTTTGTCAAAACCGAACTCTATTTCTTCGCTTAAGTCCAGTTTGTAAACACCCTTTGCTGAATGAACCTCTGCCGGTTCAGTTTCATTCTCTGCCATTGATTTCAAAGATATAGTACAAAAAGCTATGTTTGCTCCTTTATCATTCAGAACAACATTCAGTCGCGTATCTCCAGCTGGATTTACCGAAAAACTCAAGGCTACTCGCTGGGTTTCGTTCACTCCAAAAATGCGGTAGTAATGAGCCAGTGCAAATTCAGAAGGAGAATCATCAAAACTCAAATATTTGATGGGCTGATTCGGAGTTTTATATAGTTGAATACAGGATTCAACTGCAAATGATTTAGCCTTAGGATTTATCTTCTCTCCTATAAACCCCCGTTCTGTCCAATAATTTAAATCCGGAGTTACTTCTTTGGTTGCTTGAAATAGTTCAGGAGGCTCATCCAATAGTTCAACTTTTTCGCCTTCAACTTCAAACCAGAAATCAAGGGTTCCATTGCTTACCAGCAAAAATGGAGCTCCCACTTTTTGGTTATATCTGGCTATCTGAATAGCTGTTTTTTCATTCAGTTTAATGTCCGGGGCTTTGCACTCGACCAGCAGCAGCGGTTTAAAGTTGCTATCATAGCAAATAACATCGGTGCGTGAAGAGGATTTATCGCCGGGCAACTTTACGGGGCTCTCAAAAGAAATGCGGGAAGTTGACATACCGGCTTCCAGTATCAGGTAGTCTACCAATGCAAGACGAACCCGCTCTTCAGGGCGGATAGCAAACGTCGTTTTCAGAATCGGATTCCAGAGGCGTTTCTCTGCATCTCTGAACTTGAACTGAGGAAAATGTGAAAGAGCTTTGCTTAACAAAGATTTTGCGTTTAAGTAACATTTCAGCTTTCAAAAAAGATACTCACCAAGAGTATAAAAAAGGTAGTACCTAAATCACTCTGCCGTCATCCTGAATTTATTTCACGATCTGAAATGGAAAAGATGCTGAATCAAATTCAGCATCACAACATATTAACACAAACCAAGCTATGCCTTGGCCTCTTCTTTATCTCCATGCAGACTTCGCTTAATGAAGAACTGCTGAATAATGGAAAGCACGTTGAATACGAGATAGTATAAACTCAATCCAGCTGCAAAATTGTTGAATATAAACAATAACATAACCGGGAAGATATACTGAAGCATCTTCATTTGTCCAGCCATTGGGCTGCTTCCACCGCCACCGCTCATACCACCGGTCAATTTACTTTGAACCATCATAGCAGCTGTCATTAGCAGTACAAATCCGGCAATGCTTTCACCTAAAAATGGAATACTGAATGGCAGGCTTATTATGTAATCAGGAGCGGAAAGGTCATTTGCCCATAAAAATTGTTCCTGCCTAATCAGGATTGAATTCTGAAAATACCGCCAAAGGGTAATTAAAATCGGGAACTGCAAGAGGTTGGGTAAACAGCCGCCCAGCGGGTTTACCTTGTTCTTTCTGTACAGGTCCATCGTTGCTTTTTGCTGCTTCTGTGGATTGTCTTTGTACTTCTCCTGTATTTCCTTCATCTGGGGCTGCAGCTCACCCATGGCAGCCATACTTTTGTAACTTTTGTAGGTCAGTGGAGAAAGAACCAGCTTCACTAAGGCCGCAAATACAATAATAATAACCCCGAAGTTGGAAATAAATCCTGACAGAAATTCAAAAAATGGAATCACCAACCATTTAACAAATGGATCAGAAAACCAACGCAACCAGCTCCATCCAATATCCACCATATCATAAGCATGATCATCCACCTTTACGATTTCTCGGTATTTCATTGGCCCAACATACAGCTGGAATGCAGTCGATCCCTGGTCATCCAAATCAGTACGGATAGATGACTTGTATCGGTGCTCGGTATTTTGGTTGTCAATAGCGCCGGTTACTTCGCCGGTCAACATAGCGGCATCGGTAGGCGAAAGTGGCTTAATAAGCTGGGTAAAAAACTTGGTTTTGGTAGCAGCCCAGTCAATATTCCCATTAATGGTATTTTCTTCACGACCGGCTTCATCCAGCTTAAATTGCTCCAGTTCTCCTCCTGCATAAACATACGCTGAAGTTGCCAGTGCATCCTGTGTGTGATCCTTTTCTGTGAATCGGAGTGGAGAAGTCCAGCCAAAATCGATACTTCTTCCCACTACATAATCCTGCAGCCCAACAAACTGTACATCTACATCAATCTCATAATTATTGCCGTTGAGCAAATAAGTTAAAATGACTTCCCGACCATCCTGAAGCTCCAGTTCATACCGGATTTCACGTTGCTCACCGGAAGAAATATTCATGCTTGAACCGGGAGTAACTTGTTCAAATAAAATATTCTGGGTTTCCACATTGTAATTTTCTGTGGAGAGAAACCCGATGTTGTAAGCTGAATGTGCTGTATCAGCAATCAGCTGGACGGGGCGGCCATCCCAGGTATCATAGTTATTGAGAATAAATGAATTAGGACCTGCCCCACGGTTGGTAAATGTGACGGTGTAAAGCGGGGTAGTAACCTCGATTTCTGTTTCTTCGGTTACCGGACTGTTTGCAAATAATCCCCTAACCTCCGGAGCTTCATCCTGTTCTTCGCTTATCGTTTGCTCACGGGGTTGATCTTGCTGTTGTTCATCTTCAGCTACAGCTGTTCGATCTAAAGAATCTTGCCGGTTTTGTTCTATTAGGGCGAGGCTATCCTGCACCGCCTGTTCTTTGCGCTGATTTGCCAGTTCTTCTTCGGATGGCATCGTGAAATAAAACCATCCCAACATGAGTAGAAAAATTAAGACAAATCCGGTTGCGGTATTCTTATCCAAAAGTACAGATGTTTAAATAGGTGAAGGTTTGGAAGTCAGTTTGGAGCGTAGTTGTTTGAGTAAGTCAGTGACGTTACGCTCAACTATATCAAAAGTTAGATCAGCTTGTTTTGCCATAAAAACATAGTGGAGTCCCATTTCAGTTATTTCAGGCAATTCGGTAATGATATGTTGGTTAATTCGGTAAGCTTCGCGCAGAAGTCGCTTGGTGCGTATACGCTGAACAGCTTTACCAATTTTTTTTGGAGCGATGAAGCCAACAAGAATATTCCTATCGGCATCGGGATATGTGGTGTAGCGAAGGTTTACTTCTTTTGAAGTAAGAAGAGAGGAGCTTGAAAACAGCTCCTCAAAATTTCGCCTGCCACGTAAAATGTGAGATTTAGATAAAGTAAATCTGCGATCAGGAGAATCCGTAAGGTTACTTCGCTCCTTTTCTCTCATCGCTAACGGTTAGCTTATGACGGCCTTTCTTGCGACGGTTTTTCAATGTCTTACGTCCATTTTTGGTAGACATACGTTCGCGGAAACCGTGTTTGTTCTTTCGCTTCTTGTTACTTGGTTGGTACGTGCGTTTCATGAATTAGGATATTTTGCATTCAATTTCTTATCCGAAAAAGGCTTTAAATATAAAGAGAATCTCAGAAAAAACAGAACTATTATTTATATGTTTCATGTTCTCTTATGAGTACCATGAAAAATAGATTAAATGCCTTTCTTAATAATGGTACTATCAGCAATTCGGTTGTTAATCAATACCGGTTTTAATCGACAGATATGGCAATAGAGGTGTTTGATTTACCCGCTGAAGGGTGTTTAAATCGAAGCTGAAAATATTATCTCTGTCATAAGCATTTATTATTCCTATTTCACTTTCAATAAACCAATCATCAAATTCAAAACTCCGATTCACAGACACATCAAGCCTGTGGTAATAGGGAAGTCTGGCTCCAAATGGCCTTGTATAATAGACATTCCCAATTCCAGTATTTTCAGTAACATCTTGAAAAGGTACTCGCACGGCCAGATCATAGCCAAAAACACGCGTAAATGGTTGCCCACTCCCCAACTCCCAGCGTAAATTTGTAGTAAAACCGGCAATTTTGTAGCTAAAAATTGCATTCAGCTTATGTCTTTGGTCATGTGCCGGAGAATAACTGAATATAGTTTCATTCACCCAAGCTCCAAGATCTCCAGAGTCTGCTTCATATTTAATTTTAGACCATCCATACCCTAGTGAAGCATAAAATGCACTTTTAGCGTACTTAACTCGAACGTCAAACCCATAAGAAGAGCTATTTGCCAGAGCTGTCTGAAGAGCAATTCTAGCCACCGGAGTCCATGTAGAAACCGGGATATTCCGCCCCCCTTTAGTGTATGCCTCAATATTAGCCACAAAAGACTTCCCCCACCTCTGTTGATATCCAAATATAGCATGATCAGAAGTTTGTAATGGGTCTCCTCGCTCCGCCGGTCTGATGATAGTAAAAACCGAACCTACATCCCGTTGATCACTAACCCCTGTAGTAAGCTGAACATAACGGCCCAGCGCCAAACTTAGCTCCTGACTGTCTGTTCCATCGGGCCGGAACGAGGCCCGGAATCTTGGTTCAAAGCTGAATGGAGTATCCAAAGATGCCTGAGAGGCAATACCCGGCTTAATTGAGATATACTTGTTCGGGTCCCAATCTCCCGAAAAAAACAAATTAACTGTAGGAGACAAATAATCAATTTCAGCTATCGAAGTGAATTTCTCATCCAATTCAACTTCATACGACCTGAAATTAATACCAAACCCATAATTAAAGAGCACACCGAATAACTCTTGCTGGAAATCCGTATTCATATAAAACTGATTCACCTCAGAATAACGTTCTACATTCTCTTCCGTACCTTCCTGATTGGTATAACTGGTATAGCCTGCGGTAAACTCGATGGGATATTCAAAATTCGGATCAAAGCCGAAACAGCGCGTTCCAATCACTTTGTTAGACCACGAGTGCCGAACTTCATTATAGGGTACAATTTCACCTTCATCCTGAGTATAAACACCTGTCACGCTGCAGAGGGCATTTTGAAGCTGCAAGGTATATCGCCCTAAAACATCGCTAAATCTAAGTGGTACGCTTTCTCCAATAAGCTCTGGTGAAATACTCTCTATGGTTGACTTCCTCGCCATTACTAAAAGTGACTGCTGGTCTTTTACAAGTGGGCCTTCCACCAATATTGAGGTCAGATATGGACTTACTGACCCACTTGCTCCAAACCTCTTCATATTGCCCGGTCGCAGGTTGATATCAATAACAGCAGATGTAATTCCTGAATACTCTGCACCAAACCCACCAGCATACATATCCACGTTTTGGACAATCTCTTCTGAAAAAGCAGAATACAGATTTGAAATGTGAAAGGGTTTCACAATCAATAGATTATCCACTAGAATTTGATTCTGGACCGGAGTTCCTCCCCTCACAAACAGATCTCCTCCCCGGTCACCTGTTGTAATCACTCCTGGTTCAACTTGAAGATAAGAACCTAAATCGCCATCAACGCCGGGTGTTGGTACACGAGCAATATCGATATCTGAAACCCTGCGAATACCTGCCTGTCCAGATCTTGCCAGGCGTTGCCCTTCTACTGTTACCTCATCTAGTTCGCCTGCCTTCTGCTTTAACGAAACTCTGATGTTTTCCCGGAAACCTTGTACAACGTTAATTCTTTTTTGAAAGAGTTCATATCCTATATAGCTAATCTCTAATTGATAAGATCTTCCTGTTATCACTTTTCTGATCTCACAAAACCCATCTGTGTTAGTTACACAATTATATAATATTTCCTCTTTTTCGATGTCATAAATAATAACATTTGCCCCTATTAACGGACTCCCGTCTACTTCAGAGATTACAACTGCCTGCACGATTGTTGTATTTTGATTCTGTGCGGTAACCGTCAGGTTTAATGAAAAAAGAGCTAACATAAGTGCAAAACACCTGCTATTACAGAATGTGTTTAGCCTGTTAACTTTAAATAGGTCTGTTAAAATCATTCCGGAAAAGAAAGTTTGGTTGCTAAAGTATCCTGATAATAACTGCCAAAGCGCTTTGAAGTCTCCAGAATGTCAAAAGACTCAACAAAGAGTTTCTCATAAAAACCCGGGCCGTAATGAGAAATACTCACCAAATACTCCTCTCCATTTATGTCTTCACAGGTTACCTCGTCCTCAAAGTTCGCTGGGATACCTCCCAAAAGCCCCCCGGGGTTATAGGTGATCTCATATTCGTTATTCGCACCTTCATTAGTAACCCTGAACACATCTGGTTCCATCCAGTATCTACCCCTGAAAGGCACACCAATACTCACCGTTACTGTTCCTGTCTGAACGTTACTAAGGGTAATGGTTACCGGAGTAAAGCAACTATTTACTTCAGGTGTCACTTCAAAGACGGCTTTGTTTGGGGAAGTCATATCCAGCACGACCTGCCGCCCGTCAGAGCGGGTCACATAAATTCGGTAATCATTATCGGGAACTATAGATTGGGTAACCTCAAAATTATGCACATATACCCCATCAGCCTCTTTCCTGATACTCGTTAATGTTTCTGAAAATCCAGAATTTATGTTTTCAAGAACAACTTCAGCATCAAGTTCTTCGGTTGCTTCAAGGGTAAAAGGTGCATTTAAATCACGCACACGAATATAATTTACCTGAGCATCTATATCGATTGCACCATAAATCGAAAATATCCCCAGGTCTTTATCAACCGGATCAACGGAATTATCGCACGCTCCAAATGAGATCAACAGGAGTACAGAGAGTAAAAACTTTAGTCTGCAAAAATTTCTTTTCGTCATTGTTAAGGATTTGAAAACATTTTCCACAATTTATGTGTATAGGTTATAACCGATAATAAACAAGCATTTTAGTTTTGTATTTTAATCAGAAGCTACATCTTGAAATGCGTATTTATTAAGGTTAACACAAATTGACTCTTAGTTCTAGTTAAACTAAAAAATTACCGCGCCAACTTATGCGAATATCAATTTTATTTACTGGTGTATACCTTTTGGTTTTAACGCTTTTGTATTCAAATGCAGACGGACAAACATTAAGTAATGCCGATTCTATATCACAAAAAGCTGCTGAATATTTTTATGAATCGGAAGAAAAGAAATCACTTCAAAATTACCTAAAAGTCCTTGAGATTGAACCGGATAATTTTGAAGCTCTTTGGCATACCAGCCTTCTTTATGCGCGGGTTGGTTACAGGTATGAATCGGAAGCCGAAATGATAGAGAACTACCAGAAAGCTTTGAGCTACGCAGAGAAAACACTTAAACTTTACCCTGACGAAGGTTATTCTCATTTTGTATATGCTGTTTCTAATGGGCGGATATCCGACGTTTCGGACTCACAAACGCGGATTAAAAAATCTCATCTCGTTAAAAAACATGCCGAAAAAGCCGTTCAACTACTTCCCGAATATGCTCCTGCCTGGCATTTGCTTGGGCTTTGGCATAGTAAAATAGCCAATGTAGGATCTGCCAGGCAGTTTGCAGCAGGTTTATTTTCGGAAGGATTGCCGGAGGGTGCCTCCAATCAAAAAGCTGTTGAATACATGCAAAAAGCAATCCGGATTCAACCTGAGCAAACCCTCCGTTATAAATTAGATCTAGCACGCCATTACGAACGAGCCGGGCAAAACACTAAAGCCATTCAAACTCTTAAAGAAATTGTTCAAATCGCTCCAAACAATGATATTGACCGCTGGAACCTGGAACGAGCCAGAGATCTGTTACAGAAACTCCAATAAGTTCTTCTTTCTGCCCTCCGGAAGTTAAAATATTCCTAACGCATTCTGCCTGAGGTAATTTCTTATCTTTTTCTGTTCTTAAACGATAACCTTGCTGATATTCAAGGCTAATAATCTATCCCTATGAAAAGACCTCTTTCTATAGTACTTCTTCTTTTAATTACCTTTGTGCCTGCACATGCCCAAATTAAGATCAATGAAATCGTTGCATCCAATGGCTCCTCACATGCCGATGAAAATGAAGAAAACGATGACTGGGTAGAAATCTATAATGCGGGATCAGTATCCATTAATTTTGGTGGGATGTATGTCTCTGATGATCCTGAGGAAATTGACAAGTGGCAAATTCCGACTAACCAAGCTGCAAGCACAACTATTGCCCCCGGCGAATATCTTATTCTTTGGTTTGATGAGGATACCGACCAGGGTCCTTTGCACGTAGACACCAAACTAAGCGCGGGCGGAGAGTTTGTAATCCTAACTGATAAAGATGGTTCTACACGAATTGACTCAGTCTCTTTTGGAGAACAAACCGAAGATGTTTCCTGGGGAAGAACTCCGGATGGAACCGGAACCTTTAAATTCCTGAACCCAACTCCTGCTGCAAGCAACAACGGAAGCCAGATTGAGGAACAGGCAGATACACCAACTTTTTCTTTGGAATCCGGATTCTACGCAGGTTCACAGGTTATAGGTATTTCTGCCTCCTCAGAAAATGCCGAGATCAGATACACCACCGGAGGTGCTGTTCCGACCGAAAGCTCAACCCTTTATGAAGGCCCAATCACCATCGACACATCATCAGTGATTAGAGCAATTGCTATTGAATCTGGATTGGCAGCCAGCCCTGTTGCTACCAATAGCTACTTTTTTGAAGATCCACACACCATCCCCGTTGTCTCTTTTGTGATGGAACCGGACAGCCTGTTTGATTACGAAAAAGGAATGTATGCGATTGGCGATACCGCTGAAACCACCGGCAGCTTCCCTTATTTTGGGGCAAATTATTATCAGGAGTGGGAATACCCCGTACACCTGGAATACATTGCAGAAAGCGGAGCTATTGAATTCGAATTTGATGCGGGAGCAAGCATAGCTGGTAATTTCAGTCGCGGTTTTCACAAAAAGTCGTTCACCATTAACAATAATGCGGAATATGGCGTTGATGAATTAGAGTATGAACTTTTTCCTCAAAATGACTACGACAAATACGACGGATTTCAGTTACGCGCCGGAGCCGAAGAGCGCTCCCGACTGCTAAATGAATTGATGTACACCATCAACCTGCAATGGAATCATAAAAATGCCATGCAGGCCTATGAGCCTGTCATCCTGTATATTAACGGGAAGTACTGGGGAATTTATAATTTACAGGAGCGTAAAAGTGATGATTTTGTAGAATCGCGTTATGGCTATAATGACATAGACATGATCAAAGATTATGATGAAGTTAAAGATGGAAATTATGATGCTTACGAAGACTTACTGAATATTTTTCAGGATGAATCCCTTTCTGAGCCTGAGTTTTTCACTTTGGCCGATTCGCTGATTGATCTGGAAAGCTTCACCGATCATTGGATTTACCAGGTGTATACTTCGCATGGCGATCCCAATAATCTGCGATACTGGAGGCCTCAGGAAATGGGCGGGAAATGGCATTATGTTTCCCATGATTTCGACTGGTGGAGGAATCTCGACAATGAACCCGGAACTTACCTGCCGGTTTTTACTAATTATCTGAGCGAGGAACCGGCTGGTTTTTGGCTCATTGGGCGCATGATCCAAAACCCGACATACAGAGAAATTTTCCTGAACCGGTTGGCTGATATGCTGAATACCGCTTTTAAACCTGATTATGTGATCGGCTTAATCGACTCCATCGACACGGCCATCAACCCGGAAATGTCCCGCGATATTGAGCGATGGAATGATGGATGGGAAACCATCAGTGGTAAAAACCGGGAATACAGTATGGAGTATTTTTACTACGGTCTTGGCGAAGCAGATTATGGTCTGGCTGTGCCTTATGTACTGGATTATCCGGGGCATATTTATGCTGAAATTCAGGACACACTGAATACCGATACGGTTCGGGTTACATTGGTGCAATCTACAGAAGCTAATGTTCAGCTCAATTCCATCAGCCCGGACATTTCTGAAGAAAACTGGTCGGGTCTTTATTTTGAAAATACTTCTATAACCCTGCAAGCCAACCCTAATTTGGGGCTTGAGCTGGAAGCATGGCTTGTTGATGGAGAAGTAGCCGGAACGGGCAATCAGCTTTCTCTTGAACTTGGCACTGCTCCTGTTGAGATAGAAGCCAGTTTCCGAGAGATTCAAAATGATGAAATTGTGATTAACGAGATCAATTATAACTCCAGCGATGATGCAGAAGCAGGAGATTGGATTGAGCTCTATAATTATTCTTCAAATGCCATTGACGTTTCTGGCTGGATATATAAAGACGAAGATGATACCCACGAGTTTGTAATTCCGTCAGGCGTCACTATTGCCGCAAATGGATATTTAGTGCTTTCGAACGACACCACCGCTTTCAGGGAAATTCACTCCGAAGCTACTTTCGTTAAAGGTGAAGTTGATTTTGGATTGGCCGGGGGAAGCGACCAGGTTCGGATTTACAATTCCAGTGGTTCTCTCATTGATACGGTTGAATATGACGACGAGTCACCCTGGCCAACCGAACCTGATGGGAATGGATATACACTGTCACTTAAAAACTTTGATCTGGATAACACTCTCGCAGCAAGTTGGGAAGCCTCTTCAGAACCGGGTGGAACTCCGGGTGCTTCCAATGATGGTCTTATAAATAGCATAGAAGATGATGAACTTCCTAAAGCTTTCTCACTCAATCAGAATTACCCGAACCCATTCAACCCGACAACCAACATATCTTTTAATTTGACGAATGCCGGGAAGGTGACACTAAGCGTGTATAATATGCTTGGGCAGGAAGTCCAGAAATTGGTGAATGAGCCCATGAACAGCGGAGCACATACCATTACTTTTGATGCCAAGCAGTTACCAAGTGGGGTCTACATCTATCGCCTGACATCCGGCAAGATGTCTGAAACCAAAAAAATGATCCTGCTGAAATAATTTATGCCATGTATTTGGCATAAAAGAGATGTACGTAAAAGACAAGCAAGTAGCGATTGTGGTCATTCCCGCGAAGGCGGGAATCTACATATAATCATAGAATCAGCTTTTGATTATTAAAAGACAATTAGATTTCGGGCATTCGCCGCGAAATGACTACTAAACCAACCTTTAAAATAGCTACCTGATTGCCGTACATAAACCAATTAAGCTTATCCGGTTAGGGTTCATTCCGGCTTCCAGTCTTTCATGCCATCCCGAATCACTTCTGCCAACTTTGAAACCGGCACGCGCTCCTGACTCATATCATCACGATAACGAATAGTCACGGTATCTTCGCCTTCGGATTCTACTCCATCGAAATCTACTGTAACACAAAACGGTGTTCCGGCTTCATCCTGCCGACGATAGCGTTTCCCGATAGATCCTGAATCATCATAAAGTACGGAGAATTCTTCACGCAGATCTTTCTCAATTTTATGGGCCAGATCCTGCAACTTGTCTTTTTTGATGAGCGGGAAAATACCCACCTGAGTCGGTGCCAGCTTTGGATTCATTTTCAGCACCGTTCGGGTATCGCCATCCACTTCTTCTTCACGATAGGCATCACAAAGCACCATTAATGTGAGGCGATCCAGTCCAACCGATGTTTCAATCACATAAGGAACAAAACGCTCCTGGTTTTTCTGGTCGAAGTAGTCCAGTTTTTTGCCTGAAAATTCAGCGTGCTGAGTCAGGTCAAAATCAGTTCGATTGTGAATTCCCTCCACTTCCTGCCAGCCAATTGGATATTTATACTGAATGTCGGCCGCAGCACGGGCATAATGTGCAAGCTTATCTTCAGGATGTGGGGCAGTTCTCAGATTCTCTTCGCGGATACCCATAAACTTATGCCACTCAAGTCGCTTCTCCAGCCATTTTTCATATTCCTCTTCATCGGTTCCCGGCTTCACGAAATATTGCATTTCCATCTGTTCAAATTCCCGCATACGGAATACAAACTGTCGGGCCACAACTTCATTTCGAAATGCTTTTCCAGTTTGAGCGATACCAAAAGGGATGGTAGTTCGGGAGGTATCCATCACGTTTTTGTAGTTCACAAATATTCCCTGAGCAGTTTCAGGCCTTAGATAAACGCCATCTTCATCGGTTGAAGTGGAACCAAACTGGGTTTTAAACATCAGGTTGAACTGACGGACTTCGGTCCAATCGAACGCACCCGATTCTGGTGCCCGGATTTCGTTCTCCATGATGATCTCGTACAAGTCTTCTGTAAGGCTTTTTCGGGAACCGGCAGTGAGCAGATTATAGTAAAGCCCAATAATTTCATTAAGCTGATTCACAAATTTCTCTGGATGTGGAAATTCTGCATCAACTTCTTTTAACTGTTTATTAATTTGATTGAATGAAGATACCATCACTTCATTTTCAACACCCGATGAATCTTGATATGATTCTTGTACTTGACTTACTTTTTCTTCAATTGAAGAAACTACATCGGCAATAATTTTTCTGTATTTTTCTGTTTTTATTTTGTTTGAATCATTTACAAAATCAAAGAAATCATCAACAAACTTTTTTTCCAATTTATGGATATGCTGCTCGATAAGCATATCAGCCCGATAGCGTTTTTTGGATTGCTTGTCATCGATCATTGGATCGTTAAAGCCACCCACGTGACCACTGGCTTCCCACACTTTGGGGTGCATAAAAATAGCGGCGTCCACCCCAACAATATTATCATGCCGGCGGGTCATCTCTTTCCACCAGGCATCGCGGATATTTCTTTTGAGTTCTACACCAAGAGGACCATAGTCATATACAGCACTAAGTCCGCCGTAAATTTCTGAGGATTGGAAAATGAAACCACGGGCTTTCGCCAGTGATACAATTTTATCGAGACTGTCCAAATTCGACATGTGAGTGTTTTTTGCAATTCAAAAATCTTGTGAGCGCCAAAGATAAGCATATGAACATCGAATGTGGAATATTGAACAAGGAATTTTGAACAGTTACTCTTCTACTTCTTATTTACATCCAGATCCCTGCCTTCGCAGGTATGACAAAGTCTTCTTGGTTTTAGAAAATTTCTCCACTTCAACCCTCCCGTCATTCCCGCGTAGGCGGGAATCTCATTATTCCCAGAAACTCACAATTATAGATCAAGGTTACTTCTGTGGATTGGATTATTTATGTTTGGGATGATTATTCATATATCCTTTTGCGTTGTCATCCTGAGCGTTTAAATTTTCTTTAAGGTATTTAGGTTTAATGCGAAGGATCTCAAAATCTACATTATTGAATACTTCAAATTTTGAGATCCCTCGTGTTCATGTTTAGAATCCTTTATATGATATTTTGCACTCGGGATGACAACAGGAAGGAATTTTAACTTCATACTTGAACCCATTCATGTCCAAAAAAGAAGAGCCAAAACTTCCAAAGCTCCCCAAGAAGTCCAAAGAGCAGAAAGAGCGTGCGGAAGAAATTCTGAAAGAGTTATATATCCATTATCCGGATCCGCATTGCGAGTTGAATCATCGAAACCCATTTGAGCTACTGATTGCAACTATCCTGAGTGCGCAATGCACAGATGTGCGCGTGAACAAAACAACGCCTGCTCTTTTTGAGACCTACCCTACTCCAGAACTGATGAAAGATGCGCCGCTGGAGGAATTGGAAGAATTAGTCCGCTCCACCGGATTCTACCGGAATAAGGCAAAATCGCTTAAAGAGACTTCACAGATTTTAGTTGAAGAGTTTGATGGAGAAGTTCCGCAGAACATGAAAGATTTACTGAAACTTCGTGGAGCTGCAAGAAAAACAGCAAATGTAGTTTTGGGGAATGCTTTTAACATCAATGTCGGTGTTGTTGTTGATACCCATGTAAAGCGTATTTCGAATCGGTTTGGCCTCACCAAAGAAAAAAAGAATACCAATAAAATTGAGAAAGACCTGATGGCTTTATTTCCCCGCGAAAACTGGACCGATCTATCGCACCTGATGATTCATCATGGCCGAAATGCTTGTAAAGCGCGGATTTCTGAGGCACCGGATCATCCCTTGTGCAAGAAATATGGCAAGAATTGCGAATGCCGAAAAATGCGAACAGAAGAACATTGAACAAGGAACATCCAATAATGACCGCTGAAGTATTTTCTTTCTATGGCAGATAAAATTTTTAATTCCTTCACCGACCCTATTCCGCCGCTCAGGTATGAAATTCAGATCATCCCCGTAAAACAAAATGGCGAGACCTTCCTGTATTTTCAGGACCAGTTTGGGTATGCACAATCCGACTTTGCAGTTCCTTACTCGGCTCAATCTCTGTTTAACTTATTTGATGGCAGCCGAAGCGTAGAAGACATTCTGGAGTTCAGCGCTGAGAAAATTACCAAGGAGCAGGTGCTGGAATACGTGCAGTTTCTGGATGAAAAGGCTTTACTTCATTCTCCGTATTTCAAGGAACATGCCAGCAAGACCGAGAAAGAATATGAAGAATCTGATGTACACCCTTCCAATACCTATGGCATTTCCTACCCTGAGGATCCGGAAGAACTGAAGCACTTTCTGAATGAAGCCTTTGAGAAACTTCCAACAACCGAACCGGTTGAATCGGCCAGAGCCCTTTATGCTCCTCACATTGACTACCGCGTTGGGTTGAACAGTTATGTTAAAGCCTTCTCTTCCATCAAAAACCTAAAACCTAAAAGAGTCGTTATTCTGGCCACTTCCCATTACTCGGGTCTATATCCGGAAGTCTATGAAGAGCATCCTTTTGTTATTTCAAACAAGGATTTTGAGTTGGTGAATGGCACGGTAAAAGCAGACCGGGAGGTTATTCGGGAGATCGCGGATCAAATCCACGAAGACAAAACCAATAACGAAAGTCATTCCGCGGCGAAAGCCGGAATCTCCAATGCAGACTATGGCATCACCTTTCACGACCGGGCACATCGAATTGAACACAGTATTGAGCTTCACCTCCTCTTGCTGAACCATTTATGGGATCATGAATTCAAAATTATTCCAATCGTCGTGGGCAGCCTTGAAGAATTATTCTATAAAGCCGACGGCTTTCAGGGTCAACAAGTTGAACAGTTTTCAGGCCTCATGAATAAACTATTCGGTGATGATAAAGACACCTTTTTTTGCATCAGTGGTGACCTGGCCCATGTAGGAAAGAAATTCGGAGATGATCAACCCGCAAAAGAATTGTTCGAGGAAATCCGCTCTTTTGATGAAGATTTCCTCGATTTTGGGGCTGAAGGAAATCCTGATAAAATCCTTGAGTTGATGAGCCAGAAATATGATCCCTATCGAACCTGTGGCTACCCTCCTTTGTTTTCTTTTCTGAAAGCATTCCCAAACCTATCCGGAGAAATCCTCACTTATGATATCTGGGATGAGGAAGAACGGGAAAGCGGCGTAAGCTTTGGCTCTATTCTCTATCGTTAATTCAAAATGAAAAATTCAGAATTTAAAATTAGTCTCAGCCAATTTTGAATTTTTCATTATTCCTTGATTTCCATTTTCTCGGCAAAATAGTGACAAAAGTCGCGCATATCACCCGTAATGCGTTCATCTTTTGTAGCACGTTCTAAGGTATCTGCCATAGTAACCAAGGTTTGGTGGAAGAAAATTTTCATTTCGTCCACCGTCATTTCTTTGGTCCACAAATCCAGTTTCAGGGTGTCTTTGTTGTGGGCATCCCAGAGGGAAAGCAGCATGGCCCGGCAGTGCGCTTCGTCTTTGCCTTGCAAGTCGGAAGCATTCCATACAATATTGGTGGGTACATTATCTTTGTCCAGTTCAACGGTAATGTTAATCTCTTTCTTCTGCATGATTTCAGTCTTTTTAAATTCAGCTCAAAACTAAGGGTTTCTGGAATTATTAACTTATCTCAATTCATAAAACCAATATGCGAAGCCCTGAAGGACTTCGATTGCTTACCGGAATTCATTCGGGACATGTCATTGCGAGGAGTCTCAAAAAGCGAATCCAAGTTTAGAATGAATTCCGACGAGGCAATCTCCTGATCACAATAACCCTAACTCTTCTATGAGTTCGCTGCGTCGAAAAAGTCTGGGTTCTGGGTATGAGATATGATACTCCTCGCGATGACAGTCTTGAATAGATAATTGGACAAGGATTAATTTCATTCTGAACACAATTAATCCATATTTTCAGCCTCGCTGCATTTTTTAACTCATGACTTTCATCAAACTTTGTTAGCACTCGAAAACATCACCTTACATTTGGGCGACCGTGAGCTCCTCGACGGCGTAAGCACCTTCATCAATCCCGGTGAGCGCATTGGTCTTGTGGGCCCAAACGGCGCCGGGAAATCCACCCTGCTTAAAATTATTATGGGGATTCAGGAGTGCGATGAGGGCAGCGTGGCCTTATCTAATGAGGAAAGTCTGGGCTATCTCCCACAGGATGGCGTTGATCCGGATTTTACCCTGACTGTGATAGAAGAAGTGGAATCTGCCTTTGCTGAATTATTTGAGCTTGAGATGAAAGTAAAATCCGTTCAGGAAAAGCTGGCTGAAGTTGATCACGACAGTAAAGAATACGAGCGACTGATGGAACGCTACGGAAAACTTCAGACCGAACTTGAGTCATCAGGTTTGTATGGACTCCGGGCTGAAGTGGAAAAAGTGCTAATGGGACTGGGTTTCAACGAAGAAGATTTCCACCGCAGCACGTCTGAATTCAGCGGGGGCTGGCTGATGCGTATTGCCCTGGCTAAGTTGCTCCTTAAGAGACCAACCTATTTGTTATTGGATGAGCCGACCAATCACCTGGATATTGAATCGCTTCAATGGATGGAGAATTTTCTGAATTCGTATGAAGGCGCTGTAGTTGTGGTTTCTCACGACAAGGCTTTTCTGGACACCATAACTAACCGGACTCTGGCATTAAGAAGTGGTGAAATCAGCGATTATGCCGGCAACTATTCATTCTATGAGAAAAAGTGGGAAGAGGAAAAAGAGCTCCTGCTGAATGCCAAGAAGAATCAGGAAAAGAAAATCCAGCAAACGCAGGAATTTATCGACCGCTTCCGGTATAAAGCTTCGAAAGCCAGCCAGGTACAAAGCCGGGTGAAACAGCTCGAAAAAATGGATCGCATTGAACTGGAAGAAGAACAGAATAAAGTTTCCTTCCGGTTTCCGGAACCTCCCCGAAGCGGACAAGTGGTTATGAAGCTCGAAAATCTTCACAAAAGTTATGATGATACACAGGTCTTTGAAGGCATTGATTATGAAATTGAACGAGGCGATAAAATTGCGGTGGTTGGACCAAACGGTGCCGGGAAATCAACATTAATCCGGATTCTAGCTGGAATGGAACCCCACCAAAAAGGCGATCGTGTTGAAGGCCACAATGTAACGGTCAATTATTTTGCCCAACACCAGGCCGATGAACTCAACCCAAAAAAAGACGCTCTTGAAACCCTTCAGGAAGCTGGCGCCGATGTGAAAGAAAGCCGTCTTCGAACCATCCTTGGCTGTTTTCTTTTCCAGGGAGATGACGTATTTAAAAAAGTAAAGGTATTATCCGGTGGAGAAAAAAGCCGGCTGGCATTGGCCAAAATGCTACTCTCTCCGGCCAATCTGCTGATTTTTGATGAGCCGACGAATCACCTGGATATGAGTAGCAAGAACATCCTTCAACAGGCTATTCAGCAGTATGAAGGTACCGTCGTGATTGTATCACACGACAGGGACTTCCTCGACCCTATTGTGGACAAAGTTCTGGATGTTCAACCGGGTTATATCAAAACGTATTTGGGGAATGTGTCTTACTATCTAACCCGTAAACAAGAGGAAGCTGAGGCAAAATCAGAACAACCTGCGCCTCAAAAAGAGTCTAAAGAAGACAATCAGCTTTCCCGAAAAGAGCAGCGCCGCATTGAAGCTGAGCGACGTAATGAGCTGAGTCGGCGGACCAAACCCATCCGAAAAAAACTGGAATCTGTTGAACAGGCAATAGAACAAAAAGAATTAAGGAAAGCTGAAATCGAAGAAGAGATGACCAAGCCGGATTTCTACGACGATGCAGAGAATGTGAAAAAATTCTCATTAGAATATGATCAACTCAAAGCCGACCTTACAGACCATTATTCGAAGTGGGAAGAATATCAGAGCCGCATTGAAGTAATCGAAGAGGAAATGGCGGTTGATCATTGAGGTTATGGATTACAGAATTTATATAACAAGCTTATTACTGTTGATGGCTGCTTTTTTAGGCTGCTCATCTTCTGAGAAAACCGTATCTGAGACTGAAAATATGGTTCAGGAAGAAACTCAACCCGATGAGCGTATTTCCCTGAACATCAATGAGGCCGTGTATTTTGACTTTTTTAAGTACGACACCACCTGGACCGGTGAATTGACTGTTTATACACTGAATGCCGAGGGAGAGAAAGTAGTGCAATCGGAATATGTATCTGCACAGGATAGTTCCTGGAATGATTTCGATTTATTCGTGGATTTTCTAAAGCTCTACCAAATTCAGCCCCAAAATGAAATCGATGGCTGGGTGCCGGATTCCGGTCAGCTGCCCCGCCGGGTGTACAGCTTCGAAGTTTTTGATGGCGATACCACCCGCTCCTATTCTTATCAGGACCCGGAAAATGATCTCCGGGATTACTGGGAGGCACAGAACTTGCTTACCTTTGTGACGTTTGTGCAGAATGACTTGCGGTGGGTTGAGAAGTAGAACATTGAATAACGAACACTCAACATTTAATGTTGAAGTTTTTCTTGTCCATTGATCAGTCATTCCTGCGAAGGCAGGAATCTGGATGTTAGAAATACATCAATACTTATTTTAGCACCACGATCTCGGGCATTCGCCGCGAGATGACAAGTTTATTTAGCAAAAATCTGTTCTTTGTTTTGAAAGGCCTTGAACTCCAGTGCATTTCCACTTGGATCGAGAAAAAACATCGTGGCCTGCTCGCCGGGCTCTCCTTTAAAACGAATGTACGGCTCTATCACAAATTCGATATCTGCTGCTTTTAGCTTGTCGGCAAGCTCTTGCCATTCGTCCATTTCCAGGATCACACCAAAATGACGAACCGGCACACCATGACCATCCACCGCATTCATCGCAGATTCTCTGGCTTCGTCCGGGCTTAAATGCGCTACAACCTGATGTCCCCACATATTGAAGTCAATCCAGCTATCTGAACTCCGCCCGGTCTCACATCCCAGTAAATCATGGTAAAACTTATAGGATTCTTCAAGGTCTTTAACCGGAAATGCAAGGTGGAAGGGATTCGTTGTGTTACTCATAATGTTGATTATCTTAAAAATTACACGCCAATAATACTACACTCATGAAATCAAAGAAAATAGAATTTACCGGCAGCCTTGGAGATACACTTTCAGCCAAACTAGATCTTCCTGAAAAAGAACAAAAAGGGACTGTTCTTTTTGCTCACTGCTTTACCTGTTCCAAAAACCTGAAAGTAATGAGCAATATTACCTCTATTCTTGCTGAGATGGGTTTTGCTACCTTTCGGTTTGATTTTACGGGATTGGGTGAAAGTGATGGAGATTTCTCCAACACCAACTTTTCATCCAATGTGGATGATTTAGTCGCTGCCTATAAATATTTAGAGTCTGAAGGCCATGCACCTGCGATTTTAGCCGGACATTCACTGGGTGGCGCAGCCGTTTTACAAGCAGCTCACCAAATGGAATCCGTGAAAGCCGTAGCCACCATTGCAGCGCCTGCCCATCCTGCTCACGTTCGCGAAAATTTCAGTATGCACCTGGACGAAATTGAAGAAAAAGGAGAGGCTGAAGTCACCCTTGCTGGGCGAAAATTCGCCATTAAGAAACAATTTCTGGATGACCTTAAAGAAGCCCGGATGTCTGATTTCATAAAAAAGCTAGACCGCGCTTTGATGATCTTCCATTCTCCGCTCGACAACACCGTGGGTATCGATAATGCCTCTATGATTTTTAATGCAGCAAAACATCCCAAAAGTTTTGTATCCTTGGACGAGGCCGGCCACCTGCTTTCCGACGATAAAGACAGCAAATATGTGGGTAAAGTACTGGCTACGTGGGCGGAAAAATACATCTAATTTGGGAATTGAAACATGAATGAATCAATAGATGCGCTTCAGTTAAATCTGGGCACCGGCGGGTTGCATATAATGAATGTCTCGCTGGCTGTCATCATGTTTGGAGTAGCCCTGGAGCTTACCGTCGATGATTTCAAAAAAGTAGCCAAAAACCCTAAGGGCACTATTTTAGGTTTAATTTCCCAGTTTCTTTTACTTCCCGCTCTCACTTATGTGTTAGTCCTTGTCATGGAGCCACACCCAAGTTTTGCCTTGGGGATGATGATGGTTGCTGCTTGCCCCGGAGGAAATATATCCAACTTCTTCTCTCTTTTAGCGAAAGGAAATGCGGCCTTATCTGTAAGTATGACGGCCTTTGCCACCTTACTCTCCATTTTTATGACCCCTTTTAATTTTGCCTTTTGGGCTAGTTTACACGGCCCTACCAACGCCATTCTTACTGAAATTCATCTCGATCTCTTTGAAGTATTTCGCATTATCATTTTAATTCTTGGCATCCCGCTTATTCTTGGGATGACACTGCGTCACTTTAAAGGCGAGTTTTCACAAAAAATTTCTCCGTATATCAAGAATTTTGGGATTATCTTTTTTGCAGGATTTGTGATTGTCGCTTTCAGCATGAATTTCGACCACTTCATAAACTATGTGCATCTTGTTATAGCTGTAGTCTTTTTACATAACGCTATTGCACTTTCAAGCGGATATGGGCTTGGCTATCTTTTTAAACTCCCAAAACCTGACCGAAAATCTATCGCCATCGAAACAGGAATTCAAAATTCCGGTTTGGGATTATTGCTGATTTTCAATTTCTTTGACGGACTTGGCGGTATGGCTTTAGTTGCTGCCTGGTGGGGCATTTGGCACATCGTGGCGGGACTGAGCATCGGATGGTATTGGTCAATCGGAAAATCAACCTTACAACGCAAATTCAGTAATGCGTAGAAAAAATTATTTGTGGTATCAATTTTGGCGGCATGCAATAGTAGGTAACGGACTCAAAGTCTTTTATAAAAAGATGCAGCTTACAGGGCGTGAAGATCTCCCCAAGGATAAGCCTCTCCTTTTTGTTCCTAATCACCAGAACTCTTTTATGGATGCTTTTTTGGTGACAACAAACCTTAAGCAGGTTATGTACTTTTTGACGCGGGCTAAGGCTTTCAATCCACCGATTATGGGTTGGTTTTTAAGGTCGCTGAATATGCTTCCGGTTTATCGTGTTCGGGATGGATTTAGCTCTGTTCAAAAGAATAACGCCATTTTTGATCTGTGTTATGATTATTTGAATAATCAGGACTCCGTTTTGGTGTTTGCTGAAGCTAATCACAACTTGAAACGCCGGATTCGGCCTTTAAGTAAAGGGTTTACCCGAATTGCCTTTGGGGCAGAAGAAAAATATGGCTGGGATTTAGACATGCAGATTGTTCCTGTCGGTGTCAATTATTCAAGTCATCGTGAGGGGAGAAATCATGTTCATATTAAATTTGGAGAGTGTATTCCGGTAAGCAAGTTTAAAGAAGCTTTCGTTGAAGATGAAAATGAAGCCAGCATGCAGATGAAAGAAGAGGTTTCTGATGCAATGAAGAAGCTGGTCTTCCATGTTGAGGATCTTGAGGAATACTCGGTTCATAAAATTTTATGGGATGAGCTCGAACCTGATGATACCATTATCACCAATCCGGATATATCCAATGCCCGCATCCAAAAGACAAGTGCTCATCTTACTCCAGAACTGATTGAAGAAGCAAAAGAATTAGATAAACTTGCTGATACACACAACATTTCCCTCAAACATGTAGGCCTTGGCAAGCAAGTTGGAGCCAAAGACATTCTGCTGTCTCCATTCCACTTCTTTTCGTTTGTTAACAACCTTATTCCTTATCAACCTATCAAATACCTAATCTCAAAAGTTATCAAAGATCACGCTTTTGATGCATCTATTAAATATATCTCTGCCCTGTTTTTGCTCCCTATCTTTTACGCCATCGTGGCTTCTGTTTTAGCGATAGCCGGGGTAAATTCAATGTACATCTATGCATATTTAGCCCTTAGCGTACTTACGGCCCCTCTTTTTACCCGTGCGAAAGAGTTGTTTACCAAAAATTCAGCCCAGCAGATAGAGGAATCCAAACCGACTGTATTTCAGGAAATCAAGTCTCGGCTAGAGGCTTTTAAAGAGTTACGGAAGACTATTTTAAATGAATGAAGCCCACTCGCTTAGTGTTTATCTACCGAACTCAAATAAAAAAATAGATTCACGAAATGAAGCTCTTTACTTTTTTCGCTGCCATTTTATTTGCAGCATCAGCATGTACGCAACAGACTGAAACTGAAACGACCACTAAGAATTCGGATACTCAACATTCTGAATTAGTAGCTACAGTAATGCAAGTGGGTGACAGCAATGTTGACGGTTCTGTTACCTTTAGCAAAGCTGAAAATGGTGTCAGAATCAAAGGAAATTTTAAGGGGCTTGAGCCTGGTAATCATGGTTTCCACATCCACCAATATGGAGACTGCACAGCTGAGGACGGAACCAGTGCGGGCGGGCATTTCAATCCGACAAATAACAATCATGGTGCTCCCAGCGACATGGAACGTCACATGGGTGACTTAGGAAATATCGAAGCCAATGAAGATAGAATGGCTACCGTAGATTATGTAGATGAAACTGTAACCCTCAACCAAATTTTGGGACGGGGAATCATCATTCACGCAGGTGAAGATGATTTAACTTCTCAACCAACCGGAGCAGCAGGAAGCCGTGTGGCTTGCGGTGTAATTGGAGTAGCTCAGAAGTAGCCTTATTTTTTCCACTCTTCGTAGACGCTTTCCAGCTCTTCAGAAGAAGATAATTCAAGGGCGGATTTCGCTAGCTTTTCGAAGTCCGCTTTTGTCTTTGATTGAAGAAGCTCACCGATGCCGGATATAGATTTGGGCACCATACTAAGCTCTTTAATCCCCAGGCCAATAAGACAAGCCGCCCCAATCTCATCTCCCGCTAACTCTCCACAAACGCTTACATCAATGCCTGCTTTTTCAGCTCCTTTAACCGTCATCTTAATCAATTTTAGCACCGATGGGTGGTAATGCTGAAAAAGATTACAAATCCGCTCATTACCCCGATCGACAGCCAAAGTATATTGTGTCAGGTCATTAGTACCCACACTTAGAAAGTCTACTTCTTTAGCAAATTGATGAGCTGAAAGTGCCACACTTGGTACTTCGACCATTAGTCCGAGCGGCACATTTTCTTCAAATTCTATCCCCTCTGAGTTGAGCTTATGCTTTGCTTCTTCTAGCTCTTTTTTGATCTCGGCAACTTCATTTATCACTGAAACCATGGGAACTAAAATGCGAATCTGGCCGGGATATTTTGCCGCTGTTTTTAAAATTGCTTTAAGCTGATTCTGAAGTAATTCTTTCTCATCAAGCAGCAAGCGAATACCTCTCCACCCCAAAAATGGATTCCCTTCTTTAACAGTTCTTCCACTGGTCTTATCTCCACCTATATCAAACAAACGTATAGTTACTGCCCCGTTTGTCCCCTTCAGAATAGTACTATAAAAAGCCTCCTGCTCTTCCATGCTTTTTCGAAGGCGATGGCCAAACAAAAGACTCTCTGTTCTCAGCAAGCCAATTCCTTGAGCACCATGCTCTTTAATCTTAGGTACTTCTGCTTCAAATTCAATGTTGGCTGTGATTTTGACAGGAACACCATCTGATGTCTCAAAACTATCGGGTTTCTTCTTTTTCTTCTTAGCGGCTTTGGCTGCCTTTTTACGATAATTGGATATTGTTTTACGTGACGGATTTAATATCAGGATTCCTTCAGCTGCATCAAGCACCACTGTTTTATCATTCAACACTTCCTTAGTCGCTTTTTCAGCACTCACTATACAAGGAATTCCAAGTGACTTAGCAATAATTGCCGCATGAGAAGTTACCCCTCCTTTCTCCATTACCAGGCCAATAGCTCCGTCTTCATAATAAGAAACCAGGTCGGTAGGACTAATTTCCCGCGCTACAATAAGCGAACCTTTCTTTATCGATTTCTTGTTTTGCTGATTACAAACCAGACTTATAAAACGGTCACGAATATCTTCAAGATCAACAATCCGCTGCCGGAACAACTCAGAACCACTCTCTTTTAACCGTTCTATGAAAAGGCAGTAGGTTTGATAAATGGCAAAATCGACACTAAGCAACTTCCTCTCTATAATTTCAAATACACTTTTTTCAATCTCACCATCCTGAATAATTTGCTTTTGAGTGTCTATTATTTCAGCCGAGCCGGCATCATTTAATTCATCAGCCATAAGCTGCAACTCTTCAATAAGGCTTTCTTTTGCCTTTAAAAAACGCTCCTTATGCTTTTTTACAGCCGACTTTTTTATAGAGGTGGGTGTTACTGTCTTCGACTCCGAATTAAGTAATACAGCCTTACCAATAGCCACACCTGATCCGACACTACGCCCTTTTAAAGTAATTTCAGTGGTATTAGTGGCTTCCATGATAAGTATTGAGACTGTTATTCGTCTTCCATTCCAAATTTATTCTCTACAAGATCAACTATAGCATCCATTGCGTCCTGCTCATCAGGACCATCTACTTCTAACTCCAGTTCAGCACCACATTCAGCTGCCAGGGTCATAACCCCTAATATACTTTTCCCATTAACCCGATACCCATAGCTATGAATAAAAAAATCGGACTTAAACTTGCTTGCAAGTTTCACCAGCGACGCCGAAGGACGCGCATGCAAACCTGCTGAATTTATTATGGTTACTTTCTTTTTAATCATGTAGACAAAATAGTTTCTTAAAATGGAAATAAAATATGCAAGATGCCAAGTTTTTGAACCTAAAATATTGAACCTCCATTCTCAAAAGAGTCAATATTTCTAACTTATTTAAAAACCGATTAATCTTTCACCCAATGTTTCTTAAATTCAATCGAACCAAATAATATGTATATATGTCTGTAACTGAAAAAGATGTTCGCTATATGGCCGATTTGGCCCGGCTCCAGCTTGCCGAAGATGAAGTAAAATCCTTTGCCCAGGATATGAATAAAATTCTGGATTACATGGAGAGATTAGATGAGTTAGACACTTCTGATGTTGAACCGCTCGAACATGTGATTGATCTTGAAAGCCGTCTCAGAAAAGACGAAGCCAAAGAACCCCTTTCGCATGAAGATGCTCTTAAAAATGCCCCTGATGCCGACAGTGATTATTTCCGCGTTCCAAAAGTGATTGAATAAACCCACCCACATGTCAGACAAAAACAATTCCGCCCAACAGGATTTCTTTACCAAACTACCAGAAAGCCGTCAGCACATCATCGCGCTGGCTATACTTTTCCTGATTCCATTTTTTCTGTTTACCGCAGCTACAATAGGAGGAAAAGAGTTTCAGAGACATGATATAACTCAATGGAGAGCCGGGGCTGAATCAGCATATGAATATGAAGAACAAGTTGGAGAACAAACACTCTGGCTTCCTAATATGTTTATTGGAATGCCTGCATATGTGGTTTCCGTTAAAACACAGGTTCCTCACTTAGATAGATTAGCTGGATTGTTTAAAAATATATATCCTGCCTTTCAATACTGGATATTATTTTCGGGAATGTATCTGCTATTAATTTTGATGGGGTTAAAACCACTTTCTGCTTTGTTTGGAAGTATTTTATATGGTCTCACCTCATATTTCCCCATAATTATTGCGGCAGGTCATACCTCCAAGTTTGTTGCTCTTGCATTTGCTCCGTGGGTTATTTCAGGTTACTGGTATTTAACAAGGAGAGATAATAAAATTGCCGGATTATTACTTTTCTCTGCCGCACTTGCTCTTGAATTTAGAGCTGGTCACCCTCAAATAACATACTACTTCTTTTATTTATTAGGGCTTTTATGGGTCTTCGATACCTGGAAAGCATATCAACAAAATGAAATTAAAAAATGGGCTTTCACGACGGGGATTCTTGCTATCGGCGCCATTATAGGATTTTTAGGCAATGCTGAGCGACTCTTGCCTCTGCAAGAATATTCTGAATTTAGCACCCGTGGGGGCTCTGCTATTGAAAATACTGAAGGGCTTGATTCAGGTTATGCCTTTGCATGGTCGCAGGGTATTAAGGAAACATTTACAGTTTTAATACCCAACTTATTTGGAGGAGCCTCACCGGAATATTGGGGCCAAAAATCTTTTACTTCCGGGCCTCATTACTTTGGGATACTTTCACTGCCATTTATTTTGATAGCTCTTCTAAGACAGCGTAGCAAAATCATGTATGTCTTTTTTGCCGCTGGTACCTTGGGAATTTTGTTCTCATGGGGAGGAAACTTCAGGCTATTAAATGAGTTTGCCTTCGACTACATCCCTTTCTTTGACAAATTTAGAGCACCGGAAACCTGGCTGGCTTTTACAGCCTTTTGCTATGCTGCTGTTGCTGCATTCGGAGCTGATTGGTTTTTAGATTTTGTAAAGCAGAAGTCCGCAGATATTAAAAAACTCTATATGCCTTTCGGAGTGGCTGCGGCAATTTTTGTATTCCTGTTTGTACAGGTAAATTCTCTGGAGTATGCCAAGCCGGGAGAAGTACAAAATATTGCCAATCAGATTGCTCAACAAAATCAGGTAAGTCCTGAAAACCCTCAGGTAAAACAGCGAGCTGTTCAGTACGTGAATTCCACACTCGTACCGGAAAGGGAGGATAAAGCTAAAAGTGACCTTCTGAGATCGGTAATCTTTTTTGTGGTAGCCGGGGGAATTCTCTTTGTGGTATTCAGAGGAAAACTATCATCCGAAATAGGCATGTTAATCATTGTCTTTTTGGCAACAATAGACATGATCAATGTTGATAAAAGATACGTGCCGGAAGAAACTTTTGTAGCTGGCAATGTCGATCCTGTAAAAACAATACTTTCACAAAAACGTCCTTTGGATACATTTATTCAGGAGAACATTTCAGATAACACAAGCTATCCTTACCGGGTACTCCCATTGTTAGATAATGCCTTCAACAATGCCATACCTGCTTATTTCTACCCTTCAATAGGAGGTTATTCGGGTGCAAAACTCAGTATCACCCAGGATGTCATTGACCAGGGAGGCCCGTTGTTTAAAGGGCAATTTGGACTTAATACTAACCTGCTTAGCCTCTTAAATGTTAAATACCTTACGTATCGCAGAGGATTAAACATTCCCGGTTATATAGTGGCATTCGAGAGCCCTCAGGGTGTGGTTTATGAGAACACAGCTGTATTGCCTAAAGCCTTTTTTGTTGATTCGGTGATCACAGTACAAGAACCTGTTATGGCATATGAATATTTAAATCCTGGAAAAATCGATTTTGCAAAAACAGCTGTTGTTGAAACATCTGAGTCTATTTCAATTAAAAAGGACTCCTTATCCAGCGTCAATGTGGTAGAATATTCTGCACCTGAAATTAAGCTGGAAGTGAACCGAAGTGAACCAGGCTTTTTAGTATTAAGTGAAGTTTATTACCCCGCCGGATGGATTGCTGAACTGAATGGAGAAGAAGTCCCTATTTATAAAACCAACTATCTTCTTAGAGGATTGGCGGTGCCAGAAGGAAACCACACCATTACTCTAAGGTTTGAACCATCGATTTATAGCCTTGGACTTACTTTGTCATGGATATCACTTGGTATACAGCTACTCTTGGCAGGGTTTGTAGGTTTCACTTTTTTCAGAAACAGGTTTACAGGTGGCACAAACTAAAAAGGTCCTGATTATAACCTATTACTGGCCTCCCAGTGGAGGATCTGGTGTTCAGCGGTGGGTTAAATTTGCTAAATATCTCAGAGAATTTGGCTGGGAACCGATTATTTACACCCCTTCAAATCCCGAAAGACCTGCTATAGACCACTCTCTTTCTAAGGATGTTCCTAAAGACTTAACCGTTATTAAACAACCAATATGGGAACCTTACATATTCTACAAAAAACTGGTCGGCCTTAAAAAAGACGAAAAGCTTGGCTCAGGTTTGATGAAAACCGGGAAAGAATCATCTTTTTTTCATTCTTTATCTGTCTGGATAAGGGGAAATTTCTTTATTCCCGATGCCCGTAAATTTTGGATTCGCCCTTCCGTAAAGTTCTTAACTGATCACTTAAGAGATAACCCCGTTGACGCAATAATATCTACCGGACCTCCGCACTCGATGCATATGATTGCGATGAATGTTACTAAACAAATTTCCATCCCCTGGCTGGCAGACTTCCGCGACCCCTGGACCAATATTGATTTTTTTGAGGAACTAAGGCTATCTAAGTATGCTCGGAAAAAACATCATAAGCTGGAAAGTAAAGTTCTTAAAACCGCTGATGATTTGGTCGTAATCAGCCCTACCATGAAAAAGGAATTTCAGGAAATTACCAATACACCTGTTTCTGTTGTGCCTAATGGTTTTGATAAGGATGATTTTAGTGAAGAAAGTTATCACCCTGATTCTGTTTTTTCCCTTTCTCACGTTGGAATGATGACACCCACACGTAATCCGCAGGTTCTATGGGAGACACTCAGTGAACTAAGCAAAGAGAACCACCATTTCCGTAATAATTTCAAGCTTCGATTAATCGGTAAGATTGATGGAACCATAAAAGAAGATATTGACCGGTTTAACATTCAGCATTTGGTTCAATTTGAGAGTTATGTACCGCACAATGAAATCATCAGGATACAACAGCAATCTGATGCTCTTCTTCTAATTATAAATAATACACCAAATGCTCCTTTAATTTTAACCGGCAAATTGTTTGAATACCTCGCAGCTAAGCGACCTATCATTTGTCTGAGTCCTGTTGATGGAGACGCAAAGGAAGTAATTGACGAAACAAAAGCCGGTAGGTTTATTCTATATTCTGAGAGAGATCGTCTTAAAAGTGAAATAATGAGATTGTTCCAAAACTGGCAGGAAGGGATAAACTCATACGAGGGAATTGATGCAGAGAAATACTCGAGACGATCGCTGACCAAGAAAATCGCCACTCAACTAAATGAATTAGTTTCATGAAATCGATTTTGACCATTGTTGGAGCCAGACCACAATTTGTAAAAGCCGCAGTTGTGTCGAAAGCACTTGCTGAAGTGGGAATTGAAGAAGAAATCATCCACACCGGACAACATTACGATCATGAAATGAGTACTGTTTTTTGGGATGAATTAAACCTTCCTGCACCATCTGTAAATTTAGAGGTAGGTTCCGGTTCGCATGGAAAGCAAACCGGAATAATGCTCCAGAAAATAGAAGAATTCATTTTTGGTCTACCTCAGAATCCTGATGCTTTATTAGTCTACGGTGATACAAACTCCACTTTGGCCGGAGCCTTGGTGGCTTCAAAGTTGCATATTCCTATTGTTCATATTGAAGCAGGTTTACGGAGTTTTAACAAAGAAATGCCGGAAGAAATAAATCGAATTCTAACCGATCATGCATCAGAATTCCTGTTCTGTTCCTCAGAGCAAGGCGTAGACCAATTAGCTAAAGAAGGCATTACACACAATGTATTTAATGTTGGTGATGTGATGTATGATGCACTGCTCACTTTTTCAGAAATTGCTGATAAAAAAATAGACCTAAAACAGGTTCTTCCCTTTAACAAAGAGGAATATTATCTCGCAACTATTCACCGGCCATCCAATACTGATAGTGATACCAACTTAAATTCTGTTCTGCAGGCTTTTAGTAAACTTTCTAAGCCAGTTGTTTGGCCCGTTCACCCAAGAAATAAAAAGAAATTGAAAAGCTTGGCTATACCCAAAAATCTCCACCTGATCGAACCTGTTTCCTACTTCAAAATGATGGTCTTGCTTAAGAACTGCTCAAAAGTAATTACCGATTCCGGTGGACTTCAGAAGGAAGCCTACTGGATGAAGAAACCTTGCATTACTGTGCGGCAGGAAACTGAATGGGTTGAAACATTAAAGGGAGGATGGAATCAGCTTACAGGTGCAAATACAAAAGCTATCGTGAAGGCTGTTCAACAAAATCCAGATGGAGACTGGACATCTTTATATGGAGATGGTAAAGCCACAAAAAAAATCACTAAAGTCTTAAAGGAAAAATTTATTTAATCCTTCTTTTCCAAAACAAAGTCGTAAAGGTGATACACTCCTTTATTCTGAACTTCCACTTTTCCGGGCCTTTTGTTCATTTCTTTAACAGAAAACCCAAAAGCTTTTACTTCTTCAAAAAAGGCTTTCTTTGAGAGCACGGAGCTTGTATAAATGTTGTCTTTATCTGTAACAAGGATGTTATAGAATTTCTCTCCGGACGTAACCTCATCAGAAATAGCTGTGTGTATGAGCATTGTTTGCTTTGAAGGAACAGACAACACATTCTTCAAGCTTTTTATTGGGTCAAAAGTAGAAATTATAGTCCCTTTAGTTAGAACCACGTCAAATGACTCTTCGATAACATCTTCCTGGATGTCTGAGACGAAAAAAACACCCTCAGGCAATGCCTCTGCTGCTAATTCCACAAAAACAGGCAGTAAGTCTGTTCCCATATAGGAAATTCTATTCCATAAATTTTCAGCTTTTAAATAAAATGGAAGGTTACCGACATTACATCCTATATCAATCAAGCTTATCTCACCTTCAGGCAGGTACTTTTTAATAAATAGATATCCGGGATCATCCTTCCAGAAAGAGCTTGTACTTCTCTTCTCTATATATGCTTTAAGTCTTTTTTTATCTTCTTCAGAATTGTTGAAATTTTCTTTACCGGCTTTTTTAAGAGTATCCAACATATTTGACTCAGGCAGATATATAATCACTTTCTTATTCTCTTTCTCAGCAAATAATCCTGCTTTGAATGGACCTAAAGTAAAACTTAGCTTCATTATTTTTTCATCTGTTTTTAATTTGAAGACTGAGAACTTAGAACTTACTTATTATGATCTAAAAAAATGTTCATAAATATCTGTGACCACTTTTTTGATATTTCTTGATAAATGATAGTTCCAGTGCTGAGGATGAGTTAGCAAACAAATATTTTTCTTTTTTTGCTTTATTGCTTCCTCTGGTGATAAACCATATCTCCACCCGTGATTTGACTTAATACTAGAGTCCGAAATATAGGCATCAAATTTACTCTTTATAGGTTCATCATAAGTTTCAAAGAATAGACCCAACTCTTCTCGGTCTTTACCCTCTAAAATTCGATGATTTGGGATGCCAATCAACCTGTTACGCTGGTCCCCATGAGAGCAAATTGTTTTTATGTCCCAAAATTTTTCCTGGAAAACTCTTATTTCATCGAGAAGTTTTTCAAAGCATATATCAAAATCTTCAGTTGTTAATTCTTGCCCGGAGCAAATATTCTTTTCTCTGCAATAAGTTGCCAATGTTTCAAAATGCAGGGAAACCTCGAAACCATTTTCATTGATCTCTTCCATTGTAGAAACATGAATAGTAGACCACCGGTAGTAAAAAGTGGAATTAACACCAAGCCTCTTTTCTATTTCATACATTTTGTAGGCACCTTCATTATCATAATCCACATCATGACGTAAAACCAACACATTTTGATCGGGGTAAAAACCATGTTCGTACCAATCTTTTAGTGATGTTATCTTATACCCCTCCGCCAACGCTATTTCCAGAATAGCTTGATACTCACCCAGCCTGGAAGTTTGAACTATTTTTTTAATGACCGAGATCATAACTCTTTCACTAAAACAGTCATTACTCTTACCGGTTTACGAATTATTTTACCGATGAAGTTTTCAGAAATATAGCTTACTAAACTCATTATGGGTTTTTTTAATAATGGGGTTAATACCAAATATCTGAAAAGAGGATATGCAAAATATGTTTTCATTGAAAAGTCAGGATGAGCAAACATAGTCTTGATCTGATCGTGAGTATGATAAAACCAACCAGAAGAGGACTCCATCCCGCTAAAATCAGTTCTCCCAAGAATAAATATAACGCCTTCATCTTCTAAACAACTCGACCATCGGTTTATTATCTGCTGGGTAGCTTCAAAATTGGTAGTATTAAAGGGAGAGAAACCACTTACAAAAAGCATATCAAATTTATCCTGAATCTGGATATTTGTTGCATCATGTTGAAGGAAATCACAATCCGGAAATTGGGTTTTTGCTTTTTCAATAGCGGAGTTTGCAAAGTCGATTCCTCTGCAATCATATCCCAGATCATTGAAAATTTTGGTGTAAATACCCGTTCCGCAACCAATGTCTAATACTTTTTTGACTTGTACTGTAGACGTAAGATTAACAACATTCAAATAAGATTGAACCTGATATTTAACTTTTATGTACTGATTACTCCAATCTCTATCCTTATAGAATTCCTCGTAATAAGATTTGGAATGCATATCCTGTTTTTCCATCAATTCTCAGCAAGATTACTATACATTTTCAGCATATCCTGAATAGTTTTATCCCAGCTATATTTCTCAATCACTGCTTTTTTACCATTCTTTCCAAGTTCCTTTGCCCTGCTTCGATTCTCATATAAATTCATAACACTTTCTATAAACCTGATAGTATTTTCGCTTTCATAAATCAGGCCGCAGTTTTCTTTTTCTACCAATTTTTTTACTGAAGTACAATTTGTACCCAGGATTGGCAGTCCGAAATACATATATTGGAACAGTTTATTTGAACTTGAGTTATCTGTTTGCGGTGTTCGCTTGAATGGAACCAGTCCAACATCTGCAACTTCAAGATAGGATTTAATCTTTTCCTGGCTTTGCCATCCTTCAAAAAAAACCTGATCACTTAATTCATTTTCTTTAACAATAGCTTGTAACTGCGTCCTTGTGTCCCCATCTCCAACCAGAATAAGTCTGATATCGGGAGCTTTCTTACTTAATCCTTTCATCCCTTTTATCACGTGCTCCAATCCGCGATTACTCACAAAACCACCAACATATACAAGCGTAAAGTAATCCTTAAATTTATTTATGATCCGCTGGTCTGTTTCAAATTCATCAAAAAGTCTGGTGTGTATGGTATTGGGAACAAGAATCACATCTTCTTTTGAAACGCCCTTATTAATAATCCTATCTTCTATTCCTTTGCTAACCGTTATGACTTTATCCATATCAGCAAGCCATTCCTTTTCTTTCCGCTCCCATTTTTTTTGAGATACCAGCAAGCGATTTGGAAACTTTGTAGCCCATTTATAGTCCTTGAGAACTTCCACATAATTCTCGTGCATATCTCCAACAAAATAAACATCATGTTTTTTACGAATCAGCCTTGCAGCTCCAAAAAGATATAAATCATGAAAATGAACAGCATCGTATTGCTCTGAATCTAAAATGGCAGAAACCTTTTTTGCTACAAATTGATCTATCCATGGTACCATACCTGCCAGCCCGTGCATTTTATCGCGCTTGAACCGAGATACTTTCTCCCTATACACTTTGATGCCTTTAACCTGTACAATTTCTTGTTGGGGGTTGTCAGCAATGGAAAGCAACCCCACTTTGTGCCCGGCCCTTATCAGGGAGGTAGCCTCATTTTCTACCCGGATATCGGTAGGAAATTTTTTATCCAAAACCATTAAAATTTTCATACCACCCTACTTTAAACATTCCTGATAGAAAGATTTCATTTCATCGTCTACCAAATGATTGTTGTGCCAGAGAATAGTAAAGTTACCTGAATATTTTTTGCACTGATTTTTTAAACCCTCTACAATATTCCATGCTTCTTCAAGGTTTCTCCCCAGCCCTAAGTATCCTTTGTCAAATAAACTAACTTCCATAAGAATAAGGGGCTCAAAAAGCACCTCAGATTTTCTTTTTGTTCTATAATTAAAAGGATGGAATGGGATACAAGTACCACACCTAAAACCTGGTCTACCAGCAAATCCAAGGGTTTGATCAACATGAACACCTGCCTTTTCTAACTCTGAAAGACAATCAGTATTCCATTGCAAATAATGATTCCTGCTTTTCCAAACAGTTTGCTGAATCCCTAGCTTATTAACAGCGTTTTTTAACTTCTTATATTCTTTAGAAATTTGACTTCGAGTAATCGGTGAATTATAGGAGGGGTGTAACCCAATATTATGCCCTCGATAGTAAATTTTTTTTAGCAGTTTTTTTATTTCGGGGTTTTCTAATTCATACTCTTGGTCATACTTGCCATTTGTATTTTCTGCTATAAAATGAAACGTGCTTTTTCTCCCTGACTTTTCTGAGATGTCCATTATCCAGTCAAATGTATTATATGGGTCAAGCTGATGTTCACCATTTTTAATTTTTCTGACTTTCTTAATTCGGTTAATAGCTTTTATTACTGACTTTCGAATTAACAGATCACCAGAAACTCGCTTAATCAATTTTCCACTTGAATAGTAAAGGTATTCAAAAGGACGATCTACATCGTGGGAGGGTAAAATTGAAAATGAGCTATTTACCTGCAGAGAAACTCCAAATTTTTTGAAAATAATTTTAGAAAACAACTCCAGATACAAATCAGCCAAAGGAGTTTCAATAAAGTTATTTCTTAAAAGAAATGTATGGTCTGCAACATTTCTTCCATGATCATCTTGGTTTATCTCTTCTGTTTTTTCATGATACCTATTCAATAAAAAAAATAGTGTGCCAAAGAAATCAATGCCATAGTCATGTTCCTGACTTTGGGGCTTTCCATTAAATAAAACTGGAAGAGTATCAAATTTATCAAAAGCGAAACGTTTTAAACCCCAGTTACCTTGCGATCTCTTTTGTAACCACTGACTTTTTTCCTGAGAGACGAAAAGTGCAGGAAAGCTCAGGGTTTTACCTGTTTGCTGATCCGAAATTATATAGGTCTCTTTTTCATGCTTGTTAATAAGAACCTTTAATCCCCAAAATTCTTCAAATATTAGCTTTACGGTATATTCTGAAACTTGAGTTAGATCGTCAGGGATTATGACCTTTAGATTCATAAAATAAAACTTAGATTGGGCACTTATTGCTTCATCTTTTTGATAAACTGTTTGGCATAGTAGAAAGGGGCATATTTTTTACTTATTCCTTGTATGTGATGAAAGTGAACCGGTTTGCTGCCAAAAGAACTAAAATAACGTTCAATCGACTTAATACTTGAGCCCTCGAAGTCGAAGGTGTTACCTCTTTTCTGGGCCTCTTTTATTCCCTCCCACAATACCAGGCTTACTGCACCAGGAACTTCTGATTCTGAATCAAATCCACCTGCCAAATAATAGGTAGTCTTATCATCGTGAAGAAAAACTTCAGCTGCATGCAAAACCCCTTTATTATCTTTTGCACCAACTATCGTTGCCCTTTCTCTGGAAGATGCCTCATTATATAAATCATACAAAAGACCCCTTGAGTATGGAACTTTAAGTCCCTGTCTTTCAAAAGTTGCTGAAATCATATTATAAAGCTCATCTGAGCTCAGACCAATTATGACCTCTAAAGACTCCTCTGCCCTTCGAATATCCCGACGAACCGCACTATTTAAATTTTTCCAAGTTTGTTTAGTATCTATTGGGGCCTGTACTTGAAATGTAGTCAAAGAATTTTGAGAGAAACCTTCCCAGATAAATGGCAAATAATTGATGACATCAGCATCCAGGTTATAATTAAACTTATCAAAGCTGGGAATTTTCTTGATCAATTTTTTGAGCATAGAACGTTCTGTATTATGAATCGTTTCATGCTTTGAACTTGTTTGCTTAATCCAAGGACCTAATTTCTGAGTCAATACTGGCATTTCAATAAATCGAAATCCTTTTTCTTTCCGCAAAACAATGGGCCATCGAGCAAAAATATCTCCACCTTTTTCTATCCGAATATCTTCCCATTGTCCTGGAGCTACAATATCTAGCCACCAAGGTTGCATAAAAATATTTCCTGGCAATTCGTGGGGGATCATTCTATTAATTTTGAACTAAGATTCTTATTTCCTCTGCTAAACTATCTTTTGGAGAAGTTGAGTAATTAAACGAGTCAGGAATAAAATCATCATCCTTACTTATATAATCATTCAAGCCAAACTCTTTTGCAATTTCATTCATTACCTTATGTGGCTTCTCACAAACATCCTTATAACTGACTTTAAAAAAAGGCCTATTTGTTTTCATAAGATCTTTTTCAATTATAGTTTCGACTTCGCTAATCTGCCACAATACTCGCTTTTTTTCAGTGAGCCCTATTCTTTCTTGCCATCCTGGAGGCTTGACACCCCACCATTCTTTTGTATCTATTTTTTGACTTACACGAGCTTTTAAAATTGAATAAGCAGTATCTGCCTTATCTCTTGTAACCCAAATAAATTGAGATTCAGGAAATGCGTCAGCCAAAGCCTTAATTCTTAAAGAATGAACTGTATTTTTTGACACAAATAATTCAGAAGGATATGCAAGTCTTTGGATCAGCTTTCGAAACTTTTTTCTTTTATTTATACCCAAAGATTCGGCAGAAGGCTCTTCTACCGGAAAAAACTGATAAAAAAATGCTCCCCCTTCATGTGGATCGTTTGGAGAATGAGTTTTGCCAAATTTTGATTTAAATGATTTTGGGTTTAACGATTTTGAAAAAAATATACGTTCAAAAAACCGGGATATCAGAGCGATTCTATATCTTTCTGCTACTCGATTTGTTAAGTACGAAGTTTTAAAAAAAGAACAAAATAGTTGATATGTCAGTGTGGTACCAGACCTTGGCGCTCCTATAATCCAAACGGGCTTTATTGAACGCTGCTTCTCAGGCCATGACCTAAGTATTATTTCAAAAGGTCGTAATAACCAGCTTTGAATATTTATTTTAAGTTTACTTAAACTCATTGCTGAACAGAAAAAAATGATGATTTCTATATCGATACGAGATGCTGACGGAAAATCCTAAATTTTTCATCTCTCTGATAATCAATTCTGTATTGTAGCTCTCTATCCCTAATTCCCAGAAATGGTGTTCAGCGTTTATATGATTTCGTTTTCTGCCAATATGAATTGATTTTTTACCGAAAAATGGAGACCAAAATTCGAGCCATAAATATGTTCGGTAGGCATATGGTAAACTCATTGCAATTCTCGAAACCTTTTTTTGCGCCAATTGCTTCCAAACAGATTTAGCCTCTTTAAATGGTATGTGCTCGAATACTTCAAATCCAAGATACATATCTGCTTTAGGAAAATCGAAGTTAGTCATATCAGCAACAATATCCGGTTCTTTTTCAGGATCAATATCGATGGTTGTAACCCTATACCCTTTATTTTTTAAAAACCCAGAAGTGAGCCCGGTCCCAACACCTATTTCATTGATATCACTTCCTTTTTCTATTCCAGAATGGTTTAATACTAAGTCCAGCTGATGCCAATATAAATTCCAATTATATTGACCTTCTAATTTATGTATCCAATCGGATGAATATGTTTTATTTTCTTTACTCACAGTATTCTTCTCATCATTGTTCTGAGTTCTGGTTCTTTCAAAAATATGTAGGGATAAAAACTTATTACAGCTAAAATACCAATTGCCGATATCCACCAGGAATTTAAATCGTAAATCAGTCCTGCAGAAATAACTATAGAAAATAAAACACAAGCCGGCCAAATGGACAGTATCTCATGGATAATTAGTAGAGGTGATACCTTCGCTATATTGGAAATTTGTATCAACAAAATACCATACCCCACAATACCTGCTATTGCAAATAGCGATATAGCTAATACTGGAGACCCCATTAAACCACCTATGCCAAGTCCTATAAATCGCAGTACAAACAACAGCACCTGTATGTTAAACATCTTATCCTGGTTGTTTGTAATGCTATAAATTGTGGTATTTGGACTACTCAAAAACCAAACAAAAGTCCACATTGCAAGGATTTGAGAGTAAACCCCGGCCTGCGCCCATTCGATTCCAAAAAAGGCTATGAATAGATCTTCCCCAATAAAAGTGAGTACAAAAAACGGAAAAAACCCTACTTGCACCAACCTGCGCTGAACTAATTCGGTAATCTCATTTAATGTCCCCTGCTTATATGCTTTTGCTCCTCTTTCATAATATACTTCTCCAATAGCACCACCGATTAATGAAATAGGCAGCCTGAGCAAACGATGTCCTAAAACATAGTAGCCCAAAATTGTAGTGCTAAAGAAACCAGTCAGCATAAAACTTGGAAGCTCCCAGGCCAGTTTATTTATTACACCAGCTACCGTACTATATTGAAAAAACTTTTTGTGCTCAATTGCTTGTTGCTTAATTCGCTCCCAATCGAACATGCTTTTACTAAAGAAAATGCGCTTTTGAGGTAGTGTTTTTAAATAAATGGCCAGAGAAATAAATAGTCCCGATATATTTGAATACACTAAAAATATTCCTTCCACAAAGCCCGAAAATCCAAATCCCAGTTGCCCTCCTGAGGTTCCTAAAGATTGGCTTGCTTCGCTTGTAGCTGCAGTAGTATAAGATTGCATCCTGATATGCCATTGGCGCAAAATCAATAAACAAGCATCAATAAGAATAGCTGCCGGAATAATAGCTAGAACTATCGGATTTATAGAAATATCAAACCAGATTTCCAATTTACTCGAAAAAAGAAAAATTACTAACCCCGTTAGCAGGCTTACACATAGTGTACTCAAAAAAGATAGACCGCTCAGAGCAGAAGCATCCTTATCGTCATCCGGCAATAGAATAGCAAGATGATATCGAAATGTAGAATTGACGCTAACAATCCCCACGACACTCAAAAACAATCCTAAGACTCCGAATGCTTCCGGGCTATACAATCTTGTAATGATTGGTGATATAAGGACTGAAATACCTTGCGCTACCGCTGTTCCAGTAGCAACTTTAGCTACATCACCAATAAGAGTTCTTTTTGTAGATTGGTCTGAAGTGCTCAATTATTTTTTATTTAGGTCACTTTTATATCAAGGCAATGATAGTTGTTTTCTGATTAAATATACATGACTCAATCTGAGTTATTTAATTCATATAGCTTGGGGGTATTATTCAAAATCCTTTAAGAAACTCTCCCATTCCCCCCTTATCTTTACACCACTCAAATTAAAAGAGAAAAACAATTACATGGCTAAACCCAAATACACGACCCACCTCGGAATGGTGGATATTCTTCCAGATGAATCTCCAAAATGGAGGGCGCTCGAACAAATCATTCATGAAGAAGCTGCTAAATTTAATTTCGAAGAAATCCGAACTCCCATCATGGAGCAAACTGAACTTATCGTTCGGGGTGTGGGCCAGCTAACAGATATTGTTTCCAAAGAGATTTTTGCTTTTGAAAAGGGTGATAGTCATTACGTGTTACGACCTGAACTGACAGCACCGGTTGTTCGGGCTTTTGTAGAACACCACATGCAGCAGCGTGGCGGATCTCAGAAGCTTTACTATATCGGCCCTATGTTCCGTGCTGAAAAGCCTCAAAAAGGCCGGCAACGACAATTTCACCAGTTTGGGCTGGAAATATTGGGCAGTGATGACCCTATTGCTGATGTAGAGTGTATCGCTTTTATGATGCGTATTTATGAACGTATTGGAATCAAGAACTTTAATCTGAAATTAAATTCTGTAGGCGATCCTGAAAGTCGTGAAGCTTATAAAGAAGCTTTAAGGGAATTCCTTAAGCCGAATCTGGATAAGATGAGTGAGCTTTCTCAAATGCGGTTCGAGAAAAACCCCATGCGTATTCTGGATTCAAAAGAAGATGAGGATCAAGCGTTTATAAAAGAAGCACCGGTTATTCAGGATTATCTGAACGAAGAATCCAAAAAGCATTTTGACAAGGTTATTGGCTACCTCGATGAACTGGGTATTAATTATACTCTAGATCCTCACCTTGTTCGGGGAATGGATTATTATACCCGTACTGCCTTTGAACTGACAAGCCCTGATTTAGGATCACAGGATGCCTTAGCCGGTGGTGGTCGCTATGATTTGCTTGTCGAGGAAATTGGCGGACCGTCAACTCCTGCCGTTGGTTTTGCCGCGGGCATGGAGCGCCTCATGATTGCTTGTGAAGAGTTGGGGATAGAACTTGCTGAGGAAAAATCAGTGGATGTTTATTTCGTGACTTTAGGTGACGCTGCGCGGAACTGGGCACTTACCCACCTTCCCAAAGCCAGACAAGCCGGACTTTCAGCAACCATGGACTACATGAGTCGTTCTATGAAAGCACAAATGAAAGATGCTAACCGGGAAAATGCCCTTTACACCATCATTATTGGAGATAATGAGCTAAATGAAGGCAAGTTCACGCTTCGTAATATGAAAGAAAGTGAGGAAATGTCTCTCGGTTTTGATGAGATCATTGAGAAGCTTACAGAAAAGCTTCTCTGAGATATTTATTAAAGCAGTTTCTTCAGCTCCTTAATATCTTCAATCTCTCCGATGATGGAAAGTTCATCGCCTTCCTGAAGTACCGTAATACCGTGAGGAATCTTAATCTGATCCTTTCTTCGGATAATGGTAATAAGGCTTTGTCCCGGCAAGGATACATCTTTAATCATCTTACCAATAAATTCTTCGGTCTTGTTATCAGGATTTAGAATAAGCCGTATAAAACGTTCGTCTCGAAGCAGTATTTCTTTCAACTCTGCCTCATTTTCTGCATTAATCCAACGGTCCAGGAAGTTCTTTGTGCCTACCATTTCAGCTACGTGAGCTAATATTCTCAGATGCTGGCCTGAGTTTTCATCAGAACTGATAAAGAACAACAAGGTATTTAATTTTTCTGACCCTGCTTTCTTGGAATCAAGGTTTTTAAGCTTGTCGACTTTAAGCCCGCCTTTCACCCGTACAAGTACCATTTCTGGTTCTATTTTATCTGCAAGGCGCGCATGATTTAGAGCGACACCTTTAGCTATTGGAATGATTCTATCTTCTTCCAGCTGAGAAAGTACATCGTACATTTCTTCTGTACTTTTGCCTAATTGTTCAGCGAAGCTATTACTTACTGTTTTAAGAATCTCATCGTAACTGGTGGATGATGAAAACTCCAGTACTTCAGCCCTCGAAATCATTTCTTCGTAAGGATCTTCCTGTCTCAGCCCTTTTTCCCGCAGAATAGTTCTCATTTCATGCTCCAGGCCCTGATCTTTATTCTTTCCTAACCGGGCATGAACATGGAAAATAGCTCCCTGACGATCTACTTTATCGGCCGCGTAATACTTGAACCAAATTATTCCAAACACACTCACTACAATAGTAAACAGAATGGAAAGTCCACCCATTTCAAAAATCAGAATGATGGAAAATATGATCCCAATAATTTGAAGCCATGGATAGAACGGGGAATTAAAACCCGGATCGTATTCTTCTATCTGGCTTTCACGCATCACAATAACGGCAAGATTCAGCAGTCCAAATAGCAACAATTGAAAAGCACTAGCCAGTTTTGCCACTTCGGCTACATTGAAAGCAACCAGGAAGAAAATCATCATAAGTACGGTTGCTACAACCGACCACAACGGAGTTCCCAGCTTACTGAGTTTTGCAAAACGCTCATTAATCAGCTTATCCCGAGCCATAGCCATGGGATAACGTGAAGCAGACATGATTCCTGCATTACCTGTGGATGCAAAAGCAGCAACCGCAGCAATTACAACCAAAATCAAACCTGTGGGTTCAGGAAGCCAATCTAAGAATACTTCACCTGCGGTAGCTACCGGGGTGAGATCTTCCCGAAAGGCAGCTGGCTCCAGGAGAGCTACCATTATATATACCCCAATAACATATACCACCACTGCTGTCGCAATGGCTAAAAACATACCCAAAGGAATGTTTCTATCAGGATTTTTCACCTCTTCGGCAATACTGGCAACTTTCGTAAGCCCCGCATATGACACGAATACCATACCTACAGTAGCAAAAAACCCATAATAACCATCAATAAAGAATGGGGTAAATTGCTCCTTGGTAATCTTCACAATATCCATGCTAAATACTGCGAATACACCCTGAATAATATAAAATGCCATAATGGTAACAAGTGCAGCCACCAAGACTTTCTGCAAAAAGGTAGTTTCCTTTGCCCCAACTACATTCAAAATCCCAAAAACAATAGTCAAAATCACGGCTACAGGAATTATAGGTACTTCATAAAAGATGGAGATGTATGCACCCATCCCAATTAAGGCAAATGCACTTTTTAGCACTAAGGCCAACCAGGACCCATAGCCTCCAATTGTGCCAATCATTGGGCCCAAACTTCGGTCAATGATATAATAAGTTCCTCCTGCTCTTGGCATGGCTGTTGCCAATTCGGCTACACTAAACATAGTAGGCAACACAATCAGCCCGGAAACAAAGTAGGCGAGAAATACTGAAGGACCCGTTTCGGCAGCTGCAAGTCCTGGTAGAAGAAAGAATCCTGAACTAAACATTGCCCCCGTTGCAATAGCATAAACATCTGATAGTCCAAGTTCTTTTGCTAATTTTTCATGCTTCATATATTTCTGCTATTTCTGCCCTAAATGTAGTTTTATGGAAGGAGTTTTGTTTGTCGTGATTATTGAATTCCTGATTTTTTCAGGCTTATTCTAAAACCTCTTTCCCGTTTGAAGTTGGATCAGCTTGTTTATGATAAGATTTCCAGATTCGCGCAGCCATCCTTATACCATACCCGATCAACATCAAACCGATGAGTCCTTGAATTTTGATACTCAACACCGGATGAAGATCAAGGGTTTCAATGATTGCAAATTCTACAAGCGTAGCAATCCCTAGTATGGCGATCAACCAAATAAATTCTTTCAATATGTAAGATTTTTTACTCATAGGTCTTTAAATCTTATCACTGTTTGTATAATAACACAACAATACTAAAAATCCATGTCGTTCCTCAAGTTTTGCCGATCTTTTCGTGAAGGGTTTCAGCCACTTTTAGATTTCTCCAACTTTGCCTGACTTTCTTTATCTTTGAGGCTCTGAATCTTTATGTCTTGAAATCTATTCAAACTAACCGTACTCACAAGTTGATACGGTTTTTTTATTATGGCAGAACACATTCTTATTGGAATTGCAAGCATTTTTGTTTTTGGTGTTGGAGCCCAGTGGTTGGGCTGGCGTCTTAAACTACCTGCTATTTTATTATTATTGATATCTGGCATTCTTGCCGGCCCTGTTTTTGGTTTGGTAAATCCTGACCAGTTAATGGGAGATTTGCTCACCCCTTTTATATCCGTTTCTGTAGCTATTATACTTTTTGAAGGTGGATTGAGCCTTCGTTTCTCAGAACTAAAGAATGTGGGAGGTGTGATTGGCAACCTGGTTAGTATAGGCGCTTTACTTACATGGGTGTTGACTTCTGTTTTCGGGTATTATTTATTTGGTTTTGGATGGGAGCTGGCTGTTTTGCTCGGAGCAATTCTGGTGGTCACCGGTCCTACCGTAATCATCCCTCTTTTAAGACAGGTACGACCAGCCGGACAGGTTGGTTCTATACTCAAATGGGAAGGCATTGTCATAGATCCTATTGGCGCCATGCTGGCTGTTTTGGTGTTTGAGGTCATTCTGGCCAGTGGTTTCTCTGAAGCTACCTCACTAGCAGTCATGAGTATCTTTAAAACCATTTTCTTTGGTTCGTTGCTCGGGCTGGGAGGTGCCGCCTTAATCTACTTCCCCCTAAAAAAACATCTCCTCCCCGACTACCTTCAGAACCCAATCAGTTTAATGGTCGTTGTTTTGGTTTTTACCATTTCGAACTTTGTACAGCATGAATCGGGCTTGTGGGCAACCACGTTAATGGGGGTTGTTTTAGCCAACCAGAAAGCTGCACGGATTCATCATATTATTGAGTTTAAGGAAAACATCCGGCTGCTTTTGCTATCGGCTTTATTTATCCTTCTTGCAGCCAGGGTTGAGCTTTCCAGCCTGCTGGATAGTCTTAGCCTGAATATGCTCGCCTTTCTAGGCGCTTTGATATTTATTATTCGTCCGGCTGCAGTGTACATGTCTACCATGTTTTCATCACTGAATTGGAAAGAAAAGCTTTTTCTTTGCTGGATGGCTCCGCGGGGTGTGGTAGCAGCCTCTATTTCTTCCATATTTGCCATTTCATTGATGCAAAATGGTTATCCCGAAGCCAATCAACTTGTTTCCATTGTCTTTATCATTATTATCAGTACAGTAGCCATTTACGGACTTTCAGCTTCATGTGTGGCTCGCAAATTAGGAGTGGCAAAACCAGTCCCCAGAGGCTTTCTCATTGTTGGTGCTCACGATTGGTCGGTCGACATCGCTGAAGCCATACAACAAAAAGGTATCAAAGTAATGGTAGCAGATTCGAACTGGAAAAATATAAGTAATGCCAAGTCTCGTGATTTGAATACCTATTATGGCAATGTGCTGTCTGAGTTTGCCCTCGACTATATCAACCTTGATGGATTAGGAAAGCTACTGTCTATGACCCCTAATGATGAAGTAAATGCATTAACGGCTCTCCGTTTTGCCGACGTTTTTGGTCGTTCTCATGTTTACCAGCTTTCACCAAATTCAAAGAAGGGGAATCAGCAAAATGATGTTACTACCCACCTGACCGGACGAACCCTTTTTAAAAAAGAAATGAACTTCGATCATATTTCGGAGCTTTACGAGAACGGGAAAGTCATTAAGTCAACTCTTTTGACAGAGACTTTTACCTTCCAAAACTTCAAAGAAACTTATGGAAACGAAGCAATTCCACTATTTCTGGCTACAAAAGACGGTACCGTTCAGCCATTTGTAATTGATAATCCGCCCGTGCCTCAGGATGGCGACACGCTGATTTCCTTAACAAACCCTGAAGCAGACAAAGACAGAAAACCCGCCAAAACAACCGAAGAAGAACAAGCTGAATCAAATTAAACTCACTCATGTATCCAAATAACATAATTTCTGCCCTTCAGAAATTTAAAACCCCTTACTTTTTTTACGACCTTGATGTACTTCGAAATACACTTGAAGAGGTTAAGAAACACGCTATTTCCCGGGGTTATCATGTTCACTTTGCCCTTAAAGCTAATAACCAAAGCCGCATATTAAAGGTGATTAAAGAATCTGGATTAGGTGCAGATTGCGTTAGCGGCGGAGAAATTCAGCGTGCTTTAGACTCTGGTTTTTCTGCGGATGAAATTGCCTTTGCCGGTGTCGGGAAAAGTGATGAAGAAATAGAACTTGGATTAAAGCACGATATATTTTGCTTCAATTGCGAGTCTCCCCAGGAGCTGGATGTTCTGAATGAGTTAGCCGGCAAAGAAAACAAAAAAGCTCGGGTGGCTCTCCGGCTCAACCCAAATGTGGAAGCTGAGACCCACAAATATATTACTACCGGACTAAATGAGAATAAATTTGGGATTAATGAATCGGACCTTGATACCGTATTGGAAAAATTCCCTAACCTAAAGAACCTGGAGTTAATTGGTATACACTTCCACATCGGTTCACAAATAGAGAAATTCACCCCGTTTGAGGAACTGTGTTCCAAAGCCAATGCACTGAATAATTACATCGAAGATAAGGGCTTTAAGCTGACTGTGATAAATGTGGGCGGCGGATTTGGAATCAACTATGATCACCCCAATAATAATGCAGTACCTGATTTCGAGCGCTTCTTTGGGCTTTTTGAAGAGAACATCAAGCTTAAAGATCATCAGAGTCTTCACTTTGAGCTTGGGCGATCAATTGTAGGGCAAAGTGGCAGCTTAATCACCCGTGTTCTTTACACCAAAGAAGGCAAGGCCAAGAATTTTGCTATTGTTGATGCGGGAATGACTGAACTTATTCGCCCGGCTCTGTATCAAGCGAAGCATCGTATTGATGTACTTACCAGTGAGAAACCAGAGAAAAACTATGACGTAGTCGGTCCAATTTGCGAAAGCTCAGATACCTTCCGTAAAGATATTTCTATACCGGAAGTACAGCGTGGTGATTTAATTGCCATTCGCAGTGCGGGAGCTTATGGGGAAGTGATGCGAAGTGCTTATAATTTACGAGAGGCAAATCCTTCTGTTTTTTCTGATGACATCGATGATATAGAATAGGTGATATTTTCAATCCAGCTTTCCGGCTATAAAACCGGTAGTCCACGCAGCCTGAAAGTTAAAACCACCCGTCACGCCGTCGATGTCCAGCACTTCACCTGCAAAATACAGACCCGGTGATTTCCGGCTCTCCATGGTTTTTATGTCTACATCCAGCAAACTGATTCCACCACAGGTGACAAACTCTTCCTTAAACGTAGTTTTTCCCTGAACCTGATATACATCGTTGGAGAGCAGGTGAACCAGCCGGTTAATATTCTTCTTGCCCATGTTTTGCCAGATCATATCATCACCTAGATTCAGTTTATTCAACAGAAATTCCCAAAGCCTGCCCGGCAACTCAAATGGGTTTACGTTAGAGATTTTCTTTTTTGGGTGATCATTTTCCACTTCCTTCAAAATGCTTCGCACTTCTTGCTCCCCTCTATCTCCGGCCCAGTTTACCAGAATCTTAAACTCATAATCCATCTTATGAAAATCCCGTGCCCCAAAAGCCGATAATTTCAAAACAGCCGGTCCGCTCATTCCCCAATGAGTGACTAGTAGTGGTCCGCTACTACTGAGATTTGAGCCCATGATTTTTATAGCAACCGGTTCAGCAACTACACCCATCAGCTCTTTGATAGGCTCATCAGGCATGTTAAAGGTGAACAAAGAGGGAACCGGTTCTTCAATTTCATGGCCAAGCTCACGGAGCCAGTCAAACCCTTTTGCGCGGGGACTGCCACCTGTAGCCACAATTACTTTCTCGGCTGATTTACGCCCCCCTCTATGAAACCCTAACTCATACCCATCTTCAGTTTTACTAATGCTTTTTATATTGGCTTTGGTTTTTATTCCTATTCCCAGTTTTCTTGTTTCTTCCAGCAGGCAGTTAATGATGGTTTCAGAATCATCGGTAATAGGAAACATGCGTCCGTCAGATTCGGTCTTGAGCTTTACACCCCTGCTTTCAAACCATTCTACCGTATCTGTTGTGGACCAAATCCCGAATGCCTTTTTCAGTGGCCGCTCTCCCCGTGGGTAGAACTTCACCAATTCACGGATATCGAAACAATAGTGGGTTACATTACATCGCCCCCCTCCTGAAATCCGAACTTTTGAAAGCAGCCTATCTGTTTTTTCGTAGATGGTTACCTTTGCATCCGGGTTATGCTTTTTTGCAGAAATAGCACTAAAAAAACCGGCTGCACCACCGCCTATAACTGCTACTTGTAGATCTTTTGTACTCATATGATAAAGATACCGTTTCTGTGGAACTTAATTCAGGATTCAGCATGGAATAGGCTAAGAATCCTCTTATTTTCCACACTCATTTTTAAGAAGCCTTTTTATGGAGATTAACGTACTTAAGTTTGGCGGCACCTCAATGGCCGATCATCAAACCTGGAAACAGGTATTAGAGATCATCAAAAATTATGAATACCCGGTAGTGATTGTCTCTGCTACAGCTAGAACTACCCGCCAGTTAGTAGAAGCCGGACAGCTCGCCGCACAGGGTAAATTGAAACAGGCCCATGAAATATCCGAAAGCATTAAAGACCGGCACAACAAAATTGTAGCCGATTTTCTCGAAGAAAATCCGCATAAAAAAAATAAATTAATCAAAGACAGCTGTGCCCGGAATACGGAAGCTAAAATCAGCAAGCTGAATAAACTACTGACTTACACGGAGCGCCAGGGAACTCTTTCTCCCCAAATGAAAGACGCCATTGCCAGTATTGGTGAACAAATTTCTTCCTACTTATTAGCCCAGTGCGGGCTGGCCCTTGACATGATGACTCAACACATCGAGGCTCGTAAGATCATTAAAACAGATGCAGAATATGGGAAAGCAAACCCAAATATCCTGCAAATTAATCAGCGCTGCGGTTCGCTGGAGACGGTTCTCGAAAGCGGATTCACACCCATAATCGGTGGTTTTTACGGGGAATCTCCACAAAAGACCATCACAACCCTTGGCTTTGAAGGATCTGATTATACAGCCAGCTTGATAGGCGGAGCTGTAAATGCAAAAACCATTGAAATATGGACGGATGTAAGCGGTGTTTACACCAGCGATCCACGGTTTATACCAGAGGCAAAGCCATTGAAGGAAATGAGTTATTTTGATGCTACTGAAATGGCTTATTTCGGAGCTAAAGTCCTTCACCCTTCCACCCTTAAACCTGCACAAGAGCGAAATATCCCCGTTTTTGTGAAGAATATGTTTAAGCCCGAAGAACCCGGAACCAAAATCATCCGGGAATCAACTCATGATCTGGATGTACTGGCTATGTCGTTTAAACAAAACATGGCTACACTTACCATCAGTGCATACGAAACGGTAATGGGATACTCATTTTTAACTAAAGTATTTACGGTTCTGGAAAGACACCGGCTTGCTGTTGACGCAGTGAATACAACCGAAGCTTCCGTAACAATAGCGCTCTCTGATTCCGAACTGCTGGATCAGCTCTCCAAGGAGTTCATTGAAGTCGGAAGTGTAACCCTTGAAAGAGATAAAGGCTTACTTACTTTGATTGGATGTTCGGTGAATTCGGCTAAAAAACTTACTAATCAGATATTTGAAACTCTGGACAATATCCCTCTTGACCTCATTTCGTTTAGTAAGGAAAAACGTATTCTAAACCTCGTGATTAAAAATGAACAGCTCATCGAAACGGCTCAGCGAATTCATAAAAAACTATTTTAGGCTTGTTCGTTTTCTTTTTTAAGCTTTTCAGGCAGAACAATACCAAGGCGTTTGGCACGCTCTCTCCACTTCTGGCGTGCCAGTTTTTGCATGTCTTCGATGGCGTCAATTTCGTCAACGATTTCCATACCAAGCAGTGTTTCAACCACATCTTCCATAGTTACAACACCTGAGAGCCCCCCATATTCATCAACCACTACCGCAATATGTTCCTGCTTTTCAAGAAGCCGTTCGAATAGAGTTTTAAGAGAAATGGTTTCAGGAACAATTAATACCTCCCGCTTTATTTCCTTCAGCTTTTTATCGCCATTGTCTTCTGAAAGGTTATAGTACAAGTCATTTTTGAGTACATATCCTGTTATATCTTCATCTCCTTCTCCAAAAACCGGCATCCGGGAAACACGTAACTCATCTTTATTCTCTAATATTTCATTGATGGTTTGGTCTTCCTGAAACTTCACAACTACAATTCTTGGTGTCATTATATCTTTGACCCGAAGCGAACGAAATCGTATCAGGTTCTTAAAGATGTTTGACTCTCCTTCTTCAAACACACCTTCCTCAAACCCAAGTTCGGCCATCGCACTAAACTCTTCCCGGCTTACCGTTGGTTGTTTTTCTTCACTTGAAAGTATTTTAGTGATCACCTGAGACAGCAAAACCAACGGATAGGTCAGGTAGATAAGAATATTAGTGGTCCGGGCGGCAAAACCTGATAATGACTTCCAATAGGTTGCACCCAGTGTTTTTGGGATAATTTCAGAAAAAACTAAAATGAGCAACGTGAGAACGGCTGACGTTATACTCACATATGTATTACCAAATACTACCTGAGCCTGCGCACCCACTCCTGCTGCTCCAACGGTATGTGCGATGGTATTCAGGCTTAGAATTGCTGAAAGCGGGCGGTCAATATCTTGCTTTAAATCCCGAAGTATCTTTCCGCTTTTAGATCCCTGCCTCTCTAGTACCGCAACAAATGAAGGGGTAATAGAAAGGAGTACGGCTTCCAAAATAGAGCACAGAAAAGATACGCCTATAGCGAGTAATAAATAAAAAACTAGTAATCCCATATCTCAAGATATAATAAAAATCGGGCTTTGTTTCAGAAGTGATACAGGTTTAGTATTCCTGCTTGCAATTTTCTCTTAACATGGTGAGTACATGCTGAAAGTCTTTAGGTAACTCCGAATCAAACCGAACCATTTCACCAGTTACAGGATGTTCAAAACCTAACGTTTTTGCGTGAAGTGCCTGCCGGTCCAATCCAGTTATTAAATTATGAAACATGGATTTTCTTGAGCCGGTGTTGGGGCCATAACGAACCGAAGTTCCGCCATAGGTCGGGTCTCCAAATACATGATGACCTTTATGTGCAAAATGAACCCTGATTTGGTGGGTGCGCCCTGTTTCGAGCTTTACTTCAACAAGGCTCAGATAGTCAAAATATTCGAGTACTTTATAGTGGGTTACTGCTGATTTACCTTGTCCATCAGGTTTAACCGTCATTAGTTTTCGGTCTCTTTTGGAACGCCCTATGTCTCCTTCTATCGTACCCTCCTCTTCCGGTGTTCCCCAGACAATGGCCCAATAGGTTCGTTCCACATCCTTCTCCTGAAATAAGCCGCTGAGTTTGGCTAGTGTTTCGTCGTTCTTTGCAACAACTAGTAATCCGCTGGTATCTTTATCCAATCGGTGAACGATACCCGGACGAAGGTTTTCGTCTTCTTCATCACCGGCCAGTTCATCCACGTGATACATCAATCCATTAACCATGGTACCCGACCAATTTCCATAGGCTGGATGCACAACCATTCCTGCTTCTTTGTTGACGATAATGATGTCATCATCTTCATAAATGATATTAAGATCCAGCTTCTCAGGCTTTGCTTCCGGTGGTGGTGGTTTAGGCAACTCAATAAAAATCTCATCACCAGGCTGCATAATATAGGAGGGTTTTTCCTTGCTTCCGTTCACTTCCACATATCCATCCTTGATGGCTTCCTGCACTTTCGTGCGGGATGCATTTTCCACAAAAGATGTGATGTATTTGTCCAACCGGATATCGGTATGTTGCCCATCCGGAACGGTGTGTTCATATATTGTACTCTGTCGGTCTTTGCCTGCTTTCTTTTCCATAACTTAAAGGTACGGAGAATCAGCCTTTGTTTTAACCCCCGTCAGCTTTTTTGTAAGGAATTGGTTTTTACCTGCTCTTACTTAGTAATTCAAAATGAAAAATTTAAAATTAAGAATATGAGTACCGTAAAAGAGAATGTAATTCAGACTAAGAGCTTTCAGTTCTCATTAAAAATTATCGAGTTATTCCGGAAATTACAGGCTGAACGAGAGTATATTATATCTAAACAATTAATCAGATCCGGAACCAGTATTGGAGCTAATGTAGAAGAAGCTATTGCCGGGCAGTCAAAAAAGGATTTTTTATCAAAATTATCTATTTCTTTAAAAGAAGCTCGCGAAACTCATTATTGGCTAAGGTTATTAAGAGAAAGTGAACTAACTAATCTTAATGTCGATGCTTATCTTGATGCCTCTTTTGAATTAATCAGTATCTTGTCCGCAATCGTCAAAACGATGAGACAAAAGCTTCAATAATTTTTCATTTTGAATTTTAAATTTTGAATTCCATATGATTAAATCACTATACATAAAAGATTTTGCTCTTATCGATGAACTAGAAGTCGATTTCGAGGAGGGGCTTAATATTTTGACCGGACAAACAGGTGCCGGGAAGTCGATTATCATTGGGGCGCTGAATATGATTTTGGGTGAACGCGCTGACACTGATGTTATTCGGCAGGGTAAAGACAAAGCCATTTCTGAGGCCACCATTCGTGTTGGAGCTGATACGGACTTAAAGCAATTGCTTGAAGAAAATGAAGTAGAGTTCAGTGAATACTTAATCCTCAGGCGAGAAATTCGTGACACCGGAAGCCGTGCTTTTATCAATGATACTCCCGTCAATATCAGCGTTTTAAAAGCAGCCGGAGATTTGCTGGTCGATTTGCACGGACAGCATGATCATCAGCTCCTGCTGAAAGAAGAAAATCATCTGGGCGTAATTGATGGGTTTGGGGAAGTAGAACCTATTTTGGTGGAATATAAAACTGAACATCGCAAGATGACTGAGCTTCAGAAAGAGTTACGCGCACTACAAAAGAGAGAGAACGAACTTCAGGAAAAGACAGAACTCTACCGCTTTCAGATACAGGAACTGGAAGAAGCCCGGCTTGGTGAAATTGATCTGGAACAGCTGGAATCGGAGATGAATCTCCTTGACAATGCGGAAGTGCTTGATCAAAAAGCTGCCGCTATTTCCGAGATGGCTGATTCGGATGATGGTAATATAATTCAGCTTTTGAACTTTTTGAAGCTAAACCTGGAAGACCTTGCACGTATTGAACCAGAATTCGAAAATTATCTTAAGGAAATTAACGCCGCAAGGGTAAGCGTGAATGAAGCCATTGCTTTCGCTGAGCGATATCGCAACAGCATTGAATTCAACCCAAAACGGCTGGAAGAACTTCGCCAGCGGCAATCGGAACTCAACCGGCTTCAGAAAAAATACCAGCGGGATTTACCTGAACTCATTAGCTACCTGCATGAAATTCAGCGTGAGCTTTCCATAGCTGATAACTTTGATCTGGAAATTGAAAAACTTGAAAATCAAATTCAGATGCAGGCTAAAAACCTTAAGGAAAAAGCCATTTTGCTTCATGAAACCAGACTCAAAATTGGAGAGCAACTTGCTGTTCAAATTCAGCAGGAACTTGCTAAAGTGGGAATACCCCATTCAAAATTAGATGTTCGCGTTGACTGGCTGTTATCTGACAAGGGATGGATTGAGGTAGAAGGTAAACAAATCGATTGTACCGAAACCGGTTGTGATGATGTTCGGATGTTTATCTCTACCAATAAAGGGGAGGAACCAAAGCCATTAGCCAAGATTGCTTCAGGTGGAGAAATCAGTCGGGTTATGCTGGCTTTGAAATCCATTCTGGCTAAAGAACAAAGCCTGCCGGTTATGATTTTTGACGAAATTGACACGGGAATTAGTGGAGAGATATCAGAAAAAGTAGGAACATCAATGCGCAAGCTTTCTGAACATTGCCAGATCATTGCCATTACCCATCAGCCACAGATAGCAAGTCAGGCTCACAAACACTACAAAGTTGCAAAAGCGGAAGACGGGGAGCGGACGGTAACGAAAATCATTCCGCTTACCGACGAAGAGCATATCCACGAAATAGCCAGCCTGATGAGCGGCTCACAGATTTCAGAATCGGCCCTTAACAGCGCGAGAGAGCTCATCGAAAAGAATACGTTCAGAAATTAGGTGTTAGTCCATACCATATTCTAACACCTCAAACCTGACACTTTTCGACTAAAACCTATTTTACCAGCGTCATTTTCTTAGAACCTAACAAGTATCTTTGCTCTCCGGTTATTGCTACCAGTTGATAAAAGTAGATTCCTGATGGTTGATTATTGAAACTAACCTGAACAGAAGTCTCACCGGGTGCTGCATTTCCAGCTACTTCCTCAACCAAAGCGCCATGTGCAGTATAAATCTTTAACTGATAGGAGACGGCCTGAGGAACTTCAAACGCGATATTTGTACTTGGATTAAACGGATTCGGATAGTTTCCTTTTAATTTAAATCCCTCTGGTAATTCAGTAACTATCTCATTCGAAGTTGGCACCTCATTCGCTCCTTCAGAAATCCATTGCCTTATTAAATCAATTTCATTCGTTGAAAGAAATGGCCCGCCTTGAGGCATTCTGGTACCAAATGATGGATTGGGTTCAACTTTGTCCACCAATGGACTATTATTTGGTTCTCCCGGAACAACAATTTCTGTCCCATATAGATCACCCACACTGTTCATAGTAGTTGAATAGCTAGTTAAAGTAACCCCACTCTGTCCACCATGGCAGCTGGTGCAATTGGCGTTAAAAATGGGCTGAATCTGTCCTGCATAATCTACCTGAGCAAGAATGACCGTTCCTGAAGTACAAAAGACTAGCATGAAGAATAGTATAAATCGATTCATAAGCACCTTTTTTGTTTTAAATGAAGAGTAAAGTGTTAAAAATTCGTTTAATATCAAACAATTAGTTTGCCTAAGCTAAATTATTAATTAGCCTACAGAACAAACACTTTACTTCTTCTTTTAAGAAAGGCTACGATAGATAAGTTCCGCCGGATGGAAAGATTTAATATTTACCCCATCCTTAATTTGGTGACGGCATGAAAATCCCGGCGCACAAACCAACGGGTTTTCTCTTTCTTTTAATGCAGGAAAAAGTACTAATTGCCCAATGTCCTGAGAAACTTCATAATGCTCTTTCTCATAACCAAAACTTCCGGCCATACCACAACATCCTGTTTCCAGAACTTCAACTTTATAGCCTGCCGCAGTTAAAGCTTCGACAGTAGGATCATTACCAACTAATGCTTTGGCATGGCAATGACCGTGCAGGGTCACCGTTTTATCTTGATCTTTAGAAGATAGCCTGGACTTATTATTAGCTACAAACTCTTCAAACAGAAACGATTGTTCGGCTAGTTTTTCGGCAATGGGTAATTGTTCGTCAGTGCAAAGCTCCAGAAACTCATCCCTTACCGTCAAAATTTCTGATGGCTCTAGCCCCACTACCGGAACCCCTGCTTCCACATACTCTTTAAACTCTTTCAGGACTTTCCAACATATTGCCTGAGCTTCATCAAGAAAACCCTTAGAAAGTTGTGGTCGCCCTGTCTCCATCGTATTTGGAACAAGCACTTCATATCCCATACTTTCTAAAACCGCTACTGCTGCTTTTCCGATATCGGGATCGTTGTAGTTTGTAAATACATCTGCAAATAACACTACTTTCTCTTCACTCTTAACAGCACCATTCCGGCTATGCTTTTTAAACCAGCTCCTGAATGTTTGGTCTGCAAATTTGGGAAGGTCCCGACGTGAGTCAATCCCAAATATATTTTCCAGTACTTTTTTACCTACTGCAGAATCAGCAACTTTATTTGAAATTTTTGGAGTAAGAGAAGCCAATGGGAAGACCTTAGCCGCGTCTGAAAAAAATCGCTCTTTAAGGGTTGAGCCGTTTTTTTGATGCCATCCATTCATGAACTCGGTCTTCATTTTAGCCATATCCACATTTGCCGGGCATTCACTTTTGCAGGCTTTACAACTAAGGCATAAATCGAGGGCTTCCTTTAGCTCTTCCGATTCGTATCCTTTAGGATTCTCACCCGCAAACACCTGTCTGAATACATTTGCTCTCCCACGAGTGGAATCTTTTTCGTTTTTGGTAGCCATGTATGACGGGCACATGGTGCCACCACTTTCCGCAAGCTTTCTGCACACTCCTGCTCCATTGCACAACTCCATAGAACTGCCAAAATCACCTTCTTTTCGCCATGCTAAAACAGTATCAGGCTTTGGTTTTTTATAAGAGGGTGAAAATCTAAGATCCTGATCAATGGGTTTTGGCTTTACAATTTTACCAGGATTAAAAATATATCCCGGATCCCAAATCTCTTTAACCTGCTGAAGTACAGGAAGCATTTCTTTTCCTAAGATCTTCTCAATATACGGAGCACGTACACGTCCATCACCGTGCTCTCCCGACAAAGATCCGTTGTACTTCTTGACCAAATCTGCAATCTCACCGGCCATAGTCTTCATGGTATTCAGACCGGTATCGGTAGTAATATCAATTTGCGGGCGAAGATGTAATTCCCCTACTGAGGCATGGGCATAAAACACACACTTGGTGTTATGCTTGTTTAAAATAGCCCGGAACTCATTTACATATTCCGGTAAATCCTGAACCCGAACGGCAGTATCTTCACAAAAAGATGGGGAACGACCGTCCGAACCTAATCCCATCAGCAGACCAAGTCCGGCTTTTCTGAGATCCCAAACTCTTTTCATCTTATCCGCTTCTTTTATAATCGGGTAAGCATATCCCAAAGACTTCTCCTTCAGCTTAGCTGACAAATTCTCTGCTCTTTTTTGAAGTTCTTCCAGGTCATTCCCTTCAAATTGTGTAATCAGGATATACTTCGGTTCACCATCAAGAAAAAAGCGATTCTTTCTCTGCTCTATATTTCCTTTGGTCGCATTTAGAATAATGTAGTCAACCAGCTCAACAGCTGCAGGATCGAAGCTAACAATCTCGACAGCAGCCCGCATGGCTTCTTCAATGGTTTCAAACTGAGGAACGACAACAAGCTTATGCTTATCTAAAGAACTCAGGTTCAGCTTTGCCGAAACCGTCATTGCTAAAGTTCCCTCGCTACCACAAAGCAGTTCGCAGAGATTGAATTTTCTGCCTTCAGGATTAAAGGGCTGCATTTCGCACAGTTTATCCAGTGCGTAACCTGTATTTCTCCGGATTATATCAGGATGGGGGTAGCTATTTTGAATCAGCTCTCGATTTTGCTCAATAAGCTTAAGCATGGAACGATAAATATACCCTTCCAGGCTATCCTGCTTCTTTCTCTTTTCCAGTTCTTGAGCAGATAGAGGTTTAAACACTGCCTTAGATCCATCACTCAAAACAGCCTCAATCTCAAGGGTGTGTTCACGTGTGGTTTTATATTTAATTGAAAACGAACCTGATGAATTGTTGCCAATCATACCGCCAGTCATACAGCGATTTGTAGTTGCTGTATCGGGACCAAAGAGTAATTGATGTTTCGCCGCTTCCCGATTCAGCGTATCTCTTATTACTCCTGGCTGGACATGAGCTTTTTTATTTTCTGCATCAAGGTGAAGGATTTGATCCATATAACGGGAGACATCCATTATCACCCCGCCACCGGTTGTTTGCCCTGCAAGACTCGTTCCTGCGCTTCGGGCCGTGATGGTAAATTTATGCTCATTCGCTTTTTTCACCAACTGCTGGATGTCATCTCCAGATTTTGGAAAAGAAACACCTTCAGGAAATTCCTCATACATGGAGGCATCCTGGGCATATAATTGGCGGGTAAGTAAATCTCGTTGTATCAAAAAAACTCCTATTCTGTTGAGGCAGAAGTTTGAGGTTAATTTCAATGAATTTCAATACAAAACTAGATAAAATCCGCCTACTTTTTTTTAACCCAACTAGAGATCGTTTCCAGGAAACTATTCACAAAATTTTTGTCCAACATGGGATATTCTGAAGCCTGTCCTGTATTTGCTTTTTGAAATAAGTGATTGGCATCAGGAAGTACTTTTACTTCATATTCGACCCCTGCTTTATCCAGAGCATTGGTAATTGGAGACCGATTGATTTCTTCCGTTACCTGAGTATCCTTTTCCCCAAAAAGCACCAAAACCGGAACCTTCAACTCTGCTAAATCTTCAGCCGGATCATAAAATAACAGCGACTGCAACTGTGGAGTCCTGTAATACTCAACAAGTTGCTGCACCTGTTTTTCGACAAAGGATTCAATATCGGGTATACCTTTTTTCTGCTCTTCAGGCAGATTCTTCAGCATAAACGTGTACTGCTTTCGATAGGCCTTCTTTGCTTCCTCTAATCCTTTACCATCCCTTATTGCCGCCATCATGTCTTCCCGCAGCGCTATTTCTTTTTCGACATCTTTATCGTCATGTATACCCACTCCAAAACCCTTCTTCACCTGAAAACGAAGAATATCTTTCAGCGGAACTCCAGTTGAAGCCATTAAAATAACCTGATCAACACGGTTATTTTCAGAAGCGGCTTTTCCGGCAACCACACCACCCTGACTATGCCCCAGCAGGATAACCTCGCTAAAACCCCGGTTTTCCATTTTTGTCAGGTGATCGATAATTGCTTCTACATCCCCGGCCAGCATATCAAGGGTAGTATTCATAAAATTACCTGTTGATTCGCCTACCTGCCTATCGTCATAACGAAAGCTTGCGATTTCCTGCTTTTCGAGGTGCTCAGCTATCTCAGCAAAAATTTTAAACTCAAAAATATTTGAATCCCGATTCTGTGCACTGCTTCCTGAAATCAAAATAACCAAAGGTACTTCTGTTGCTCCATCGGGATAAACCAGTGTACCCCCAATCTCTACTCCATTGCCCTGAATGATTAAATCTTCTCCCTGTCCGGGTTCTGGTTCACCGGAAGAATACTGCTTCTCGATTTCAAACGGGAAAGAAGCAGGTCCCTGAGAATAGTTTCCGGTAATCAGACTATTGGAGCTAAAAGTGCCAACAAACTTTCCCTCTCCCTGACCGGTAAAAAAAGTTAGAAAAACAGAGTCTGCCTTCTGCTCTGCCCGCGTTAATGGCAGGTCTATAGCTCCCTGCATTGGAATATCCAGCGTCCCTGAAAATTGACCAGGCTCTCCATCAATATTGAAGATCACACCCAATTTCTGCCCCTGAATATTGATCGCACCTTTCCATGCACCGGCAATATTCTGTTGGGCTTGGGCTTGGGCTTGGGCTTGGGCTTCGTAAATACCAAATACTACACCTACTATGAATATGACTAATTTATTCATGCATTCTCTCCGGTTGATTCTATTTTTTTAAACTCGAAATAGGAATAAAGCAGTGGTACAATCACCATAAAACCAACCGTTACTCCAAATACGACGGCATTTAGCGACTCGGAAAAAATCAGGTCTGAAATAATAATGAGAACTCCTCCTACCATCCAGATTTTACTACCCAAACGATGAGTCTTTTTCCAAACCGTTGGATTTTCAAGCGTCCAGGGTGTACGGATACCAATAAAATAATTAGGCTTCACTGTATTCATGTAATTCCCCAATCCAACAAAGAAAAGGCCCACTGCTATGAATACATAGGAATTGATACTGACATCCGAACCGGTTACCACCAGTATCATCATTGCGTATAAACCCACCATAAAAAGTGAGGTGATCAGACGAATAGCAGCGATCGGCTTTTGCGCCTCTTCAATTCTTTTCTTTGGGTCTATCCGGGGTAGAAGCAGGAGCGCAGCATAAAGCAGAATACCAATAGCAGGCAGCATATAAAGAATTACCCATTTCGGTCCGTAATCATCTGCTTCGCCCTGAAGATTAAAGTGCGTTGGGACCGTGTCGGGAACCTGATCTGAAAGTAAAAGAGACACTGCGAATGGCGCCAATAGTAATAAGATAACAGGCCATTCTTTCTTTAATATGTTAGTGATATTCATGGCGTTGATTATTTGTTATTCATGAGTTTGAACAGCCACTGTGTGGCATCTTCAAGTCCGGTGGTGTTAAGTGAATAATAAATGAATTGTCCCCTGCGCTCGGTATCTACCAATCCGGCTTGCTTAAGCAATTCAAGGTGATGAGAAATACTGGGTCTTGAAATGTCAAAAGCCTCCGCAATCTCTCCAGCCGAAAGGTCTTTTTCTTTCAGCATATCCAGAATTTCTCTCCGGGTAGCATCATTAAGCGCTTTGAATAATGTATTCATTTAGATATTTAGATAACTATCGAAATATTAATCATAATTAGTATGATATCAAACTAAAGCAATTGTCAGGCTAATTCCCTTACTGCGAAATTATCTTCTACCCGCTTTACGATTTCATCACCGATGGCCAACCCGGCCGTTGCGGCCGGACTTGGAGCGTTTAGCACATGGATCTGACGGTCTGCAACTTCGAAATAGAAGTCATCCAGTATTTCTCCATTAGGCTGAAGTGCCATAGCCCTGATTCCTGCTGGGGATACTTCTAAATATTCTTCACGCACTTCGGGTATTAGTTTTTGCAACCCTTTAACAAAAGCTTTCTTGGAAAAAGAACGTTTATATTCATCAAGCCCCATCCGCCAGTGCTCTTTTGCCATTTTCCAAAACCCCGGAAAGTTGAAGGTTTCGGTGGTTTCCTTCAGGTTGAATGAAAGTTTTTTATACCCCTCCCTCTTGAAAGCAAACACGGCATTTGGGCCACATTCAATTCCTCCCAGAGCCATGCGGGTAAAGTGAACCCCAAGAAATGGAAACTCAGGATTTGGAAGCGGATAAATCAGATTATTAACCAAATACTCAGCCTCTGGTTTAAGCTCATAGTATTCGCCTTTAAAAGGAACAATCTTAACCGGAGAATGAACTCCAGCAAACTTTGCCACATGATCAGAATAAAGGCCTGCGCAATTGATCAGAAAACGGGTACTTACTTTTTCCCCACCGGCTTCCACTTCCACTTTGTCACCTTTGTTGGAAATATTGGAAACAGCGCTATTAAACCGGACTTTTCCATTTCGCTCCTCAAGTAGCACCATAAGCTTGCGACACATTCCGGCATAATCCACAATACCAGCACAGGGTACATGGATGGCTGCCACTCCATTCACATGAGGCTCGAGTTCTTTCAGCCGCGCAGCATCTATGAGTTCAATCCCCTCGATTTCATTTTGAAGACCGCGTTCATATATCTCTTTGAGCTTTGGGACTTCACTTTCTTGTGTGGCTACGATCACCTTTCCGCAGACATCTATAGCTACATCATATTTTTTACAAAAATCTACCAGTTGATGGCGACCATCCACACAGTTTTTGGCTTTATAACTTCCAGGTTTGTAATAAATCCCCGAATGAATAACTCCAGAATTTTTACCTGTTTGGTGTGCTGCTACTCTATTCTCTTTTTCCAATACAAGAATATGTGCTTCAGGATATTTAAGGGATAATTTATAAGCCGTGGAGAGCCCTACAATTCCGGCTCCAACAATAGTAAAATCGTACATCATGTTGGCTAAGATAAAGTTTATACATAAAAAAAGAGCCCCCAAATTTTTGAGGGCTCTTACGATCGATAAATGATCTATTTAGCTATTTTCGCTTGAGAAATCATCCCAGTCTATTTCAGCTTGAGGACGGCCGATTTCGGTTGGAACACGCCCACCTCCAATAGAGGTGTCTATTTGATCTAAACGATCATAGCGGCGCATATCTACCCATCGGTGACCTTCACCCCACAGAGAGTATCTTCTCTGCTTGAGCACTTCATCAATAAGTGAAGCTTGGTCTACTGTACCTGTATAAGGACCAACACCCCAGATACCACGGATGGTATTGATGGCCGTAACCGCATTAGCCAAATTAGTTGCTCCACCAAGCTGTACATTTGCCTCCGCATAAATCAGAATAAGCTCTTCATTACGTATAAAAGGTATATCGGCTGTCGAAGATGCATATTTACCTATTTGATAAGCAGAAGATAACCCACTTATTCCCGGGGCTGTAACTGCTGCACTGTCTCTAAGTTCGAACATTCGGTCGATTCTTAGATCTCCAGCGTCAGCCTCATTGATGTGTATGGGATTGGGCACCACCAACTCTTCTTCACTCGCATTAGGTATATAATAATAGGGGTTAAATATATCATTACCACCTCCAAAGACATGAGCAGGACCCACCATTAAGTCGGCCTCAGATGCCGCATTCAGATCCATAAATGAATCATCAAGGGCATCAAGAGCTCCCTGCCAATCGTCTGCATATAAAGCAAATCGCGCAGCAATCGCACGATTGACCTCAAGCATAGCCGCCGGTGTATCGAAACCATCAAATCCATCACTTAATACAAAAGTGAAACTATTGCCCGCATTACCAAGCTGAGTAGCTCCTTCGCCTAGTATGGTCCGGATTTCAGCAAGAGCCTGATCGTACCCCAAGAATCCTCCCGGATTCAGTGGTTCTGAGAATGAAACATCAACTCTGATTCCTTTTTGATACTGGTGCATCAAGGGAAACTGAAATTGATACGCTTTGATTGTATTGGCAAAGCCTAAGTATCCGTTTTTCTGAGCTTCAGTAACCGTATTGGTGTTTTCGATAGATTCTATCAACAGGTTAGCCTGCCGGATAGCTCCGTAAGGCGCTTCATATCCGCTTGCGTCTACAAAAAAAGCTGGATTTTCTTCTGCATCAAGACTTCTTGCTGGTAATTGCAACCAATCAATAGCAAATGTTGGATCTGAAGTATTTATATAAAAAAGCTCTCTGCTTAATGTACCCGTTAAGGCCCACCAATCAGAATTAGCGTTATTATAGTTTCGGTGTACTGACTCAAGACCTGAAACCAGATCCTGAAGTTCACCCGGACTGGCGTTATCGAGCACGCCCGTGGTACTTGGACTGTTTGGGTCGAGTACTTTATCCACTTCTAACAAATCACAGGAAATTGACATAAAAATCAATCCCGTCAGTATAAATGTAGTTCTTATTAGTTGTTTCATAATAATTTCTTTAAAGGATTATAGGTCAACTTTTATGCTGAATAATATTTTTCTTGACGTCGGATAGGGCGTAATATCCACTCGTTGGGATAATGCACTTCGGCCGGTAGCATTTACTTCCGGGTCATATCCATTATAGTCCGTAAACATCAGCAGGTTAGTGCCAGAAACACCTACTCTGATATTACTCAACGAATTGCCAACCGTCCTTTCTAAAAATTCACTAGGAACGGTATAATAAATGGAAGCTTCTCTTAATTTCACATAAGAGGCATCTTTAGTATAGGAAAGTGTACCTCCTTCACGCTGTACAATGTTATTTTCGCTGTCAAAATAATCAGCGGTATTTCCTGCACCATCGGTTAACAACTGAGAAAGGTTAATTCCTTCTGCACCTTTACTCCAGTGCAGCAAGAAGCTGGCCCTGAAGTTCTTAAAGAATGAGAAATCATTCGAGAACGACATCTGGAAGTCTGGTTGAAGATCACCCACGATCTCACGCTCTGCCTGTCCGGGAACAAAACCATAAATACCGGTTGGGGAAACCCCTTCTTCCAATCTGGTTGCTCCAAAAGCAGGAGAAGCATAAAAAGTATTAGCTTGAGCTGGAATAATAAGGTCGGTTAATTCTGTCTCATTCGTCCACCACAATATTCCAGAATTCCAGGTGAAATTCTGATTTTGAACCGGAATCAGCGATAACCCGATTTCAGTACCAATATTTTCCATCTCTGCGGCATTCGTTGCAATCTGATTCACTCCTGTTGAAGGTGAGGGCACCAAAGGTAAAATCAAATCTTCGATGGTTTTATTATAATGGGTGAATTCAAGGGAAACACGACCATCAAACAATCCGAGATCAAAACCATATTCGAGCTCTTTTGCTCGTTCTGGCTGCAGATCGGGATCAACATCGGTACCGGGTGCTACTGCTCCACCGAACTCACCAATATTTGTTCCTCCTAAACTTGAGAATATAGCTCCGAAGTTCGGCAATCCACCGGTCTCTCCATAAGCTACTCGCAATTTCAGCTGATTAACCTGATCTACAGTCCAGAAATCAAAGTTGGACAGGTTGGCTGCCAGTGATGCTTTTGGATAAAAGTAAAACTCACTTTCATCAAGATTCAGTGTCGATTGATCCCATCGGCCACCAACAGTAGCAATCAAGCGGTCAGCATAGTTGATTTCTTCCTGAAGGAAAACACCAAAATCTGTTACTTCTGTAAAGTTTTGGGTAGCTGTTACCTGGGCTGCATTTCCAACATTGGTTTGACCCGGGAGTAGGCCTTGTCCTCGGATACGGTCCAGAGAAATATTCTGGTCATATCTGGAAACACCGGCTTGAGAAGTCAGGTCAAAGTTCCCAAAGTCCGTTCCAAGTGTTTTATTATAGAGCAATACAGCCTGCAGGTTGGTATTGACTACCTCCTGGGTAGTATGAATTACATCTCCTGGAAAATCAGTTCCAGTACGTTGATACTGCATAAACTCGGGGAAGTAAATGATTGAATTGGCATTTGTATAATCCAAACCACCATCAATCTTCAGGCTGGCTAAAGACGTTTCGTTCTGAAATAAATCAGCTTCTAACACCACCGACTGCAGGAATCGATTGATTTCCTGATTGTTGGTCGCAACATCAATGAGTCGCAGCGGATTCTCACCGAAATAAGGAGTATCAGGATAGGTCCCATCCGGATTTTGCTTAATTAAGTTATAAGCATAGTTAGGATGTGCTGACAAAGAATACCCAATAGATCCACCGGTATCATTCTGGTTTCCTGTAAACCCGCGATCACTATCGGTATTGATGTAGTTTGAATTACTTGACACTCTGATTCTTTGAGTAATAGAATGATCAATATTCGCGCGTATAGAGTTACGTTCGAATCCGGTATTTTTAATAATACCATCTTCCACATCTAAACCACCGGATACATAGAAACGGGTCTTCTCATTTCCGCCAGATACGCTGATCTGAGTGTTGTTAATCAATCCGGTATTTCCGTACACCTCTTTCTCAAGATCTTTTATATTGCCAGCGGCTTGGGCATCATTAAATCTTTGAATTTCAAGCTGCCTTTTTTCAAGTCCGTCATCAATGCCATTATTATTAGCATCTTGACCATTTGGTTGATAAAATAAAGTCAAACGCTCTTCATCCCAGTCTGTACGTCCAAGAAGATTTAGGGCGTTATTGAACCCTAACTCTTGCTTGAAAGATACCTGGGTATCTCCCGCTTTACCCTGCTTGGTATTGATGATGATCACACCTGCGTTAGCTCGTGCACCGTAAATGGCAGCAGCAGAAGCTCCTTTCAGTACTTCTATGCTTTCAATTTCGTCAGGGTTAATATCAGCAAGACGATTAGCGGTATCATCCTGAGAATTTCCACCAGCACCACTTACTGCTGATCGTCCGGTCGTCAGTAATTCATTATTGACATACACACCATCAATGATATACAGGGGTTGAGAACCTCCAGCACCTAAAGTAGTTACACCCCGAAGCTGGACATTAAATCCTCCACCCGGAGCACCACTGTAAGAGGTAATTTGCACACCCGGTATCTTACCTTGTAATGCATTATCAATTGATTCCGGTTGCGCCCGGCCTGCAATATCGTCAGCACTTACAGAAGCCACTGAGTTTGCTAAGTTTGCCCGCTTCACAGAAGAAGCAAGTCCGGTTACAACCAATTCTTCAAGGTTCGCAACATCGGATCTCAACTCAACATCCAGGGTTACTTCTTCTCCATCAGAACCAGATACATCAATGTTCCGTGTTACATATCCAATGGATGAAAAGCGTAAACTTGCATCGCCGGCTGGCAATTCAAGGGAAAACTCACCATCTATATTGGTGGACGTTCCTGTATTGGTAGCAGCATTAAAAATGGTTACTCCGACCAATGTTTCCCCGGTAGCAGCATCTGTTACTGTACCGGACACAATATACTGGGCTATCGCGATCTGTGAACTTATAAACATCACAGAAAGAACAGCCAGGAATTTTATATAGTAGCTATTTCGCATAGTGTTCTCTTTTAGTTATTGGTTTTACTTTACTCCGCCTCATTTAGGACGACTCAAATACATTTGATCATTATTATTAATTTATTTTAAAGAAACAAGACAAAACCCGTCTCTTTTTTTCTCCTAAAAAAACACATAACTCATATTAAACGAGGTATTCTTGATCTAAAAATCACCAGCACCACAAATTTCATCTTTGTGAAAACTAAATCGTATCTTTAGCTGTTATCAAAAAAAATAATTAATACGAATGAAAATTAACTTTCTACCTTTCTTGCTCATTGTACTTTTGACGATTATTTCCTGCACTGATTCTACTCGTCAGAATCCTCGTGATTTATCTGAAGCAAATCAAAAAATTGATCAAGCCATTTGGAACGCCAGTTTTCAGGACCTTGAAGGCAATAAGTTAACTGTCGAAGACTTGAAGGGAAAAGTAGTACTGGTTGATTTTTGGGAAACATGGTGCGGTCCCTGCCTTCAGGTTTTCCCTGCTATGGACTCCCTTCAGAATGAATATCCTGATGACTTTGTTGTAGTAGCTGTAAATTTGAATGATTCCGATACCCGTGAAGATGTCCAAAATTTTAGAGATAATAATGAATACGATTTCAGGTATGTACTCGATATTAATAACGTCGGGGACGAGGTCATAACCCTTGGAATTCCATTTAAAGTATTTTTAGACCCTCAGGGATATTTAATTAAAGCAGAGCTTGGATTAACAGGCAATGACTATCAGGACACAAAAGAAATTATAGAACAGAATAAAACATCATAAATAACATGCCACAAGTTAAAGAAGAAGAAAAACTAGCCTATAAAGTAAAAGATATTTCTCAGGCCCATTATGGCCGTCAGGAGATTAAACTTGCTGAAGCTGAAATGCCGGGACTGATGGCACTTCGGGAGCAGTACAAAGATGAACAACCTTTGAAAGGTGCCCGTATTGCCGGATGTCTTCATATGACTATCCAAACTGCAGTGCTCATCGAAACACTGGTTGAGCTTGGTGCAGATGTAACCTGGTCTTCCTGTAATATTTATTCAACACAAGACCATGCCGCAGCTGCTATTGCAGAAGCAGGTATCCCGGTTTATGCCTGGAAAGGAATGACCGAAGAAGAATTTGACTGGTGCATCGAACAAACTTTGTTTTTCCCGGACGGTCAGCCATTAAATATGATCTTAGATGATGGTGGCGACCTCACTAACATGGTTCTGGATAAATATCCGGAACTGGTGGACGGAATCAACGGAATTTCTGAAGAAACTACGACCGGTGTGCTTCGCCTGATTGAGCGTGAGCGCAAAGGCACCCTTTCTCTTCCCGCGATTAACGTTAACGACTCGGTAACCAAGTCTAAATTTGATAATAAATATGGATGCCGTGAATCAGCCGCTGACGCCATTCGCCGTGCCACCGATGTAATGATGGCCGGAAAAGTAGCTGTTGTTGCTGGTTATGGAGATGTTGGAAAGGGAACGGCTGCATCTCTTCAAGGCGCCGGAGCCCGGGTAATTGTAACCGAGATCGATCCTATTTGTGCCCTGCAGGCTGCAATGGATGGCTTTGAAGTGAAGAAGATGGATAATGCCGTAGAAGAAGGTGATATTTTTGTTACCGCCACCGGCAATAAAGACATCATTAAAGACCGCCACTTCCTGAAGATGAAAGACAAAGCCATTGTAGGAAACATCGGCCACTTTGATAATGAGATTGATGTTGCCTGGCTGAAAAAGAACGCTGAGGAAGAAAACATCAAACCTCAGGTAGATGTGTTTACCCTAAAAGAAACCGGCCGACAGGTTATTCTCTTGTCGCAAGGTCGCTTGATGAACCTTGGGAATGCAACCGGTCACCCATCATTTGTGATGAGTAACAGCTTCACCAACCAAACACTGGCGCAGATTGCCCTCTGGAATCGTCCGGAAGAATTTGAAGTGGGTGTACACGTACTTCCAAAATCACTGGATGAGAAAGTTGCCCGATTACACTTATCTAAAATTGGAGTGGAACTTGAAACACTGACGGAAGAGCAAGCCGAATACATCGGTGTTCCTATCAAAGGACCTTATAAGTCCGATCAGTATCGTTATTAAAAAGAGCTGTATAAAAACTAAAATCCCGCATTATTCAATTAGTGCGGGATTTTTTTATTGAGCTCTATTCTTCTTCGCCTTTTCCTTTTTCATGGAAGTACTCGGCTGCCTCATCAAGTGTACGGAAGTGATTAAACACTTTAATCAGCTGGGTTACCATCAACAAACTCTCGATTTTCTTATCTGCCTGACAAATAACCAACTCACCACCCGCATTCTTCATGGTCGTAAGACCGGCAATAAGAATCCCAAGACCGGATGAGTTAATAAATTTCACTTTCCCCAAATCTACAATAATCTCCTTCTTGTCCTGCTCAATAAACTCGTGAAGTTTTTCCCTGAATTCTTCGGCATCGGGGCCGCCCATTAAATTTCCTTTAAAAGTAATCACTACACAATTGTACCGTTCCGAAACGTCGTATTTCATAATCTTGATGCTTGGTTTGAAATGATTCTTAACAAAGGAAAAAGTGACATAAAAATCCACTTTAATCACTTTGTATAAGTTAATTTATACAGCTCTTCCAATACCAGAAAGCTTAAAACGGATATCACTTTAAAATTATCATGATATCCCGATTTGTGTTTAAAAATAATTGCCCTGCAGTTGTGATCTTCTTATCTTTGATGCTCTCGAATTTTTTGCGCACGTAGCTCAGCTGGATAGAGCGTCTGGCTACGGACCAGAAGGTCAGGGGTTCGAATCCTCTCGTGCGTACAAAAATCTCTAAGCCATCTTTGAATAAAAGGTGGCTTTTTTTATTTCTGCTTTCTCGCACAAGAACGACTCCTTCTCCCCTTCTGCATTTTGTTTACTCTTCACCCTATTCCTGAAAAATCACTTTTAAAGCTGTTCAAAAGCGTTTTTTAGGTTAAAAAATAATTTCCAATAAAACTGTAAGGAATTGCTTTAGAATCGCTCTTACTTAGTGGTCAAGAGGGCCATTTTGGGTTAAGTCGTGGGTACAAATACAACCACCCTCATCTATTTTAGGAGAGGGTGGTTTTTTATTTTTACGCGAAGACACTGATTTTTCTTGTGGTTTAACACAGAAAATAGTTAGTTCAAATTTAGACATCTTCACAAGAGAAGCAGACTACCCTTAACCATGAAGAGGCTCCAAAAACTATTTCAGCTTAATGCTGTAACTATTACTGTCATATACATGGTAATAGGTACATTATGGATTCTCTTTTCTGACCAGCTGTTAAGGGCGACTATAAAAGATCTTGAAACTTTCTCCCGCATCGAAACTTTCAAAGGTCTTTTTTATATCGTGGTAACCGGCTCTCTCCTTTACTTTCTTGTTGACTTCAGCAATAAACGCATTAAAGCCACCCGTGAAACCGTCGACAAAGCCCTGGACTCTGTAAAAATTGCTACCTGGAGCATTGACCTCAGAAACGACCGAAACATCACCTCTAAGTACCACTATAAACTTTTTGGTTTAAAAAAAAGCCCCAAAACCTGGAATGTTCAGGACTTTTACAATCGCATTCATCCTGAAGACAGAGATCTTGTTGAACGAGCTTTTATTGAGGCCATTGAAACAAAAAAACCTTATGCAGCTGAGTACCGCATTATTTGGCCCGATGAAACCATCCGCTGGATGAAAAGCCTGGGCAATGTTCAGCTAAACGAAGAAGGTGAGACAATAGGCATTTCAGGAATTATTCAGGATATCACAGAACAGATGCATCTTGAAGTACAACATAACCGGAAACAAGAGCTTTTCGAGCGTATTTTCGAGCAAATCCCCGTTATGGTTGATATTTATGATCCTCAAATTAACGAGATCAGGGTTAATAAAGCTTTTGAAGATATTTTAGGATGGAGTAACGATGAAATACAGGAAATAGATTTAATGACTGCCTGCTATCCTGATCCTGAAATTAGAGAAAAAGCCGCCAAAGTAATGAACGAAGCTGATGGGGGGTGGCACACCTTCCACGTAAAGGATAAGAAAGGAAATACACACATTCAGGAGTGGTCAAATATAAAGCTCTCTGACAGCAGTATTATTGGTATTGGGCTGGATGTAACTGAATTGAAAGCTTCACAGGAAGAGATTATAGAATCCCGGCAATTACTTGAAAAAATGTTCGAGAGTTTAAAGGAATCCGTTTTGATCCTTGAACCGGGAACCCGCGTCATTACAGACTGTAACCAAAGTGCTACCAAATTGTTTGGCTATTCAAAAGAAGAATTAATTGGCAGCAGTACAAAAAAGCTACATGTAAGCGAAGAATGGTACTACAAGTTTGACGAAATGGGGACCGAGAACCTTAAAGAAAAAGGGATTTTCGAAACAGAATATGTACTTAAGAAAAAAGACGGTACAAAATTTCACACCCAACATACCGTAACTTTAATTGAAAGAGAAGATGGTGAGGTTGAAAAAATCGTAAGCGTTGTTCAGGATATCACTGATCAGGTAAACCATGAAAAGGAACTAAAAGAGCATAATGAATTCATCGAAACCACTTTAGAAAACCTTCCCATTGGGGTGGCGGTTAATCTGGTTGATTCTGGTAAAGTGACATTAATGAATAAACAGTTTGCCGAAATTTACGGCTGGCCTAGAGATGTAATTAATGATGTGGAGACCTTTTTTGAAAAAGTATATCCCGATGAACAGTACCGAAAACATATGGTAGAAATGGTTATGGCCGATATGGAGTCAAAAAAGCCAGAGCGAATGAATTGGAAGGGCATCAGGATAACAACTCAGACTGGAGAACAACGCATTATAAATGCCAAAAATATTCCCGTTTATGACCAAAATCTCATGATTTCTACAGTGGTGGATGTGACGGCTCAGGTTGAAGCAGAGAAAAAACTGGCTGAATCAGAACATAATTACCGACTTCTTTTTCAGAAAAGCCCACAACCGATGTTCATATATAACCCTGATGATTTATCCATTGTTGAAGTAAATGAATCAGCAGTCCGGCATTATGGATATACAAGGCAAGAATTTTATTCCAAAACGTTACTGGACATCCGACCTGAAGAGGAAAAAGAAAAAGCCAGAAAAATTATCAAAAACGATCGTGAAACTAATCTCTCAGAACCTGAGGAATCACGACACCTTAAAAAATCCGGTGAAGTAATTAATGTCCGCGTCACCGGTTCAGCCATAAACTACTTTGGCAAAGATTACCGGCTGGTGTTGGTGAATGATATCACCAAACAAAAGAAAGCGGAGGAAATGGTTTTGGCTTCTTTGGTGGAAGGAGAAAATAAAGAACGGGCGCGAATTGCCCAGGAGTTGCACGATGGATTGGGGCAATACCTTGCAGCTGCCAACATGAACCTGGATGCTGTAAAAACCCAAATCTCCAACCTGAATGAACGCAAGCAAGAGCAGTTCAATAAAGGTTTGAATTTATTAAAACACGCAGTTACCGAAACAGCACAAATTTCACGAAACCTGATGCCACGCGTGGTTGATGATTATGGACTGGCTTTAGCTATTGAGGCCCTCGTTGATAATTACAGCACCAATAATGAAATGGATATCAGCTATTATCAAAATATTCAGAATGTAGAACTTCCCCGGGAAGTACAATTTAATCTCTATCGTATTGCTCAGGAAGGACTTTCGAATGCCGTAAAATATTCGGAAGCTACACAAATAAATGTACAGCTAATTAAAGATGAGCTTGATTTGATCCTGACGATTGATGATAATGGAGTCGGCTTTAACACTTCAGATTCGGACTTTGTGCCAGGACTGGGTTTACAAACCATTAAAACAAGAACGGGGGCACTTGGTGGTGATTTTGAATTCGACTCTAAACCAGGAAAAGGGACTTTTATTAGTGCAATCGTTCCCATTCATAAAAATTCTAGCGGCACTTAAATGGCCAATATTAAGATTGCAATAGTTGATGACCATCAGATAGTAAGGGATGGGATTAAAATACTTATAGAAGACGAGCCTGGCTTTGAAGTTTTATTTGAAGCTGAGAATGGGAAACAAGCGACCGATCTTTCAAAAAAGCATAGCCCTGATCTTATTATCATGGATATTACAATGCCAAAAATGAATGGCATTGAAGCAACTGAGATTATCAAAAATGAACAGCCTGATGTCAAAATCCTGGCTTTGACCATGCTGAGTGAAGATCAGCACATAAAAAAAATGATAAAGGCAGGTGCTTCAGGATATATTCTTAAAAGCTCTGGCCGGGAAGAACTTATAAAAGCTATCAACACCATCATTGGTGGCAAGCATTATTTTAGTGATGATGCTACTCAGGCTATTCTTCAGGAGCTGGTTCAGCCCTCAGTGTCTAAAGCCAAAGAACCCGATGATGTAAACATCACTGACCGGGAGCTTGAGGTGTTAAAACTGATTGTTAATGAGTTTACCAACCAGGAAATTGCCGATCAGCTATATGTCAGCGTCCGAACCGTTGATGCTCACCGCAGAAATCTTCTGCAAAAAACCGGGGCTAAAAACACAGCCGGACTTGTCAAGTTTGCTATCAAAAATAACCTTTTTGAAAATAACGACAATGGGTAATTTACCCCCTTACCTACTCACCCATATCCTTCTTTTGAATGAGTTTTGCAAAACCTTCCTGTTTTACGTAGGTGAAAATACCTAGAACAAAATAGGCATTAATGCCGATTGTTAAGAGGTTTCAATAAAGTACTTTTACTTTTAGCAAGAACTCTAAATCATCTGCCCATATGCTTCGGGTATTATTCATAGGAAAGACTAATCAAACCAACGAAATCATATCTGAAATTCTCAGATCTGCTTTCGATGCTGATATAGAATTTGAAGATCCCACCAAAGCTTTTGGAGAAAAAGGCATAACTATAGCCCCGCCCACAAACCTTGCTATCATTGATCTTAACACTTCTCACGGTTTTGGAAACGCTCCGGATAATATAAAGATCATAAAAAAGAACTCACCTAATATTCCTGTTTTAGTATTAGATCATCACGACGATAAGAAGTTTATACATCCTTTGGTTGAAGCAGGTGCTTCAGGGGTTATTTCTCATACCCCAACCGAACTGATACTTACCGAAGCTGTTACAGAGCTTTTAGGTGGGAATACATTCTATGACTATCCCGATTAGATAGTCTACTGCTTTATACTTACGTGAAAAAAGGTATCCTAGGTTTTTTAGCCTAATTTCAAAATTAGGCTTTTCACGTCATTCATTAGGATGAGAAGTTGGGTATCATCATATCAGTACAAAATGTATGAACCTAAACGGTTCAGGGAGAGGTAAAAGTAAAGTTCCTTAACAATCTATGAGTGATAATATATATACTACTATAGAATTGAATGCCTTAAGTTCGGCAATTCTCAATTCACTGAATGCTCACATTGCCATTCTTGATTACGATGGCACCATCACTGCCTTCAACAAGCAATGGAAAATACAGCGTGAGGAGTTTGGGGAAAAATGCAGTCATCCCAACCTCAATGAAAATATATTATCCACTCTTCAGCAACCACTCGCAGATGGCAATGATTTTGCCCTCAGGCTTTTGCTTGGCATTAAGGATGTTCTTCATCAGGAAAGAGATAGTTTTGAAACAAAGTATCAGATTCAACAAAATGGAAGCAGAAAGACATTTAATGTTACTGTAAAATCTCTAGGACCTGAAGATGGAGCCATTCTTATTTATGAAGATATCAGTGCTCAAATTCAAAGCCTGACCTACCTTAAAGAAACACAAGAGAAATTTGAGAAACATTTCCATAACAGCCTGTATGGAATTTTAGTAGCGGATGAATCAAATATTGTCATAGAAGCAAATAATGTAGCCTGTAAAATGCTGGAGACTACTTCTGATGCCATTGTTTTCTCCAATATCACTAATTACTTAGATGTTGATATGGATGCTTCCGAAATCCAGAAAAGGATTAATCGTGAAGGCAATTTTATGGGTGAATATGAAATCACGACAGCAAACGGAAGCATCGTCCCTGTTGAATTGAGTGTCACCTTATTCCGAAGTGAAAATGGAAAACCAGTTACCAGCTGGGCGTTTAAAGACATCTCTCAGAAAAGGCTTACACAGCAAGCCTTAAAAGCTTCAGAACAGCAATATAAGCTGCAGTTTAATAATACCCTGGAAGGAACCATCATAGGCAGGCCGAACGGCCGTATTCTTACGGTTAACCCGGCTGCCTGTGATTTGCTGGGGTATAAGGCTGAAGAACTGGAAGGCCAATACCGGGACATTGTCTTTGATATGGGAAACCCCATAAATGTACAGGCAGTCGCTAACCGACGAGAAAATGGTAGCTTTACAGGCGAGGTTGAATTTACTCACAAAGACGGACATAAAATTCCTGTAGAAGTGAGCTCCGTTATATTTGAAGCTGAAGACGGAACTGAAAAAACCATTATTAATATTAAGGACATATCCTCCAGAAAAGCCGTGCAGCAACAACTGCTGGATGAAAAGGAATTTACCGAATCTGCTATTTCCAGCCTGCCAACCGCGTTCTTCGTATTTAGTTTGGATGGCACGATGGTCCGGTGGAATAGCATGCTGGAGCAAGACCTGGGCTATACACATGACGAAATTGCCCATAGCAATGTGATTCAACTGGTACATCCTGACGATCAGCCTTTACTGAAAGAAATCATGAAAGGTGAATTGGTTGGAAGAAAAATAAGTGTTGAAGCCCGCTGTATAACCAAAGAAGGAAAAGCTGTTCATTATTTATTGAGAGGAACCAGTTTTGAGCAAAACGGTGAGCGCTTTATTGTCGGGGGTGGATTGAACCGTAATAACTTAATTGAAATTGAAAATGAACGGCAACTGGTCAAAGAAGAACTGCAGCGAACCAAGCATTTTAATGAACTTGCTGTAAATGGAGCTAATCTTGGTTTATGGGAAGTAGATCTTGATAGCGGCCATGCTTACTATAATGAGCGCTGGCATACTATGCTGGGCTATCGTAAAGAAGACATTGAATTCACAAGAGAGTTCTTTTATACCTTAATTCATCCTGAAGACGAGAGTATTCCTGAAAATGAGCTTGCCAGATACAAAGAAGCCAACGATAAATATGAATCTGAATTCCGTTTAAAAGCTGCGGACGGATCTTACAAATGGATCCTGGCTATTGCAAAATTTGTAGACTGGGATGAAAATGGTAAACCAACCAAGCTTGCCGGTTCTCACATGGATATCACTGACCGAAAGGTTGTAGAAGTACAAAATAAAAGACACCAACAACTGCTGAATCAACTTTTCTTCAATTCTCCAATTGGGATTGTTTTAGTTGATGCTGAAGGACGTGTCCAGAATATCAATCAGAGTTTTAGCAAAATTTTCGGCTATTCTGAAAAGGAAATAGCAGGAAAAGACCTCGATCAGACTATTGTACCCTCCGCTATGGATGACCAAGGAGAAATTCTTTCTCAGCTAAGCTTTACCGGTGATAGTTTTCAAACCGAAACCATTCGTATCACCAAAGACGGCAAGGAAGTTCCTGTACTGGTAGGCGGTGTGCCCGTTGAATTAGATGGAGAAGTAATTGCAATTTATGGAATGTATGTTGATATCTCTGAGCGAAAGAGTAAAGAAGAAGAGCTCAAAAAAGTTAACGAGCAGCTAGAACAAGCTCAAAAGGTAAGTAAGCTTGGATACTGGGCACATAAGATTGCTGAAAACACCACTAAATGGTCAAAGGAGATGTATAACATTTGGGAATTAGACCCAAAAACTTTTAACCCCAACTTTGAACGGTTTAAGGAAACCATCCATCCAGAAGACAAACACCTTGTTTCTGTATTAACTGATAATTCGTTTCAGGATCAGAAATACCATGATATAGAGTACAGAATTGTAACCTCAAGTGGCAAAATAAAATGGATTTTTGAACGAATTACCGTCATTAAGAATGATCAGGGAGAACCTGTTATCTGGGAAGGAATTTCGCAGGACATCACTGAACGTAAAGCCCTCGAGAACCGGATTGTAGATCTCCTGAAAACGGAGCAAAAGGCCCGCGCCCAGATGCAGGATATGTTTGAGGAATCCCCATCAGCTATTGCTATGCTGGAAGGAGACCAACATACTTACACCTTTGTAAATGATAAATATAAAGAGCTGGTTGGAAGAAATCATTTAGTAGGATTACCGGTAAAAGAAGCATTACCTGAAATGGCAGAACAAGGTTTCACGGATCTGCTGAATACGTGTTTTAGTGAAGACAGAACCCTCTACTTTAATGAAAAAGAAATCTATTTTAACAGAGGTGAAAATCAACCGTCAGAAAGCTATTTCCTGAATTTTGTATATAAACCTATACATGACGAAAATGGAAAAGTTTATGGCATTTTTGTTGAAGCCATCGATGTGACCGAGCAAGTTCAGGCTCGAAACATCATTGAGAAGTCACTTGCTGAAAAAGAAACGCTGCTCAATGAAGTTCACCACCGTGTAAAAAATAACCTGGCTATTATTTCAGGTTTATTGGAGTTAGAGATTTTGGACAACCATGATCAAAAGATTTCTAAACACCTGTATTCAACACAGTCTCGTATCACAACCATAGCTAAAATTCATGAGTTACTTTATCAAAACGAAAGCTTGACACATGTAAGCTTCAAAAAATTTATAGAGAGTGTTATGGGTGAAGGAGCAAAACTGACTGATAAAAACTCCTACAAACTTATATCCGGCTTTGAACTGGATGAAGTTGAGTTGAATGTTAATCAGGCAATTCCCGCAGGTATGCTGCTTAATGAAGTGCTCGACTACCTGGATCAGGTTAAAAGTTCTGATTTGAATGCTGATGCAAGTCCACTCACTCTTAAAATGGTCAACAATAATGACGAGTGTGTTAAAATTGAATTAATCGACCAATCTAACCAACTGCTTCCAGCGTATAACACAGATGACAACTCAAACACTCGTTTACGAAAAGAACTTATTGAGGTATTGTCGACCCAAATTCATGGGAATATTGAGTTAAATCAGGACAAAGAGAGCATTCTCTCAATTCATTTTGCCAAAAGAGAAGCAAAAGGACCACATAGTGCTTTAAGAAATTAAAAAAGATTATTTACCATGCAGCAATTAATCGAACAAAATAAAACAACGGGTTTCCCGCTTCCCGATAATGAGTCAGAGAGACAGATGGCCGTCGAGAAATATAATATACTCGACACCCTGCCTGAAGAAGAATTTGATTCCCTGGTAGAGCTTGCAGCTATTATCACCGAGAGTCCGATGTCTCAGATGAATCTTCTGGACCATCACAGACAATGGACAAAATCGGCTTATGGACTTGAGAGTGGAGAAGAAAGGTCTCGGTCAGAAGCCATTTGCACCTACACTATAATGGGTAACGAAAACCTGGAAATTCAGGATCTTACCCAGGACGATCGGTTCAAAAATGCTTCTTATGTAGAAGGTGATCCCTTTCTAAAGTATTACGGAGGCTATCCTCTTAGAACCGAAAAGGGATTAAATCTGGGAGCCCTATGTGTACTCGACACTAAGCCAAAAGAACTTAGCAAAACTCAAAAAAAAGCTCTTAAGACGATTGCTAATGAAATTGTCTCCCGGCTTGAAATTCGCCGGACTCAGCAAAAACTCGAAAAACTAAACCGTGAGAAAGACCAGTTTTTACGGGCAGTCAACCACGATATTAAGAGTCCACTCAATGGCATTATCAGCTCTACCCATTATTTACAAAACTTTTGGGAAGGAGATCGGGATGAATTGAATAGTATTCTTTCGATGATTGAAGTAAGTGGCAGAAAGCTGGTAAACTACACCAGCGAATTGGTGTCCAATTCACTGGAAAATGGAGAATCCAGCCTTATACTTGATGAGGTTCAGGTAGATGAACTCATTATAGATCTTATTCATATTTATACTCCTCTTGCAAAGGCCAAGCAGATAGATATTATTACTGAATTTGATACTCCCGGACTTTTTAAACTTGATGATGAAAAGTTCAAACTGATTATGAGTAATCTGATTTCCAACGCACTTAAGTTTAGTTCATCAGGTGATGTCATTACTGTTAAAGCTGAAATACTTGAAACTGATAATCGAATGCTTTACTGCTCGGTATCTGATACCGGCCTGGGTATTCCACAAGAGTTTATTCCAACCTTGTTTACCAAAAACAAAAAACACCAACGTAAAGGCACTCAAGGCGAGATCAGCACGGGATTAGGGCTGCCTATTGTCAAACAATTTGTGGAATTACACAATGGTGGTGTAAAAGTTGAGACCAAGGATAATCAAGGCACTACGTTCTATATAGCCATTCCTGAACAGCACTAAGTACAGCCAGATTTTATTTGTACCCCGAAAAACCAGGAACTGTCTTCCGGAGGGAAGGCAGTTCTTTTTTTTGAAAAATATTTCTTCAACACCTTGCTTACCTATTGATTAATGATAAAAAAGGTGCGAATATTCATTCAATGTCTCAGAGTGCTCATCTGTCTGAACATGGGTTAGGAATTTGCCAAAACGGGCGAAAGAACATAACCAAAACCTTTTGTTTGGAGGCCGAAACCATGGCTAACAAAGAACAAAAACCTGCTTCAAAATCTGCCCCTAAAGCAGCTGCAAAAAAGCAGGCTCCTCAAGCTAAAAAAGCTACCAAGAAGTAATTCTGCTGTAGCTTTTAAAAACATTATTAAATAAAAAAGCCGCTTCTAACAACAGAGGCGGCTTTAGTTTTTTGATAAGTTCTTCAAGTCATTTTCTTTCATTTTTCGAAGTAAATACTCCTCATCTATTTTAGATGGCGCCAAATCACAGGCAACCTGATAGTAAGACCTGGCGACTCCATAGTTTTCAAGCCGGACATTCATTTCTGCTTTAGCAGCCCACAGCAAATACTGCCGATCTTTTATTCCTGGAATATCAATTTCTTCCAGTTTACGAAGCCCGGCCTTTGCTCCTTTTGCATAACTCAAGGCGATGGCATAATTCAACTCAATAATTTCGGAGGGCCTCATTTTGAGTAGCTTCTCATAGTATTTCAAAATCAAATCCCAGTTTGTATCCTCAAAAGTGGCGGCCATAGCATGTACAGATGCAATGGAAGACTCGAGATGATAAGCACTCAATACACGGCTTTCCCGTGATTTCGACAGCTGTTCAAATCCTTTATATATTAGACCTTTATCCCACAGCTTTCGGTCTTGGTCTCTTAGATCTATCATGGCAGATTGCTCATCTGTCCGTGCCGGAAAACGAGCTGTATTAAAGTACATTAACGACAATAATGCATGAACAGCTCCCCGATCTATATTCTCTAAATCTGCTAAAAGATGAGCAAGTCGAAGAGCCGTATAACATAAGTCTATGTTTATGAGATGTTCACCAAAACTGGTTTTATAGCCTTCGTTAAATAATAAATAAACGGCTTTTAGAACGGTTTCAACCCTTTCCTTAATAGCCGGGGTTTTAAATTCGGGCAGTTGCTTATAATAACTCCTTACTTCAGTCTTGGCCCGGTAAATCGCTTTTTTCACAGCGGCCGGATTCATGAGTAACGCACTGGCTATTTCAGCATCACTAAAACCTCCAAGTATCTTTAAGATCAGCATAAGCTGCTCGCGTTCTTTAATCTCTTTATAGCAACACGTAAACAGCATACTTAGCTGGCTGTCTTTTATTTCCTGCTCTTGAAATAATTGCTCAATATAAACTTCATCATTTTGAAACTCATGATTGATAATCGATTCTTTTTCCTGAATCAGCTTCTCTCTTTTGACTACGTTAATAGCTTTATTTTTAGCAACCTGCATCAGCCATGCTGAAGGATTATCCGGCTCACCTTTTATTGGCCAATTCTTCATCGCTGATATAAATGTCTCCTGAACAATATCTTCAGCAAGCTCCGCTTTACGGAATCCAAAAAGACGAATCAAGATGGCCGTCATCTTTCCCGATTCTTCCCGAAAAAGATGATCGACCAAATTATGAGTTTTATGTTGACCTGCATGCTGCAAATTACATGGCCATTATTTCCCGTACCTCAATACTTCCTCCCATACGAAAAACCGGGCAACCTTTTGAGAGTTCGGCCGCATGCTCCATGCTTTCAGCATTTATAATGTAAAAACCGCCCACTAGTTCTTTGGCTTCTAAAAAAGGGCCATCGGTTACAACTTTCTCTTCCCCCCGAACGTTTTTTGCCGGAAGCTCTAATGCCTCACCTGAATCAAAGTGTTCTCCCAACTCTTCAATCCACCTGCCATGGGCTTCAATTTCTCTCTGATAGTCCTCAGGGGACATTTCTTTGTAAGCATCTTCTTTGTCAAAAAGTAAAAGCATATATTTTTTCATAATTCTACTATAAATGAGTTAATGTTCAACCCTATGACAAATAGTATTCCTGAAAGGGGACATCTTTTTTAAAGAACAATTTCTGCCAATGTACAATCCAAATTCATTTAAAGAAACTGACCCTAATATTCTATATCCTTTTATAGAAGAGCATAACTTTGGGCTGATTTTTTCACAGACAGAAAGTACTCCCGAAGCAACACACCTTCCTTTTATGGTGAACAGGAATGATGACATACTGATTGGTCATTTCGCACGGGCAAATAAACATTGGCAGCACATAAACGAAAAGGCGGAGGTTTTGATCGTTTTTCAGGGTACCCATGGATATATCTCCCCCAGCTGGTACAAAAACCAAAACACCGTGCCTACCTGGAACTATGCTGCTGTTCATGTGTATGGAACTCCAACGATCGTACACAATATTGATGAATTGCGAGAAATGGTTGACTCGCTTACTTACCATCATGAGGAAGGTGTTAATTCCGACTGGGATTACGAAGCTGCTCACTCCAAGAGAGAACGTTTATTGAGAGGAATTGTAGGGATCAGAATAAATATTACAAAGCTGGAAGGGAAATTTAAGTTCAATCAAAACCGAAGTATTGAAGACCAGAAAAAAGTTATAAAAACCCTCGAAAATTCTGCTTCTGAAAGCAATCGGAAGATGGCCAGTATTATGAAAAGAAACCTGAAATAATCTTCAGGCTACTTCTCGATATACTGCACCAATTTCTGTTCTAGGTCAGCTGGGTTAAACGGTTTGGTCACAAAATCATTCATGCCAGAAGCATACACTTTTTCCCTTACCTCTTTCAATGCAGCCGCTGTAAGAGCGATAATCGGGATATTACGCTTGTAGGGATCATCCAATTTTCTAATATGCTCTGAAGCTTCATACCCATCCATCGTTGGCATCTGAAGATCCATCAGTACAACATCAAAATTACTTTCTCTGATCGCTTCTACAGCTTCTTCCCCATTATCGACCACTTTCATCTCAACATTCCAGCGCTCCAGAAAACGTAACATCACCTTTTGATTCACCAGGTTATCTTCGGCTAGCAGTACACGAAGGCCGCTTAAACTCTTCGAACTATCTTCATCTTGTGTGATAGCCTTGGCCTCATCATCGGACGATCCTTTATCAAAAGTTAATTCAACGAAGAAAGTGCTGCCCTCACCTTCCTCACTCTCAACAGAAATAGAGCCCCCTTGCAGCTCTGCAAGCTGTTTACTGATCGTAAGTCCTAAACCGGTTCCGCCAAATAGTCGCTTTGTATTTTGGCTGGCCTGGGTAAAACTTTCGAATATGGTATTTACACGTGCTTCCTCAATTCCAATACCAGTATCTGAAATCGCAAATTGTAAGCGGATCGATTGGTCAAGGTCTTCTACTGCATTGACAGATAAACGGACTTCACCTTCTTCGGTAAATTTCAGGGCATTGCTGACAAGGTTATTTAAAATTTGTGTTAGCCTCGCAGGATCACCAATCAGGATATTCGGTATACCCTCTCCAATTTCGGTATTAATGTCGATTCCCTTGTTCTTTGCAGTAATTTTAAAGCTTTCTATAATGACATTGACAAGCTTATTGAGCTCAAACTCAATACTTTCAAATTCAATTTTTCCAGCCTCAATTTTTGAAAAATCCAGTACATCATCAATAAGTGAAAGCAAGGTCTTTCCTGAAAAGTCCAGGATATTAATTGGTTCAATCTGATCTTGACGCGGGCTGTCTTGTTTTAGCAGATGTGTCATCCCCAAAATGGCATTCATCGGTGTCCTGATTTCATGACTCATAGTAGCCAGAAACTCGGATTTAGCTTTTGTACTTTTTGCAAGCTCTTCCGTTGCCACTTCAAGCTGCTCGATATAGGTCTCAAGTTTTTCCTGTTTAAGGCTCAGCTCTTGATTCAATTCCTGCTCTTTTTGCAGAAGCTCCAGTGTTTGATGCTCTGCATCTTCCTTAAATTGGGAAAACGTGTTAAAGATTAACCAGGTAGTTACGAAAGAACCCGTCAAAACACTCCAACGTACCAGGGAGAAGCTGCTTTCAGAAATACTAATCCGCTCAAAAATTATGTAATCCAGAATGAAATAAGAAAGTATGGATAGCAGAATACCCATATTTCGAAGATGAACCTGGGTATTGTCAAATAGCAGAATAGAAAGTCCCATTGCAGGAATAAAGAAAGCCTGAATCATAGCATCACCACCAAAAACAGAGCTGAGAATGATAATACCGATGTCAGCGTAAGCAATAAGCAAGATTTTTGAAGCCTTCACAAAGCCCTGACGAGCTAATAGTGGGATAAGCAGGAAGGCAATGGCTTCCGATAGAAAAAACCATGTAAGTGAAACAGATTCATTAATCTGAAAAGCGATCAGAAAAAGAATTGATACCCCGGCTAAAAAGAATGAAACCGAATTTAGTACGGTCATTCCTGCTTTTTTACCTACAACTTCATCCTTCGATCTCAGGTCCTTACCTAAAGCGATATCAGAAATACCGGTAAGAGAAAATTTTGAACTCATATCCATTGCTTATCCCCGTTAGATAGGGAAATTAAACGATTTATTATGAGCCTTACAATTAGATTACGATAACGTTTTCTGTGCTTTAAAAGCCATGGCATAAATTTTCATTTGTTTTACCATGGATGCAAGGCCATTTGCCCGGGTTGGTGAAAGGTGCTGAGCCATTCCTATTTTATCAATAAACTCAGGTTTTTTGTTAATAATAACATCCGGTTCCTGGCCCGAATAAAACCGAACCATCAGTGAAACCAACCCTTTGGTGATGGCAGCATCGCTATCCGCCTTGAAAACTACCTTATCATCTTTCATTTCGGCGGTAAGCCAAACCTGGCTCTGACATCCTTTTACCAAATTCTCTTCGATACGATCATCCTCGGGTAGTGGGTCTAGTTTATCTCCGAGCTTAATGATGTACTTGTATCGTTCGGGCCAGTCCTGCAGTAATTCGAACTCTTTGATAATGCGTTCTTCTGTTGCCTGAATATCCATTTTTATTTTCAATATACGGGTTAACCGGTTCTACATAAAGAAAAAGCCCGCACTTTGGCGGGCTTTAAATATCAATTTAATTACTCACTATTTTTCGACCTCAAGTTCGATCATTGCTACGCTTTTTACACTTTCAACGCGATCCCCATCTTTGGCGTAATCTGGCTTGAATGACTGTATCACCGACACATAATTATTATCGGCCGTTTTATATTTGCAACTGATACTGGAGGAAGTACCGTTGAAAGCCTTTTCGAGTGCTTTTTCCGCATCTCCAAGATCATCAGCATGAATTACATTTTTGATGCCATTATCAAGAATAAGTTCCGGATTTAAGCCCGTTATACTCGAAAAGTTATCCGAAACAAACTTACATCCGGTCTTCCCGTCACTTCCAACTGCAAACCTAAGGGTAAATTCATCTTTTTTGCCGACAATATTTTCCAAGCTGTTTTTCTTCTTTTTCAGAGTTTCAATAATACGATTTCGAAGTGAAATATTATCGAAATGCACTCTTATTATTGTCTCATCATTGCTGACAAAATAGTTGATGGTTCCCTCCAGCTTAACTGTTTCACCATCTTTCTGAGTAAATTCCCATGGATATTGCTTGTCTTCAATCTTTTTGGAGTCAAAGTCACTGAATAATGATTTCATCTCTTTCTTATCATTTTCAACTACAAGATCCCAGATTTTAACCGTTTTGAGTTCATCTGCATCATAACCCAATAGGTTTTTGAAAGAGTTATTGGATGAAATAATGTTACCCTGAATATCCAAATCAATAAATGTTTTCTTTGACTCTTCTACCAGATTGTCAAAATCAAGATTGGCATCAAATACCAGTTTACTCGATTCTTTGCGGTCCGTAATATCTCGTTGATAAGAAACCCAATGGGTAATCTCACCTTTATTGTTAGTGAGGGGATGGATATCCCATTGATTAATAAATTCGGACCCGTCTTTCCTGTAATTTACCGTATGCCCGAAAAAAGCCTGGCCTTCAATAAGTCTTTCCTTGAGTCTGTCGAGCACGTGGCGATCGGTTTTCTCACCTTGCAATATTCTTGGGGTTTTACCGAGAACTTCTTCTTTTGTGTAGCCTGTCATTCGGGTAAAACCTTCATTGACATATACAATTTTAGGACCGGGTTTTTCCAGATTTAACTCTGTAATAAGAATGGAGTCATAATCATGTTTTATAGCTTGTTCAACTAGTGAGAGCTGTTTTTTTGTGTTTTGATAATGCTGAAAAAGCTCTCCAAACAATTCTTCCAGCTTTGAGAATGATGCCTCATCCTTACTACACTTTTTGATTTGTTCCAATACTTCCGGGTCTAGCTTTTGATCCATCTTACTACTTTGGTTTTACAATTTTGACATACTGACGCCTAATTTTACCCCAATAAAACTCTTACTAAATCAACATCATTCCAATTATCCCAGAAATTTTTCCCTATTAATACTATCTTTTTAGTATGCATAATTTCAAGCTATCGCTATACCTGTTATTAATAACAATCTTAACCTGTAGCTGTTCTTTATTGAAAGAAACTCCCAACATTCCCAAACCTGAAATGGTTAAAGTTGAAGGTGGGACTTTTTTTATGGGAGATATCATTGACAGCCTGAATACGGACGCTTTACCCATCCATGAAGTTACATTAAATGACTATTATATAGGGAAATATGAAATTACTTTCGAACAATACGATGCTTTTGCACAGCAAACCAAGAGACCCCTACCCTCCGATCGCGATTATGGCCGCGGGACTCGGGCAGTTGTTTATGTGAACTGGCACGACGCTTTGGCTTATTGCAATTCCTTGGGCTGGCGTTTGCCTACCGAAGCAGAGTGGGAGTTCGCTGCCCGGGAAAGGGGGCAGAATATGAGGTATTCTGGTACAAATAATCCTGATTCTCTGGAAAAATATGCTATTACAAAACTCTCTAATATTGAGTTCTCCTATTTTGTGGGCTCCAGGAAACCAAATGCATTAGGGCTATTTGATATGAGCGGAAACGTAATGGAATACGTTGGTTCATTTTATCAGGAATATGATAAACCACATGATATTTATCCGATTGAAAAACGCGGTGTCCGGATTTTACGAGGAGGTAGTTTTCAGGAACCCATTATTGAATCTGCCCAAACATTCTGGCGGGTTGGCAGTTACGATTTAATGACTCATAGCGATGTAGGGTTTCGATGTGCTGTTTCACAGGAAGAGCTCAATAAACAACGGTTTCTGAATGGTTTTTTCCACTTTAAACCAGCAAAGCTTTAAAAATAAAAGGGGGCCGAAGCCCCCTTTTCTCACTCACTCATCGAAGTAGCAACTTAGCTATTGTGCTGAGTTGCATGTTCGTTGTACCCTCGTAGATTTTACCGATCTTAGAATCACGGTAATATTTCTCTACGGGATATTCTTTCACATATCCATATCCCCCAAACAAGTCAACTGCTTGCGAACTTACACTTTCAGCTACTTCAGAGGAATAAAATTTAGCCATTGCGGCTTCTTTCAAAAAGTTTTGGCCATTCATTTTCATTCGGGCTGCATTGTAAACCAGTAAACGAGCGGTTTCTATATCTGTTGCCATGCGTGCCAGCTGAAACTGAACACCCTGAAATTCAGAAATTGCCTTCCCGAACTGCTTACGTTCCTGCACATAGGCAAGAGCCGCATCAAAAGCACCCTGGGCAATACCAATCATCTGGGCACCAATCCCAATCCGTCCCTCATTCAAGGTTTCGATGGCTACTTTATATCCTTTACCAACTTCACCCAGTACATTTTCTTTAGGTACACGGCAGTCTTCCAGTAAGATTTCACAGGTTGAACTCGCACGAATTCCCAGTTTATTCTCCTTCTTGGAAATTGAGAACCCTTCCATTCCGCGCTCAACCACAAATGCCGTAATTCCCTTGTATCCAGCTTCAGGATTTATATTAGCCATTACCAAAAAGATGTCTGCCTCGTTGGCATTGGTAATCCAGAGCTTCGACCCGTTCAATACAAAATGATCCCCATCTTCTTTGGCGGTAGTCTTGAGCGCGAAAGCATCACTTCCCGAACCTGCTTCAGACAAACAATAGGCGCCGACTTTTTCTGTGGCTAACTGTGGTAAATACTTTTCTTTCAGGTAATCGGACGCAAAATTCACGAAAGCATTATTCACCAGTGTATTTTGCACATCCATAAATACACCTGCTGATGCATCTACCCTTGATATCTGTTCTATTGCTACAACAGACATCATAAAGGTTCCACCACCTCCGGCATATCGCTCGGGAATATCAATTCCCATCAGCCCCATCTCAAAAAATTGTTTTACTAAATCCGGATCCAGCTTAGCATTCTCATCCATTTCCTCAACCAAGGGTTTAATGGATGCTTCAGCAAAGTCTGCCGCAGCTTCTTTAAGCATTTGCTCGTCTTCGGTGAGCTGTGTTAGAGGTGGAATTAGTTGCTCGGTCTGTTCCATCTATAAAACTAAATCTATTAATTATGAGTGAATGTGAGATTGAATATACAAATTGTAAGCGCTTTTTTACTAATTAAAACCGTATTTTTTGAATACGGTTAGTAAAGAACTTCTGACCTGTTTATTTTTGTTGATAATACAAAACTTAAAAATCCGTAAGCAACTTTTGGAAAATTCAGACTTCGAAAAAGCCCTTCATTTTGATGAGTTTCCGCCCATATCTACTGAGGAATGGGAAGCCGTAATCGAGAAAGACCTTAAAGGAAAAGATTATAAAGATGTGCTTCGGTGGAAATCCGGAGAAGGGGTCAATCCTCTTCCATTTTACCGGGAAGAAAACTTACGCGATCTTTCTCTTTCACCTGAACCCATTGCAGCCCAAGCCTCCTGGAATGTTCTGGAACCTGTGGAAAGTTCGGTGGTATCGGAAGCAAATAAAGAAGCCCTGCATGCACTCGAGAATGGAGCTTCCGGATTATATTTCTGTCCAGCCAAAAACTACCTGCAATCCCGTGGCGATCTGGAGAACTTGTTAAAAGACATTCAAATTGAACTTATCACACTGAGATTTGGCAGTACAATTTCTTCACCTGAAGCAGCTAAATGGCTCAAAGAAGTCTGTCGTGAAAAAGGTTTAAATGAAGATGAGATTACGGTTAGTTTTAATTTTGATCCTTTTTCACAAGCATTGCTAAATGGAAAGCTGCCTTCAAAGCCAGAACTTGAGAAAATGATTCATTCATTTGAAGGCCCTTTTCTATTCTGTGCCGTTGAGTCTTCGGTGTTTGCCAATGCCGGCGCCACCATTATTCAGCAGTTAGCTTTTTCTCTGGCTGCCGGAAACGAATACCTTGGCTTAGACTCGAAACTTTCCCAAAACCTTCATTTCAATTTAGCTTCAGGACCGAATTACTTTCTTGAGATTGCAAAATTCAGGGCCTTCAAACTTGTCTGGGCTCAGGTTCTGGATGGATATGAATTAAAAGACATACCGACTTATTTATACGCAGAAACCAGCTTCTGGAATAAATCTCAAACTGATGCTCATAACAACCTGCTCCGCACTACAACCGAGGCGATGTCTGCTGCGATTGGTGGATGTGATGCTGTTACTGTCCATCGATACGACGAGCACTTTTCTGAAGACTCAAGTTTTGCCTCACGTGTTGCGCGGAATATCCAGATCATTCTTCAGGAGGAGGCCTATCTTGACAAAGTCGCTGACCCCGGAGCGGGCTCATATTACATTGAGGTACTAACAGATAGTATTGCCCAAAAAAGCTGGACACTATTCCAGGAAATTGAGGCTAGAGGTGGTTTTTATGAGAGCCTGAAATCAGGATATATCCAAAGACTGATTTCTTCATCAAGACAAGAAAAAATTGATGCTTATAAAAAGAAGAACAACGTGTTGGTTGGGGTGAATAAATATCGGCCGGACAAAAATATTCAAAATTTAGAATTCAAAATTCAAAATTTTGCCAGCTTTGACCAGGATATGAATGAATGTATTACGATCGACAAAATATCGCTTTTGAATATTGAAGCTGAACTTCAGAATGGAGAAGGGTAATGAAAAAAGATTTCTCCAAAATAGACTTTAAACCAAATGGTAAGACTGATCAGAAAACTAACCATCAGGATACATGGGAGACCCCTGAGCAGATTTCTGTAAAGTCCCGTTTCTCAAAAGAGGACATCAAAAAGCTGGAACATCTGGATTATGCAGCCGGCATTCCTCCCTATCTTCGCGGACCTTATTCCACGATGTATGCCGTTCGTCCCTGGACTATCCGTCAGTACGCTGGATTTTCTACTGCAGAAGAATCCAATGCTTTTTACCGCCGAAATCTTGAAGCCGGTCAAAAAGGGCTCTCTGTAGCGTTTGATCTGGCTACACATCGTGGTTATGATTCCGACCATCCCAGAGTTTCCGGAGATGTAGGCAAAGCCGGAGTGGCTATTGATTCGGTGGAGGATATGAAAATTCTCTTTGATCAAATTCCGCTGGATAAAATGTCTGTTTCCATGACCATGAACGGAGCCGTAATCCCGGTGATGGCTTTCTATATTGTCGCTGCGGAGGAACAAGGCGTGAAACCAGAACAGCTTTCAGGGACCATTCAGAATGACATCCTGAAAGAATTTATGGTTCGGAATACCTATATCTATCCGCCAGAACCGTCTATGAAAATCATTGGTGACATTTTTGAGTACACCTCTCAAAATATGCCCCGATTTAATTCCATTTCTATTAGTGGATATCATATGCAGGAAGCCGGTGCAACCTGTGACATCGAACTTGCCTATACACTGGCAGATGGTTTGGAATATCTTCGAACAGGAATTGAAGCTGGTATGGATATCGATGATTTTGCCCCTCGAATATCTTTTTTCTGGGCCATTGGAATGAATCATTTTATGGAAATTGCCAAGATGCGGGCTGCTCGGTTACTATGGGCTAAAATTGTGAAGTCTTTTAACCCCAAGAATCCAAAATCGCTTTCACTAAGAACGCATTGCCAAACTTCTGGCTGGAGCCTCACAGAACAAGATCCATTTAATAATGTAGCACGAACAACAGTAGAGGCAATGGCAGCTGCACTGGGCCACACTCAATCTCTGCACACTAATGCTTTGGATGAAGCTATTGCACTGCCTACTGATTTCTCTGCCCGAATTGCCCGAAATACGCAACTGTTTTTACAGGAAGAAACAGGAATCACTAAAGCGGTGGACCCATGGGCTGGTTCTTACTATGTAGAATACCTTACGGATCAAATTGCGAGACGAGCCTGGTCGCTTATTGGTGAAGTGGAAGAATTGGGCGGAATGGCGAAAGCTATCGAAACGGGTATCCCGAAAATGCGCATTGAAGAAGCGGCTGCAAGAAAACAGGCCCGCATCGACTCTGGCAAAGACACGATAGTAGGCGTAAATAAATTTCAGACTGAGGAGAAATCCGAGATCGAAGTATTGGAAGTTGACAACGTGAAAGTTCGAAAATCTCAGATTGAGCGCATCAATAAAATGAAGGAGGAACGGAATGATGAAGCCGTTCAAGCTTCACTCGATAAGCTTACAAAATGCGCGGAATCAGGAGAAGGAAATTTATTAGCTTTAGCAGTTGATGCTGCCCGGGAGCGGGCTACCCTTGGCGAAATTTCTGATGCCATGGAAAAGGCCTTTGGGCGGTATAAAGCAACCATTAAATCTATTTCCGGCGTGTATTCTTCTGAATTAAAAAACAACGATCAGTTTAAAGAAGCCCTTAATTTAGCTGATAAATTTGCTGAACTAGATGGGCGTCGCCCGCGCATTATGGTCGCTAAAATGGGACAGGATGGTCACGATCGGGGCGCAAAAGTAATTTCTACCAGCTTTGCCGATTTGGGTTTTGATGTGGATATCGGCCCTCTTTTCCAAACACCGCAGGAGGCTGCCCGTCAAGCTGTAGAAAATGACGTCCACATTCTCGGGGTTTCAAGTCTTGCGGGTGGACATAAAACACTGGTTCCCGAGGTTATTGAAGAGCTTAGAAAACAAGGCCGCGGAGATATCATCGTTATTGCTGGTGGTGTCATCCCTCAACAAGACTACGATTTTCTTTATAATGCCGGAGTAACTGCCGTTTTCGGCCCGGGAACTGTTATACCTAAAGCAGCTAAACAAATTCTGGAAGTACTTATTGAGAATTATTCAGATAACGGTCAATGAGTAAAAAAGACATCCCAGCTAAAGATTATATAGATGGTATTTTATCGGGAAACCGAATGCTTTTAAGCCGTGCCATTACCCTTATCGAAAGCACGAAACAAGAGCATCAGAATTTAGCCCAGGAAATTATTGAAGGATGCCTGCCTCATTCCGGCAATTCCATTCGCATCGGTATCACCGGTGTACCCGGTGTGGGTAAGAGCACCTTTATTGAAGCCTTTGGAAATTATGTGATTGAGGAGAAAAATCGGTCTTTAGCTGTTCTTGCGGTTGATCCTTCCAGTTCTAAAACACGCGGAAGTATCTTAGGCGATAAAACCCGCATGGAGACGCTATCTAATCATCCCAATGCCTACATCCGCCCCACCCCAACCTCGGGCTCTCTCGGTGGAGTGGCAAGGAGTACACGGGAAACCATCACCCTCTGTGAAGCAACAGGCTTTGATACCATCCTCATAGAAACCGTTGGAGTAGGTCAATCGGAAACGGCCGTTCACTCTATGGTTGATTTCTTTTTATTATTGATGCTGGCTGGAGCAGGAGATGAACTCCAGGGTATTAAACGCGGCATTATGGAAATGGCCGATTCCATTGTCATCAATAAAGCAGACTCTGGTAATGAGGATGCTGCCAAGCGGGCTATGGCCGAGTACAAAAATGCATTGCACCTTTTCCCGCCCACCGAATCCGGCTGGATTCCCAAAGTAACAACCTGTTCAGCTTTTCATTACAAGGGTATCCCGGAGGTTTGGAATATCGTTGACGAGTTTATCCGGCACACAAAAGCCAAAAGTTATTTCGAACTACAGCGGAAAGAACAGGCCAACTACTGGCTGAATGAAAGCATCAACCAGGAATTACATCAGGCATTTTATGGGGATGCAGACCTGAAATCGAAATTAGAAACCTACCGAAAGCAGGTTCAGGAAGGAAAAATATCTTCCTACAAAGCCGCCAAAGATTTAATGAAAGAGTTTTTGGATAGGTAGTTCGTTATTCGGGGTCCCACGACCAACGGTTAACCATTTCCCGATTAACGAAACCCTAATTAAGCTTCATATCGGCCTGGGCAGAACTGAAGGCCACGTCTTCATCAAACTTCTGGCTGCCGAAAGTTTCTTCCATTTCAGCTCGCAGTTTCTGGATGGTAAGCCCACTGGTAAGCGCTCCGTTTCTGGCTATAGAAATACGACCGGTTTCTTCCGATACTGCGATCACAAATACATTATTTGATTCACTGATTCCTACAGCTGCACGGTGCCGGGTTCCAAATGAAGAAGAGATATTTGGGTTTTGAGAAATGGGCAGATAACAACTTGCTGCTACAATCCGGTTTCCTCGAATCACAACAGCACCGTCATGGAGCGGAGTATCTTTCTGAAAAATCGTGGTGATCAGTTCGCTTCGTATTTCCGCATCAATATTAACGCCGGCATCAACCAAATCCTGTAATGAAGAAGTCCGGGCAAATACAATGAGTGCTCCGGTTTTATTTTTCGACATTTCCTTAACGGCTTCTATGATTTCATCAATAGTCCGGTCTGAATTGGAGGTGGAGAAAAACCGATCCAGACTGGTGTTGGTTCCCAAGCGATAAAGCAACTTCCTAATTTCCGGTTGAAAAAGGATAATCAGAGCAATGATACCAACATCCAGTATCTGACTTAAAATGGAGTTTATGGTGGTAAAACCCAGCAGACCAATTATCACATTAATGATCACCACAAATAAAATACCCAGTGCCGCCTGAATGGCAAACGTACCCTTCACCCACCGGTACAGATAGACCAGTACGAGCGCAATAATGAGCGTCTCGGCAAAATCTTTTAAGCCGAATTCAAGGAAACCAATGGGAAACAAGGCCGCCGGATTATGTTATTGTTGGGATTGAACTGCGTTGAATATACGAATTGAATCGGAAGCTTCCTTCACATCATGTACACGGAGGATATTTGCTCCTTTCATCAGTGCATGATAGTGTAGTGCAACAGTCCCGGTTATGCGATCGTCTGTAGGCCGGTCGTCTAATATTTTACCGATCATGGACTTGCGTGAAGCTCCTACTAATATAGAGAAACCAAATTTTTTGAATTTGTCAAGGTGGGCAATCAATTTAAGATTATGCTGTAGCGTTTTACCAAACCCAATTCCCGGGTCTAAAATGAGATGATGAACTCCCCTTTTTTTTGCTTCAGCGGACTGTCGCTCAAAAAATGTTATTACGTCCTCCACTACATCATCATATTCCGGGTTTTTCTGCATAGTCTTGGAATCGCCCTGAGAATGCATAAGAATGTAAGTGGCATCATACTCAGCGCAAAGGTCTGCAAGGCGTGGTTCTTTTTGGAGTCCGCTTACATCATTGACAATTTTTGCCCCGGCTTGCAATGCCTTTTTGGCAACTTCATACTTGGTTGTGTCGATGGAAAAAACAGCATCACTAAATACAGTCACTGCTTGTTCGAGCAGTGGAATCACTCTCTCTAACTCTTCTTCTACCGAAACAGGGTCAGCGCCCGGCCGGGTTGATTCCCCTCCCACATCTATAATCTCCGCACCGTTTTTGAGCATCAGGTGAATGCGATCCATTGCCCGGCTATGATCCAAATATTTTCCACCATCACTAAATGAGTCAGGCGTAGCATTTATAATCCCCATTATTTTTGGGGAGGACGATGCGCTTAAAATGGAGGTATTTTCAGGCAATAAAAATGATTCTTAGGAATCGTTAGAGTCAGTCAGGCTCGTATAAAATGCCAGATAAATTTACCAGGCTTCTACCAGCTGATCTCGTTTATCTTCTTTAGTAGCCCAGTCATCTGCGTCGGGTAAGGCATCCTGAGTTTCATTAATGATGCGGTCTTCCCAAGCTTCAGATAGTCTTTCATTCAAGTCGATATAATCTTCCCATTTTTCAGGAACTTCGTCATCTGGGTAAATCGCTTCAACAGGACATTCGGATACGCATGCATCACAGTCTATACACTCCATTGGATCTATAACCAAGAAGTTTGGACCTTCGCGAAAGGCATCGACCGGACAAACGGCTGCGCAGTTAGTGTATTTACATTGAATGCAAGGTTCAGTAACAATGTATGGCATATTTTTAAAACTCTGTTAGGTTGTGAAAGACTGAGTATTTCAGCAAGGGAATATCCCCTCACTTTTAGACAGATGCAATCTTAATAAAGCGTTTGGAAGCGATTTTTTGGTAAAAAAGTTTCCATAATCACTTTAAAAACACTGATAAACTGTCCAGACTCCCATCGTTTTCAGCAGGCGGAACCTTCATCAGGTGGGCCATCAAAGTATAAAGGTGAACATTTTGAAATGCTTTTCCCCGATATCCTTTCCTGAAATCAGGGCCATTAGCCACAAATATCGCATGCATCTCTTTCTCCTGATTATCAAAGCCGTGCGCACCACCCGAGGGATAATTTTCGCGGGACTCAAAATAGTCTCGGGTATTGATGGTATATCCAGGATCAGCAACCAGCAATAACTCAGGAACTCTGGAATGGTTTTTCAGATTATAGCGCTCCGGAATATCTTCTTTCTTATAGACTTTAAAATTTTCTTCATTGGCTTTTAGGGCTGAATATACTTCCTCGAGTTTCCCCTCTTCTATGTTGGCCATTATGGAAGGACTGTATTCTATAAAATTCAGGTAGTCAGGATTGATCATCTCATCCAATACCACGATTCGTTCTCTGGAAACCGCAGACATTCCATGATCAGATACAATCATGAGATTTGTATTTTCATCCAGACCAGCAGCTTCCATCTTTTCAATCAAATAGCCAACCAAATCATCTGCTCTTTCTATAGCCTCAACTACTTCAGGTGTGTCTGGCCCGAAACGATGTCCAATACCATCCACAAAACTAAAGTAAAGGGTCGCAAAGTCAACTTCCTGTTCATCTCCATAAGAAAGCCACTTTATGACCGTATCGATTCGGGCTGAGTCAGGCATTCCCTGGTTATAAGTTTTCCAATATGTTGGCCTCATACCCTGAATGGGGGTTTCTGAACCAATCCAAAACATAGTACCTGCCTTTTTGCCCGCTTTTTCTACCGTATTCCAAATGGGTTCTCCTTCATACCAATCTGGGTTTTCTACCGCATCACGGTTTCTCATCGAGAATCGGGCATCCATTTCAGGGTCGTACATACTGTTCCCTACAAACCCGTTATTTTCAGGATATAACCCTGTTGCTATTGCATAATAATTAGGAAAGGTTTTTGAAGGAAAGATGGGAATCAGGCCATCACTTATCACTCCTGTATTCACCAGCACGTCAAAATTCGGAGTATTGGCCTTCGTCAGGTAATCAGAACGAAAACCATCAAAGGAAACGAGAAGAACCTTTTCACCAGCAGGAGCCTGCCTTTTCTGGCAACTTACGTTGAGGCATGAAATAGTAATCAGGAATAGAAGGACATGCCTCTTCATTTAATGATTCTTTTTATTCGAAGTCAGTAGTAAGTTTATATCGGGCAATTCGATTGTTTCCTTTATCGGCTACATAAACAACCTGATTGAAATACGCTACACCACTTGGAGATTTGAACTGTTTAGGGCCCGAACCGAACTCACCGAATGAAACTAATACTTGTTTAGTTTGATTTTCAGCTCCGGGCGGGGGTGGCACTCCTTCCTGACCATTAGACTGAAACTGATAAAGCTTGTGTTGTGCTGCATCTACTACAAAGATATAACTATCATCATCCCCACCATACGCAATATCTGTTGGCTGCTGAAACTTATCCGGTTCATATAGAAATCCATCTGCCTGAGTAGTGTCCTGAGCTAAAAGCTGTGAGTTTTGCTGGAAGACCAATCCATCTGGCGTTTCAACTGCATTGATCCATAAAACCCTGAAAGATATATCTCTTGTTTGGTCAGCCTGAGCTATCAGAAAACTTCGATCTTCCGTAAAAGTATCACGTTGGGGAGGCGCTACAAAAGTTGCTACCGAGCTAAGCCCTATTGCACTTCTCAGAGAAGGCGTGATTGGATTTAGCGTTCGTATTTGACGAACGTTCTGCATCTTCCCGGTAAACTCTCCATTCACAGATACTCTTCTGAATTCCAGTACTGTGTTGTCTGGAGCGGCAACTTGATTGGTTTCGGTAAATGGTCCCCTTCTTGTTATATATATTGAATTATCAGCTAATGCTGAAACACCTGTAATTTCAACCTGCTCATAATTAACATTAGAACTGCGATTTAAACGTGCATTCTGAGCAGCTGATGTACTTAAACTTGCATCATCAAAAGGAAAAATAAGAGTATCGACACGGATTAATGGACCAGCTCCATTGATATTTTTGAATTTGAAAACCGCAGGTAAATTCCAGGTTATATTAGGATTAACTGACTCAATCACTGTGTCAATTCGGGCTGAAACATATACGTTTAGTAACCGGTCTTGAGTCACGGCATTTGCTCCGTCCAATTCGATGGTAACTCTTGGGTTCAAATCAGCCCGGTCGAGTAAATGTACCCCCACACTATCAGTTACATATACAAACCGGTCAAAACCAACATGTACATCAGTAGGGGAGTAAAACCTTCCTTCTGGATCGTCCGGACCTCCCCAGAAAGGGAGTACAGGAGCATACCCTTCAACGGTTTCCAAGGAAGGGTCAATACTTCCCTCTTCAAATATCTCATCTGTTGTATCATTGTCTTTAGCTCCAAAAATATTATCACATCCATACAGCAAACCTGCGGTAAGAATTAAGGAACCAATAAAAATTCTGTTTACTACTTGTTTCATAGAGCTACACTTAAACCAATTCTGTGAATTCCACCTAAACGCTCAAAAACGGTATATCCGTAATCTGCCTTTAATCTTTTGTCCATAAAAGGGACTTCTACGCCGGCCCCAAGACTAGGCCAAATTCTTTCTTCAATACCAAACTCATACCCACTTCTGATAAAAAACTGACCGATGAAACCATATTCAATTCCAACATTCAACTGTTCGGAATTATCACTTGGGTTTGTGATTTGTGCTGTCATCAACAGCTCATGGTTTTCATTTTCAATCACATTATAAGCCGCGGCAATATTAAACCTGGTTGGCAACGATAAGTCGCTTGTAGGTTCTTCCCGAACTATTCCATCCAATGTTTCATATTCTGCTTTACCAGAAGATGGGGCTTCAAAGCCAAAGTTATTCAGGCTTACTCCAAACCGAAGGCCGGTTTCTCCTACGTAGTAAAGAAAACCAAAGTCGATAGCTCCGGTTTGATAGGTTATATCAACATAATTCTCAGATAAATATCGGAGAGTAATTCCGTAACTAAACAAATCTGTAATTTGATGCGACCCGGTTACACCAGCTGATATATGGTGGGTGTTAAATGTTCTTCCCGTTCCGAGCGGTTCAAATTCTGTAGTCTCATTGATTTCACCGGAGTTTAAGTACTGTATACTTCCTCCTACAGCAAATCTTCCGATTTTGTGGATATAGCTCAAGTACTCAAGGTTGATGTCTGCCACATACTGGGTATGATTCAACATTACATTTGAACTACTCAAAACAGAAGCGTTAGCCGGATTCCAGTATAAACTTGAGCCATCAATAGCATCAGCCATATTAGAATTACCCATAGCAGCACTACGTGCGTCAATCGAAATTTTCGCAAACTGAAAGCCTTCAGTACCTGCCCGGTCATCACCATAGCTGGTTTGGGCTAAGGCACTTTGACTGTAAAGCAACCCTCCGATAAGAAACAACAAACAACTTTTTATCAATGCTTTAATAAATTTCATAATTAAAAGTTTATAGATACTCCAAATACGATGTGTCTCTGCTCAAGATAATTTGCAGGGTTTTCATACGCCGGCAGATTATTATCGGTAGGATCCAGATAACGAGGGTCTCTTACATTATTTGGCACATCATAACTTCTGTTATCCCTTAAGTCGATCAACGAAGACTGGCCAGCAGGATAACTCTTATATCCTTTCCCTGTAACCGGGTTAATAATTACAGAACTCTGATTATTTAAAATATTTGTGATTTCAAGGAAAGCAGCGATTCGGGTTCCATTCACATCAAACCACTTTCTTATGTTGAAATCCATATAGAACCAAGCCGGACCGACTTCGCTGTATCTTTGAGCCGGATCGTCTAGCTGTTCATAAATTGGGCGCCAATCGCGAACTCCGGTTACCGGGTTTCTTTCAAACCCTACAAATTCGTAAGGAGTGTAGCGCTGACCGCTTCTCCAGACAGCTGATAAAAACATCTGGAACTGGTTCAGGGGAGCAAGATCAAACAAGGGTTCATCCCTGTCGTAGGTAAACCTGATATTTCCTTTAATATCAAATGGGCGATCCCAGGCCAATGGGGTCTCAATGTTATTGCCCACATTCTGACTTGCGTTGATCGCATTCAGGTTATCGTCATTTGTTGAACTCAAACCTTCTGCGCGGGAATAAGTAAATGAAACCTGTCCTTGTAGCAGATCTTTATATCGCTTGATATAACTGACTTCCACTCCCCTGGAACGTGCATAGTCTCCATTAATCCGGAAAGCCTTTGTGGTCGGTCTTCCATTAACATCAGCAACTGTGATTAGCTCAGAAGTCACAAAATCATATTTGTCTCTCCAGAAAGCCGATACATTCAGTGCATCATTTGCAGTAATTTGGTTTCGAAGGCCAATTTCATAGGATATATCGATTTCCCGGTTCAGGTTTGGATTCCCCAGGTTTGGGAGATCAGATTGATCCTGGTAAAAGGGATCGAGCCCGGCATACACAAATCGGGGGTGAGGAATACGAGCCGAGTGACCATAGTTAAAGAACAACACCTGATTTTCTCTTACCGGAAAAGAAACATTAACCTTTGGAAGGAAAATGAACTTAAACCTGTTGCCAAAAATCTCTGTGGTTTCGTCGAGGTAATCCTGTGCAATAAACTCAGGAATGGTTGAATAGGTATTTGGATCCAGCGCTTCCTGAACCCGATCATCCACATATGTTCCCGGAGACCAGTACTCAAATCTACCTCCGATATTAGCAATAAGTCCATTGTAGCGAATCTTGTCGGTCAGGAATATGGCACCACGCATTGGCTTCACTCTCCAGGCGTCAAAGCTTTCTCCAACCCGAAACGTCTCAGAAACGGTGTTTTCATCAATCCGGATAGGAGCACCGATCCATGGGCGGGTGATGTCAATCCACTGGTAATCATTGAATTTCATCTCAAAACCAAAAACCAGCTGATTATTTCGCTCGTTAAAATATTTAGTAATACTGGATTTCAGCGTCAGCTCTTCAGCAAAATGGTCGTGCCATAGTGTTGCAATTCCACCATTATTAATATATCCCGGACCAGCTAATACATAGGTAAAGTCATCCGTTCCCTGAAATTCCTCTCCCGGATATGTGTTGATACTTCCCGGGTCGAATTCACCATCTACGTTTTCCGGTCTCCAGTCACGGCCGTTGGCATCTGCTCTGAGGCGGGTGAATAAACGGCTTGCCTGAACTTCATAAAATGCCGTTTGAGAAATGGTATGAGTCCACTTTAAATAAGAAAGGTTGCTATCGTGAGTATAGGTATTCGCGTTATCGAGGAACCCATTTGAAAAAGCAAACTGGAAGCCGGGCTGAATTTGTGTATCGGCTCCGGTAATCTGAAGCATCCGGGTGTTTTGATTAATAGTCAACGATCTCTGATAAGCTCCCTGAAGCCGCATTCCGGGCTTGATGTTGTACGTCAGCTTCATCATTCCATTCCAGCGATTCCCCTGTCTGGGAGACCAAAATGCATTGTCTACAATCGATGACCTGATCTGATCAGCGGATAGTTTAGTGTGCCCGTCGGCCATGGCGATTTGGCCCGTAGCAAAGAAGTAAATATCCCCGGGTAAGTTAAGTCCGGCTAGTGGCAATAGTTTTTGAGTTATTGGCTCAGGTCCGCCGATGCTTAACTCATAAACATCCTCAAAAAAGTTTGCCTCATTAGACATTACGTTCGAACCGAAATTATCCCGCTTATGAGAAAAACTACCTTCGTATTGATCTCCACCATCCCGTGTTTGAACCGATACAACTCCTGAAGTCACATCGCCATACTCGGCACCAACTCCGCCAGTGATAACTTCAACATTACTAAATGAATTTGAACCAAGATCCAGGCCAAAACCGGTTCCTGCCAATGGATCCTGTGCAGACACACCGTCTACCACATAACCGGTTTCGTAAGCCCGTCCGCCTTTTATGTATAATCCGGTTGGATCTTTTACCACACCTGACTGAAGCGCCACAGCATCTTCTACTTTTTGAATAGGCGCGGCTTCAATATCGGAACGGGAAATGGTTGAGGAAGTGCTTGATTTCTCTACATCAAAAATAGGGGCTTCGCCAACTACCACAACTTCTTCTTCAGCACTCAGAACCTGCTCCCGGAGTGCGTAATTAAGTTCTGTGGTTTCACCAGCTTCTACCTGAATACCGGTAAGAAGAACTGTTTCAAAACCTACATAGGTGATTTCGATGTTATACTGTCCCGGGCGGATGTTTCGGATGGTATATTCGCCATCAATATTTGTAGCTGAACCAAAGGAAGTTCCAACAATTCGTACGTTTACACCTATCAATCGCTCTTCGGTTTCATCAGCGGTAATAGTCCCGGAAATAGACCCTGTATTTTGAGCCCATGCCGAGGACGTTCCCAAAAGAATAAACAGTAATAAAATCAGATTAAATCTTTTCATAATAACCTCAATTGCTAAAACCTAATCGTTGAACGCAAACATATTCGATGAATTCAGCCAAATTATCATTCCCGTTCAACGTAGTAATGTCGATACCAAAGTAGACTAAATTGCCCTCTGGGTTTTCAATGCCTACACCCTCGAATCTTGTGAAATCTTCTATCTGACCCTGAATGGTGGTCGCTCTGAAATCTGTTTCATACAACAGGGAGGCTCCGGCTATTGGTTTTAAAGGGGCAATACCTGTCTGTCTTGACTCTGTCAGTAAAGTTGGTGCCCCCTGTAAATCAACCGGTGTCACATCCTCATTTGCATTAAACACAAATCCTGTTTCCTGTCCACCAGGCAAGAAATAGCCTACTGAGTCTACCGGAAGAAAATTAAATATTTCCGCTTCAGGGCTTAATCCGGAAGGTGGAACCATGGGGATGTTAACAAACACGGTTCCATTATTTTCAAAAAATTCGGTTGTGATATCCAGCGCATGAATAATGTTTCTTTGAATGCTATTGGACACCCAATAAATATGATCCCACTTAGCCAATGTTTTAACGAGTGTTGGATTGACAACGCTTGGAAACTGATCAGATAATTCGATGGTACCCAAAGCAGGTTGCCCTGTATTTATAATCCATTGATCCGGGGTTATGCCATTTGCTCCAAGATAGGAGAAATGCTCGGCTTGTTTCTCAAGGTAATCACTCGTTGAAATATCATTGATAAACAGAACCTTTGACGTTTGAGGTTTTATATACCAGCTAAGCGTGTCTACATTACTTACCGCACCCGCAGCATCTGTTGATCTAACATAGGCCGTATTTGTAGCTCCCACTTCAAGGCCTGGTATTTGAAGACGATTACCATCTTCATCTACACCTGTACTATATGCTCGTCCAATAAAAACGTCGGCTGTTTTTGTGCCTAATGTAGTATTATCTATTTCAAGAGAGATGAATATTCTGCCATCGTTATCTTCATCAAATGGTATCTCAGTCCATCCATCTATAGTATCATTAATGGCAATTTCTGTTGATCTGATATTCAGCAACCCATCCGGATCATTTACAGTCCATCCAAAACTATGAATAGAAAACAAAGAATCGGGCGGCGTTTCATTTTGGTTGAACGAAACGGTAGGAAGTGAATTAACGATCGGATAAACTAATCGGGCGCCAACCGGGTCCCGGGCATCTTCGTTGTCAACTGCTCGAACTTTGAAGAGAACATCGTCCACATTTTGACCTTCTGTGATAGGCAAAATAAATGTACTGTCAGATCGTGTAGTAAATGTCCAGGCTCCTTCACTGGTATCATTTATAGCATATTCATACCCCACAATATACCCATCCGGGTCGTTGCCCCACCAGGATATATTAATCTGGCTGGACAACCGAAAATCTTCTCCCCTGTTAATCTTTTCTACTGTAAGATTAGTTGATGGAGGCTTGTTTTCTGAAGACGTACCAGATAAACCGGCATCACATCCTGAAATAATTATGCCAGCCGATAATAAAGCTAAAATTAAAATGAAGGACTTGTACATCTGAACTATTTAGTTATAAAAAATAGGAATGAGGAGTTTTCCATCCTCATTCCAGGATTATCTAATTTTTTACTTGATTAACATCATTTTCTTGATGCTTTCGAATGAACCAGCTTCAATGCGGTAAATATACATACCACTTGCCAGTCTGGATGCGTCAAACGCTGCTGTATGGCTACCCGCTGTCATTCTTTCGTTCACCAAAGTGGCTACTTTTCTACCCAGCATATCATATACCGTTAGCTGTACATTAGCAGCCTGTGGCAGATCAAACGCGATGTTTGTTGTTGGGTTGAATGGGTTCGGATAGTTTTGCTTCAGGTCAAAGCTCTTAGGCAAGCCTGTTTCAACTTCTCCTGAAGTTTCCATTGCCCGCTCAAGATTCAGACGGTAATACAGTGGAGTGAACTCATCCGTAGCAGGACTATAACCCTCAGCCACAGCTACAGTATCGGTGCCGTCGCTTACACGTACATTCCATACGAAGTCTGCACTTTCGCCTACATTCAAACCAGCTGACGCTAGTAAGCCATCCACAGTAGCAAAGTCCAGTGTTACCGCTGATTCACTTGCATCATCGTTTGATGGTACCGTTACAATAACTTCTGTGGTATCAGCTGAGTAGAGTACCCACTCATAAGTAACATCATTACCGTCAAAATCAGTAGTAGCTGACCATTCAACAGTAATATCTCCTGTAACCTGAACAGATGCTTCATCTGCCGGAGTTTCCAGATCAAAACCAGTGTCTGGCAATGTCCAGTCATCAGCTACAACATCATCCAGTGTTCTCATAATCATCTTAGCATTACCAAATGAGAAGTGAAGAACACCTGTGAATGATTCAATAATAGCACCTGTCTTAACATGCTCGTTTAAGTTAGCACCATAAGTGGTAGACCCAAAGTTCACGTTGTCATCAACACGAAGGCCATCACCAGCTTCAAGAGTATCGACACCAGCATCTCCGCCTTGTCGTGAACCGATTTCCCACTCACCGAAGTCACTGGAACCATCAGCCTGGTTTGTAGTTACTTTCACATCGTTGAAAGTAAGCAACACACCTTCATATTTCTCATATGCTCCCGGTGAACCGGTTACGTCCTGAGTAATTAAAGAAACTGCCATGGTATCAACTTCAGCATTAGGTGTAGACAGCACTTCAAATTCAGTAAGCTCTACAGAGGTAACATCAAATGTTTCACCAACAACCAGTTCGGTAATATTAATCTGATCTCCGATCTGTAAGGCTTCTGTTTCACTGTTCGCTTCTACATAAACACCAGACCATGCTGCAGCACGATCCTGAATAGTAATAAAGCCACTTTCCGATGCACTTGAAACAACAGTTGCTGTAATATCAACTGGTAAAGCACCGGTTCCTAACAGCGGGCTGTCTCCCGGAAGTCCATCAGCTGTTTCCTGTACAAAGGAGATTGCTGAAATTGGCTCATCAGTTACAAAGAAGTTAAAAGCACCTGACAGAGGAGCCCGACCTGTAAGGCCATTGTCATCTGTGGCTTCAACATAAAATGAAACTGGTGTAAAGTTATCAAAAGTTGGCAGTGTAGCCGAATAACTTCCTGTACCTGTCATCGCAAGGGTGTCGGTAGATTCTGGAGTAGAGTAAATCAGATTCACTCCTGTTACTGTAGCTCCTTCAACACCCTGAGCGTCAGCCGTTACTGTTACTGCATCAGAAGAGGTAACCGAAGAATCAGACAGCTCTACATTTGAGATTACAGGTGGCAACCCATTTACAATCAGGTCATTTGGCCATTCAAAACCGTTAACACCATCCACAAAACGTGTTTGATTCAACCATACAACGCCATCTTCCATCGGGTTGATACTAAATGCACCATTACCATCAGGAACGAGACCATCGGGATCATCACCTACGTAGTTAATGAAACCGCTGATATCAACGTTAGCACCTGCAGCAGGAGCCTGGAATGGACCGTCTTCCCCTTGTTGTCTTCTATAATTGTATGTAGGAAGGTAAGTCGCGCGATCGTTTCTGTAGCGCAATGAAGTATCATAAATATAGATTCGTGAACCATCTTTATTCACGGCCCAGTCAATACGATCTTCTCCACCAATATTACTCACGGTAGCTGACGTAATTTTCACATAAGCACCGTTGTACTTGGTGTAATTGCTGAAGTTCATGGCAAGCTCGCCATCTTCAAACGTGTTAATTTCAGACATTTCCACTTCCCAAGGCTGGAGTAACTCTGCATACTTTTCAAAGCCACCACCTTCTGTGTTTACATTACCTAAAAGCTCTGTGGCCTCAACTGCTACCTGAGCAGTTCCACCGAAAAATCCAAGTATTGCATCAAAGGTCACAACATCACCACGAGTGAACGAATCGATTAACTCATAGTCAGATTCTACAATCTGAATTGACATCCCTGCACGACCTAAATCTACGGCATGTGTATCTGTTACGAATATGTGAATTCGACCAATCTCGTCTATTTCACCATCGTTGTTTGTATCGTTAGGAGTAGCAAGACCTGAGTTCTTCGGGTAAGAAGTAACTACAGCAGTAAACGTAACTTCTTCACCAACAAGTGGGTGAGCTTCTAACGCTGCTTCAGAAAATTCTGTAAGCCCATCATAGGTATTAAGATCTCTGATAGTAAAAGGAGCATTATCAAAATCATGGATACCTAAATTGCTAAAATCATTTTGAGGTCGAACAACCCACTCAGATGAAGCATCATCGGTACCAAAAGAACCTAGTACAGTAGTATTTCCTGAAGTAACACTTGATTTACGAACTAATGTATGTTCTCCAGTAGCATTTGCAGTATCACCAACGGCCCAAGCAGATCCAGGGTCTGAATCAGGATCTCCAAATACATCAATGAATGTCGTGTCTGTTCCGGAAATATGAATGATTGCACGGGCATCATCGCCATTATGATGAACTACACTCGGGAAGCCCAATACTTCATCAGCATTTGCGCTGTTATACAAAGCCGAGCTGACCTGATCGGTAACAATAACATATGTTCCATAAGGTTTGATTGAAGCACCAGATGGAAATTCGTGATAAAACGCCCATCCTCCTCCATTACTTGATTGGGCAATCTGGTAACTATCCAAGCTAACTGCAGAACTATTCGGATTGTACAACTCGATTGCTTTGTTATTGCTCGATCCTTCGATATACTCAGAAATCAGCAACGCGTCTTGTGCATTTACAGCACTCATACTAAAGAGGAAAGTACAGACGAAAAGCATCGCCGCCTTCACTCCTTTTTTTGTAGCATTAATCATAATTGATCCTCTGTCTTTTGATTATTTGATAATAAGTAGTTTACCTGTTTGTACTTCTCCTGAATCCAAATCTTTAACGGAAAACAGATATAAACCCGTTGATAAGATCTGATTTGCATTAGACTGTAAATCCCATGCATGCTCTCCACCTGCCAATACCCTGGGATCATCACTAAAACTATCGAACCAGGAAATATCACCATTGTAGGTAGCCGAATTATGATCCAATTCAGCAACAATATCTCCAGCTACGGTATAAACCCGAACTTCTGCTCTGGCAGGCAAATTATAGAAATAAAGCTTTCTGGTATCTTCATTAGCGCCATCCCATGCAGCATTTATACGGTATGGATTCGGGTACACGCCTACTTTATACTGTTTTTCGTTGCTTCCAAAATTTTCATTTACTGGTGTTCCGGGGAAAATTCTTACAGAGTTTGCACTGGTAGAACTTTCGAGGCTTCCGATTTCAAAGGTATCACTCCCTCCATCAAAGGCCGTTACCGACACTTCATATTGCCATCCACTCAACAACCCATCTAAATCATAACGATACCAATATTCTGTCGTATCGCCTTCAAAGATTTCAGGCTCACTCAATTCCACTTCCTCAAAACCGGTATCAAAAGCAATTTGATTATCTTCGATATCAAATTCCCGAATCAATCGGGGATTAGCGCTCTGGCCATCTCCTAACTGAGAACTATAAATACGATATCCTTCAAAGTCCATTTCTCCCGACACCCGGTCTACTGAACGTTCCGCTGTTCGATCCCAATATATTGACGCTTTACCCTCTTCCAGCTGAATACGCACTTTAGGATTATCAGGCGGGGTAGGAAATAAGTATCGGGTTAACTGCCCGTCACCATCCGTATCTTCACCCGGATCTAAAATACCATTGTCATTTACATCCTCGCCCTGAAACACTCGATTAGCTGAACTAATGGTCTGCTTCAAAAGCGCCCGGGATTCTTCAGTATCAATCTCTTTAATATTTTGGGTGGTTCCCTGGAACTCTTCAGGCTTTTGTGCAGCTGAATAAAGAAAATAAACGGTAATGGTTTCACCAGCCTCGACACGCGGAAACGGCCCCATAGAAATAAAAGAAATATAGTTACCAGCTCCGTCCTGACCATCCTCACGAAGGGCATCCCTGTATGGCTCTCCCTGGGCATTTGTCGAGTCAATAGGGAAGCGTTCTGCCATTCGGGTAAACCGGTCAATATCATTAGAAGGCGCATTAAACACTCCGGTTCCTGAACTAAACAACCAGTAACTCGGGCCTACCATCGGTACATTTATACCTTGCTGTTGCAGGTAGTCTTCATTTTTAGGGTGAAAGAAATCCCCCCGATACTCAGCTCCAATAAGTGAAATAGCACCATAAGTATTAATGGCAGGCTCGCCATTTGGAGACCCTGCATCAAAAGCGTAGGTGGTATATAGAGAATCGAGATAGCCAATTCCATTTTTGTTAAAGAATTCACCGCCGGTCTCATTGGTCGCCAAGTCCCGAACTACTAAATCAGCATACATCCCTACAAAAACGCTGTCCCATGTTGCCGCGCCTGCATAAAGCTGACTATTGTTGGTAATCTCATATTTAATAATGGAAAAATTCTCCGTAAACGGGAATCCCCAGTTATAACTCTCAAGGCGTACATCAGCATAGAGTGGTGTATCATGCCCACTGATTGGCGTTCCATTTATATCACGACGACGATCTGAAAACTCTGCAATAATATCCTGCTCACCAACAGATTGAGCAGAAAAGAATTCATCATTAGGATTGCTGCTTCTTCTTAAAATGATATTGTCTGCAGTAAATTCGAACCCGGACCCTCCTCTTGTGTATCCCCCTGAGGTAGTCACTGAAGATGTGGAAACTCTCAGCTGAGAATTATTATAAAGAGCGCCAATCCAAATTCCAGCCTCAAATAAATGCTCAATCTGTGAGTCGCTGGGGTAACGCATACTGAAACCTCCTTCCGGATTGTTCCGAACGTCTGGCTTTCCAATTGTTCCATAATTCGTGATGGACAGGCCGATAGTACCAACATTGGTTTCGGCTCTTTCAAATGATGCCTGCGCGTAAAGATTTGCAGCAAATAGAGTTAAGAAAAAAACGGTTAATCCTGCTCGGACAATTCTCATATAGATTACTAACGGGGTTTTCTTTAAGGCTGACAAATATAGTAATAAAGGAAGCCAACCTCTTCGGTCACCCTACCTTTTAACACTATCTTAATATGACGAGCCTGACATAAACGTTTTATAAAAGTGTGCTATTACCTCTTGGCTGATATTTAAATAAAAGAGGACTACAATTATAGTAAAAATGAACTGCAATCTGAAAACCCCAAATCGTTGATATTTCCTAGCCGAAGTAATAACCTGTTTTTCTATTATGCCAAATTGTGCGTGATTTTTAAGTCTGCTTACGATCTCCTGGTCTTCCATTACAAGCATCTGTTCATCAAATCCATTTATTTTATAAAAAAGCGCTTTTCTGACAAATAGACTTTGGTCGCCAAACCTGAAAAAGTCAATATTGAACCTGGTGAACCAGCCATAAAATCGAAGCGCCGGATGAGCATTGTCAAACTTTAGCCGGAAACAACCACACTCAAAACCATCCTTTATTTTCTGTTTTATATCTGCAATAAAAGTAGGTGGCGGAGTAGTGTCAGCATGAAGAAAATACAACCATTCACCATTGGCTTTTTCGGCCCCAAAATTCATTTGATTGGCGCGCCCTTTTAACGGGCTTACCAGTACTTTGGCTTCGAGTGACTTAGCCACCTCAACAGTCTGGTCAGAGCTGCCGCCATCAACTACAATAATTTCGAGTTGCTCTCCACCAGTATGTGCCTTTAAAAATGAAAGTAAGTCTCTAATTTTGGCTTCTTCATTATAAACCGGAATAATGATGCTGATCATAAACTAAAGTAATAAATCTACTACTGGCAGAACACTACAAACCAGACTTAACTCTATTCCAGTCTTCAATAGTATCTACATCATTCAATTCTTTCAATGTGGTAAAGCTGCAACCAAGTTCCTGAATTTTTTCTATTGTTTCTTGAAAAACCGAACCGGTACTCCATTCAATATCTTCAAAAACTTCCGGGTAGAAATTTCGCATTCCTAAAAGGTAGTACCCTCCGTCTTCAGCCGGACCGATTACAAATTCATGCTCTTCCAGCTCCTGAAAAGCCTGCTGAATGATACCGGAGCTAAGCTCCGCACAATCACTGCCAATAATCACCACTTTTTGGAAAGATTCTTCCATGAAAGACTCCTGAAAAGCATTAGACATCCTCTTTCCCAAGTTTTCCCCTGACTGAAGCTGCTTTTTAAAATCACCGCCTTCCCAAATGTCATTCTCTGCGATGAACCGGGAATACCATACTTCTTTAGCCACTTCTAAATTGCGGGTTTGCTCAAAGGTCCAGCCCAGTAATTTCTGATATACCTCAAGTGACTGCTCATCTCCGATTGTAGCTGCCAGCCGGGTTTTTGTTTTCCCGGCCTCCTCGTTCTTCACGAAGATGATGAGCTTTTCCCTCGTTCTTCCTTCCTTGTTCAATGTTCCTTGTTGGATGTTCAAGTAGTCGCGCCCCCACAGCTGCTTCCAGCTCCCGCAGTACATCCGAAACAATGCTGATCAATCCTAATCTCCCGGTTATTCAGTGACTCAAGATCAAAGCCTTTGATGTGTTGAACGCTGTCTTCATGGGTCTCCATATCCAGCATTTGATTGAAATCACAATCAAATAAGCGCCCATCCCAACCAATTGAAATGGTATTTCGGCACATCACACCTGCCGCTGCAGAAGGGTTAAATGACTCAATCAGCTTTTCCATGTACTCTTCCAAATTACCGGACATCAGCAAAAAGTTTAGAAACCGACTGATGGGCAGATTGGTAATGGTGAACAGATCGTTAAAAACGATTTCATGTTTTCTTTTAAGCTCTTTCTTGAATTCCTGCTTAATCTCTTCCTGATCGCCCGGCAAAAAAGCTCCTACAGGATTATAAACCAGATTCAATAATAAGCCGGTATCCTCTTTTCCATATCCAATTTCGTTTAGGCGTTTCAAGGCTGTTATGGATTTATCATAGGTACCCTCACCACGCTGTCTGTCGGTACGTGATTTGCTATAAAATGGAAGAGAACAGGTGACTTCCACTCCATACTTTTTAAAAAATTCGGGTAAATCACTAAACTTATTGGTCGTTAATATGGTAAGGTTTGATCGAACAATTACATGTTTACCTAACTTCGAAACTTCTTCCACGAACCATCGGAAATGCGGATTCATTTCAGGAGCTCCACCCGTCAGATCTACCGTTTCAATGTCTGTTCCTTTCAATGCTTCAAGACAATACCCGAATGTCTCTTTGCTCATAATTTCCTGGCGATCGGGACCGGCATCCACATGGCAATGTTTGCAGGTCATATTACACATATAGCCTACATTCATCTGGAAAATCTCAATTCCTGTTGGCTTCAGAGGATATAAGCCAATGGGATCAATCTTATCTTTGAAGCTCGGGAGTGATTTAATTTTTTCGCTGTGGTTATTGATGATATCGAGCTGAACGCTGGGTTTTGCCAACTCATTTGATTCTGCCAATAAGCTTTTCATAAAAAACCTTTCTTTTTGAAATAATATTGATTAGCCCATATATGAAAACGGGCCAAGTCATTTTAATTCTGCAATAAATAATTACATGGAAAGGTCTTTCACCTTATTCATCATTTGTACTCCATGAACCAATGAAGAGCCTCCACGAATAGCTGCAGCTACATGAACGGCTTCCATCATCTGCTCTTCACTTGCTCCTTTTTCCAGGCTGTCAGTGGTGTATGCGTCTATACAATATGGACATTGAACTGTATGAGCTACAGCAAGAGCTATCAATGCTTTTTCTCTTTTAGATAATGCGCCCTCTTCAAAAACCTCCCCATAGTACTCAAAAAACTTATTCCCCAGATTTTCCTGGAACTCAGTGATATCGCCAAACTTCTTCAGATCTTCTGCTTTGTAATAAGGATTATCCATAATTGTATTTGTTAGTTAATAGTATTGAATTGAGTGATCTACTTTTATAATTCTTACGAAATGAATAAATATTCAGATTGATTTAATGGTATCAACTCAAGAAATCACTAAATAATTTAAAATTGAAACAATTCTGGCCTTTTTTCTCTTTAATGTATTAGTAAATCTAATTAATCAACCAAAAATGAACATAAAGAAACTACTTTCAATTCTAACTATAATTTTTGGAGTAGCAATTACTATTCCTGAAACTGCAAATGCACAGGCTAATGGAAAAGGGGGAAATCTCGGCCTTGGAGCTATGCTGGGTGAGCCAACTGGTATCTCAATAAAAGCCTGGAACAATCAAAAATCTGCTTTTGGCTTTGGAGCTGCCTGGTCATTTGGTCGCTACGATGCCATCCACTTGCACGGCGACTATCTTCTGCATTCTTGGTTTAATGATGTAGATAAGGGAAACCTTGCCTTTTATTATGGTATTGGTGCACGACTGGTTTTAGCTGACGACCCTGCCGTTGGTATTCGCATTCCTTTAGGTCTAAACTATGTGGTAGAAGATGCTCCTATTGACCTGTTTGTTGAAGCTGTTCCAATATTGGACTTAGCTCCCAGCACAGATTTTGATGGTAATGGAGCGTTGGGTATCCGTTATTATTTCTAAATAACAAATCAATTTACTGGCTTAACCAGAGGGCAGGGAAATTTCCTGCCCTTCTTTTGCCAGGCAAACCCTTTCGAAAGAAGAACCATATCTATCCTGAATTTCTTCCTCTCTCTTTGCAAGAACATCATCGCTATTGTCTGGATCATGATGCGTTAAGAAAAGCTTTTTAACACTCACCTCTTTTGCCAGCTCCGCTACCGACTCCCAAGCCGAATGCCCCCATCCAACACGCTGTTTATATAATTTTTTAGAGAATTGGGCATCATGGATTAACACATCTGCTCCACGAATAAATTCTTTAAACTCTTTTCTGAATTGGCGGCACTCTTCCGTCTCTTCATCCATCAGTTCATTGTCAGGAGCAAAAACAATAATCTTGTCATCAATACAAAGCTTATACATAGCTGTTGGCACTGTATGTGTAGCCCACATGTATTCAACTGAATAGCCTTCAAAATCTCGTTTACCCGGCTGAAAAGTTTCACATTGCAAATCAGCCTCCAGCATATCAATAGAAACAGGGAAAAAAGTGCTGGACATATGCCCTTGTAAGATTTCTTTGCAACCTATTTCTCCTTGAGGCGGAAGGTAAATCCGAAACCAGTTTTCACCATTATAGAAGGGTTTAAAAAAAGGAAAACCTTGCAAATGATCCCAATGGGGATGGGTTATAAACACACGCCCGCGATGCGATGCACCATTATTTTCAAGTTCATTCCCCAGATTTCTGAAGCCCGTTCCGGAATCCAGAATCAATAGTTCATCTTTACCTTTGATCTGGATCTGAACACACGTTGTATTTCCCCCGTAACGCATGTTCTCACTATTGGCACAAGGCGTAGAGCCTCTGACACCCCAAAATTTTATGTTTATTGAGCCTTTCAACTTACTTCTAAAATCCTCTGCTTACATAATATATTTTTTCAATCGTGCACCCCTTAGTATATGTATATCGAATGGTATTTGCTGTCTGTTATTTTTTTACAACTGAACCATAACTGTTCAGTTACTTTGAACCAACCACGCTTTATTGTAAAAAAATATTAAGCAAACAGAAAGCGCCGGTTATTCTTCTTCGTCACTATCTCCAGTTCGCTTGAGCTGGTCGATTTTTTTATTGATTTCTTTAAGCCTTTCCTCTTTTTCATCAATCGATTTTTCCGCCTTGTCAATTTTTTCCTGAAGTTCGTCTTTAAGTGCATTACCTCTGTTGGTAGGCTTAAAGTACGTCTTGGCCTCCTGGTACTGAATCATTTCACTTTCCAGCTTAGACACATCTTTTTTAAGCTTATCCCGCTCTTTCTGCAACTTGATGATATCCTTACGGGTATCCGGGTCAATTCCCTGATTAGCCAGTTTTTTTTCCATTCCGAGATCAGACCCCAGCGCCCGATACCGGTCATAAATAACGTCGCAAGCCTCGCGATACTGCTTCCAGATCTTATTCTTCATTTTGATCGGAACATATCCGATATCTTTAAAGGCTTGTTGTAGTTCTTTAGCCTCCTGCACGGCAAGCGCCGGATCTTCATGCTTACCTAATTCTTCAAGCTTATCAAGAATTTCCTGTTTCTTCTCCAGGTTTTCTTTCTGATCTTTTCGCTCCCCTTTAAAGGCTTCACGACGACGATCATAAAACACATCCATCGCACCTTTGAACTTCTTCCAGATCTTGGAAGACTGTTTTCTTGGAACCGGACCGATCTTCTTCCACTTGCTCATCAGGCTCTGCATCTTCTGATGGCCAGCATCAAAATCATCCGTGTCTTTGGCTTCTTCGGCTTCCTTAATCAGATCATATTTCTTTTCAAGATTAGCTTCTTCCTGTTCTCGCAGCTTATCAATATTGTCCGACTTCATTTCATTGAATTTATCGGTAGCCGCCTTGAACAGATCCCACATCTCATTCTCATCTTTCTGCGGGAGATTACCTGCACTTTTCCAGGCTTTGTGAAGCTTATTCACCTTACGAGCCGCTTTTGCAATATTTTCCTGATCAACGAGAGCTTCAGCTTCTTTAACCAATTTCTTTTTCTTGGAAAGCGCCTTCTCAATTTGTTCCCGATACTCTTTATCAACCTTGAAGCGAACTTCATTGAACTTATCCTGAACGGCGTTGAACCGATCCCAAAGAGGCTGATTTTTTTCGGAAGGTACACGCCCTACTTTTCTCCACTGAGATATAAGCTTGTTAAACTGATCTTCTAATTCCTCAAAATCAGGTGTGTTTTCGTCAAGCTTGTTGGTGAGGGAATCCATCTTATCCAGAAGAAGCAACTTCAGTTCTAGATTCTCTTCTTCTTTTTGAAGCTTCTTCACAAGCCGGTCTACCTTATGGTCCTCAAACTCATCCATCAGTTCTTTGTACCGCTTGTCTAATGCTTCGGCCTCACCCTGGGGCAACAATTTAATGTTTTCCCATTGCCCCTTAATTTTACCTACTTCTTTGGTAGCCGTCCAGTTTTCTTCATTTACAATATCAGACAGAGATTTGAGCAGTTCTTTCTTTTTGGCAAGATTCTGTTCTTTCTTGCGATTCAGTTCTTCGTAATGCTCTTTCTTTTTTTGCTCAAAATTATCTCTTAGCTCCTGAAACTCTTCAATGAGCTGTTTGGATTTTTCACTTGCAGATTCAGGACCTTCCGTAATATTTTGAGCAAGATTAGCCAATTCAGTGGTTACAAAAGCCCAGTCGGTCTGTATCACCAGTTCTTTAGCGCGATTTACAATATCAGAATAGAATGAATCGGCATCTTCTGAGGATTGTGCTTCATCTCCTTCTACTTCATCAGATGACTCATCAGTGACGTCTTCGGCTGCATCTTCAACTTCTGCAACCTTCGTCTCCTCTTCAGTAGACTCCTCCACTTCCTTATCTGAAGTATCCTCTTCTTTAGCTTCCTCTGATTCTTCTACTTCAGTAGCTTCAACTGCTTCTTCGTCTTCTGTAACCGGTTCTTTCTTTTCAGAAGCAGTCTCCTCTTCAGATGCTACTTCATCATCAGCAGTTTTTTCAAGTTCGTCGTTGTTGATCTCTTTTTCAGAGTTCGTGTTTTTTTGCTCCAGGTTCTCCACAGTAACCTTCCTTTCCTCGTAGGTCTTTAGATTAACGGCTCGAAGCCTTCTTCATTAGATCAGTTAAGATAATATATCTGTCCAATCTTTGGCAATCTTAAGCAAAAGTTTAGCAAAGTGTTTTAGATCAAACAGATAAGCAAGAAAAGGTTGTTCTTAAAAATACTAAAGGCACCTTTCAGGGTGCCTGTTTATGGTTACTCTTTTTCCTGGAAAACATGAATATCCCGCTGAGGAAATGGAATCTCGATACCTTCTTTATCCAGTTCTTCTTTAATCTTCTCAAGATTATCCCAAAAGAATCCCCAGTAATTTTCTGTTTTAGTCCATGCACGTGCTGATAGATCCAAAGAGCTGTCACCTAAATTAGTCAAAACAACAATAGGTGCGGGCTCTTCAAGAATGCGTTCATCCTCATTCAGTACTCTTAAAATGACTTCCCGAGCTTTTTTCATATCAGAACCATAACTGACTCCAACCGGGAATACCGCACGGCGTGTTTCTTTAGCTGAATAATTGACGACCGGTGAATTTGCCAGCTGCCCATTTGGAATGATAACAAGCTGATTATTTGGGGTTTGAAGATGTGTATGCAGAATATCGATTTTTTCAACGGTTCCCGACTCATTTCCCCTTTCTATAAAATCACCGACTTTAAACGGCTTGAAAAACAAAATCAGAACTCCTCCTGCAAAATTTGAAAGACTTCCCTGCAGAGCTAACCCGATGGCTAAACCTGCCGCACCCAATACAGCAATAAAAGAAGTCATTTCTATACCCAGCATGCCAAGAGCTGATATGTACACCATGACTTTCAGCAACATGGAAATGAGGCTGCGCATGAAAGAAACAAGAGCCTCATCTACACTGCTGCGATTAAGGACTTTTGTTGCTCCTTTTACAATAAACTTCACTATCCAAAGCCCAATTACCAGTGTAGCTATTGCAGCCAGTAACTTGGGACCAAATGTGGTCACAAAGTTCATGATGTCTTCTGTGGTAATGTTAAAATTTTCCATGTGTTCAGATTATGATCTTTTCGATTACAGTGAGCAAATATCTCTAAAAATTCATTCACTATCAGTAATAATATCCATAAAAAAAGGGAAGGCGCTGGCCTTCCCTTTAAGCTACTATGTGTTTCTTCTCAAAGATTTGCTATTTCTTTCTTGATCTCGTCTTTTGTTTTACCCAGTTTTTTCTGAATTCGGCCTAATAATTCATCTTCTTTTCCTTCTGTGAAAGCAAGATCATCGTCAGTGAGCTCAGAATACTTCTGCTTTAATTTACCTTTTGTTTCGTTCCAGTTTCCTTTCAAGGTTAAATCATTCATAATGTTCTCTCCTGTTTATTAGTAATTAAAAATATTCTGGGTGTTTATTCTTCCAGATGACTTCTAAGCATCCATGCGGTTTTGGAATGAACCGTGAGGCGCTCAGTTAATAGGTCAATGGTAGATTCGTCATCAGCAGCATTTGCTGGCTCTAAAGCTTCACGAGCCGTTCTTATAACTTGTTCATTGGCTTCTGTCAACCTTTTGACCATTTCCAGGGCTTTAGGGCTATCAGTATCTTCTTTTATAGAAGTTATTTCATTAAACTCCTTAAATGTTCCCGGCGCTCTAAAACCTAACGCTCTGATGCGCTCTGCAATCTCATCAATGGCTTCTGCCAATTCAGAATATTGCTCTTCAAATTGTTCATGAAGCTGATGAAACAATTCACCTGTCACATTCCAGTGATAATTGTGTGTTTTCAAATACAGCAGGTATGAGTCTGCCAGCACTTTTGATAATCCAGCTGCAATTTTCTCTCTATGTTCTTCAGAAATTCCAATGTTTACTTTCATTGTCTCTACTCCGTTTAATGTTTCGATATCCATATCCATCTGAATGTCGTTTTTCTTTGTGAATATTCAATTAAGTAAACAATACTGAGCCGTTGCGGTTCCATATTATAAGTGAATATTAAAAAGGATTTACAATCAGCGTAATCGAGAGTATTTATCACAAAAAAATCCCGCACACATTTAAGCATGCGGGATTCATTCTTTCGAAAAAGAAATGCCTTATTCTTCTATCCCATAAACTTCTTTTAAAATACCTTTGGCATTGGCATCACCATCCTGCATCACACGGTGCTGAAGGTTGGTAATTATTTCCTGCTCGGCCTTTTCGTATGCTAACTCTTTAGCTTCTTTTTCGGTACCGGTTCGTACTAATTCATAGATATCGTCGGCACGAACCACGCTATAAATATCATCATCATTAAAAGCATGAGAGCGTAATTCTTCATATTCTTTGAACACCCGTGGAAAATCTTCACTGTCTTCTGCGCGGGTTACGATCTCAACATGTTCAGGACCTTCAGCGCTTAAAGGGGTTTTGCAAAGGTAAAAGTAATTTTGTTTGTATTGCATCTGCTGTAGATGTGAGGGTTGAATTTATTGCTTGGCCAATATAACAAATCGTCAGAAAATTGTGGACCCGGTTTTAGTTTTGGTGCTGATTTTTAAACGAAGAAGTTTTGATGTTATCTAATACAAAACCCCAGTCAAAATCTAACCCGTAATTTTCTTTAGCACTTTGGGAATCATCATCCATTTTATTTGGCAGGTTCCCGGAGCTATCGTTTCCCAGGTTTCTGCAAAACTTTCTAAACAAACGATCGCTGCTGTTGGCATACGCACCGCTGTTTTTCGTTCAGCCCCGGTTAAAATTCCTGTAGTATTTTCCATCAAAGGGTTATGCCCTACCAGCATAATTCGTTCATATTCATCTGAAGCGGATTGAATTGAAGCTACATAGTCTCTTACAGAACCAAAATAAAGATCTTCGTTCCACACAATTTGTTCTTTATCCAGCTTAGCGGCTTCCATACTTAGCTGGGTGGTTTCTTTTGCGCGCTGCGCCGGTGATGAGATAACCAAAGCGGGTTTGTACTTAATTTTCCTCAGGTATTTACCCATTTCAGGAGCATCTTTTAAGCCCCGTTTAGCCAGGGGCCGGTCAAAGTCTTTTAAATCCGGGTTTTCCCAGCTCGACTTGGCGTGTCTCATTAATAAAATTTCTTTCATGTTTATTCCTGCCGGGATTGATACTATTCTATTTAATCTCGTAAAAAACGTCGTTTGTTTCTTTTAAACAAAGAACTCCTTCATGTTCATAGTAAGTAGCTCTTTTGTCGGATGACTCAAATCGTACTAAAAATGAATTTCCGGACCTGACATCAAGAAATATTGAGACGTATGGCTCTTCCTCAGATTCTGTATAGGTGATAAATCTGGATTCAATTCTAAGATCACAATTAGTGGAAGTAGAGCAGCCTGCCACAAAAAGTAACAAAGCGGCTATCAGCATATAACATTTATTCATAGATAAGGGTGTTATTCGGTGTCTTCAAAATTATCATTTCAATACAAGCTATTTATTTTTGTTTGCTTCTACCATTTTAATTCTTTGGGCGAACCGGCCGGCTTTTATTTCTCCTTCACCAACTTCTGCAAGGGCTTTAACCAACTCAATTCCGAAAAATATAATAATGCTGGAATAGTACACCCACAACATCAAAATAATTATTGAAGAAGAGGCACCGGAAAGCTGATTCAGAGAACTGTTTCCAATAATCATGCCTACAACGAACTTACCTACTAACAAAAGCAGTGTTGTAATCAGGCTCCCATAAGTCAACGGCCCCCATCTTACTTTTACATCGGGTAGTATATAGAACATAATCAGTACCGCAAAAAAGATCAGCAGCAGTGTAAGTAAATTACTACCGAAGCCTATCAGAAAAAGCTGGGCTGTTTCAAAACTGGAGAGTAAAAATTCAAATAGCCATACCAGCGCAGAATCAAGAATTAATGAGAAGATCATTGCTATCCCTAATAACAAAATCATTCCGAATGCCATAAAGCGATCAATAAATACTTTTGAAAAGCCTATTTCTGGTTTTGTTACCACTTTAAAAATTCGGTTAAAAGAGTCTTTGAACTGAATGAAAACCGTGGTTGCCGAAACAATTAAAAAAGCGATGCTGATCAGCAGGTACAGCACGTTCCGGCTATCTGTTTGTATGGTTTCAACAAGCAGGATTACTGCATCTGAACTTTTTTGCCCAATAGTTTCTTCCAGGAATTTCGTCAATTCTCGCATAACACTGGCATCTCCGATAAAAAATCCCGCGATATAAACCGCTATCATTACTATTGGGGCCAGTGAAAATAATGTATAAAACGAGACTGCAGCACTATATTGAAAGCAATTATCCTCAATAAACGAGTTAACGGCATTCAACACTGTTTGTGCCATTTTCTTAAATAGATTCATTACTATTCATTTCCAAAAATTCTTGATGGTGCATAGATTGACAATATAACTCCCCTTGCTATCATAAAGGCCGTCATCGCCATCCATAACGCATGAATCCCTGCAAACGGTTCACTTATAAAATATACCGGAATGAATACAAGAGTGGTGGCTACAAGCATGGAGTTTCGCATAGCTCCTGTAGCTGTTGCTCCAATGTAAACCCCATCCCAAATAAAACAAACGCTATTTACTACAGGGGCTACGATTAACCAGATAACTACCGTCATCGCCACCGCAATTACATTTTCTTTGTTTGTAAACAAAGCTATGATTTCTGCATCAAAGAATGCATAAGTGATAGTACCAAGCAGACCCAGGCCCAATCCCCAAAGCATGTTGGCTGTTACCGCTTTCTTTAGATTCTCGTCATCTTTTGCTCCCTTAAACCGACCAACCAAACTCTCAGCAGCATAGGCAAAGCCATCGGTTCCATAAGAACTGATGTACCACATTTGAAGCAGAATGGTATTTGCAGCCAGTACCACATCTCCCATAGCCGCCGATTTTGCAGTAAAGAAAGCGTAGGAAAAAATGAGGCACAGCGTCCGGATTACGATATCGCGATTCACCGAAAAGAATTTTTTTAACTCTTCAGCCTCTATAAGCTCATCCCTTTTAATATGTAGCTTAACGCCCCCATATTTTTTCTTATATAGAAAAAATGCCAGCCCCAACGCCAGAAAACTGGCAACCAAACTTCCTGTTGCTACTCCATCTACCGTCATGTTGAATCGGAACACAAAAATCAGGTTCAACACAATATTTACAAGGTTTAAGAAAATAGTGACGATCATGGGATAGGTTGAATTCTGCATTCCAAGGAACCAGCCATTCAACCCAAATAGGGCAAGTGTTGCAGGAGCTGCAAAAATACGGATGTGATAGTACAGGCGGGTGTATTCTTCCACTTCAGGGGAGGCGTTTACCAGGTATAGTGAAACCTCTATCAGCGGGTATTGAATGAGCAGTATGAACAAGCTGCTTGCTGCAGCTACCAAAAGAACGCGAAAAAGTATAACTCGTGTTTTTCGCTCTTGCTGTGCACCATAGGCTTGCGCAACCATGCCCGTTGTTCCCATCCGCAGAAACCCGAACCCCCAAAAAATAAAGTCGAAAATGATACTACCCACAGCAATGGCCCCGAGGTAATAAACATGCTCTAATCGCCCCACAACAGCCGTGTCAATGGCTCCAAGTAGTGGCACAGACAGGTTACTTATGATGTTAGGAATGGCGAGACGAAGTATTTGCCGGTTCAAATGAACATAGCTTTATAGGTTAATAATAGCAGCCTGAAAATAAGGGCTGAAAAAGAATTATGGATTCATATTTTTCGATAGGCTATAAAGTTGCATATCTATGGGTGTGCGTGTATTTTCTTTTTCCGAAATTTATTGGGATAAAACTTAATTAATCAACTCATTTGCTTTTCACATGGACATTGAATCGCGTAACAAAATTTTGACAATTGTATTCGGAGTAATCATCCTTGGTCTTACGTACTATCTTTATGATTCTCTGGTAACTCCTTATCAAGAGGTAAAAGAGCGGGAGGCTATGGAAGAGAAAGTCCGGCAGCGCTTGCTTGACACCAAAGATGCTCTTATCCAATATCAGACACGAAATGAGACCTTTCCTCCTACCGAAGGTGGTCTCGACAGCCTTGTGAAATTCCTCAAAACCGATTCTTTGATGATCGTAATGGGCGATTCTCTGTTTGGAACTACTTTTGATGTATTTAACCCTGATTCATTGGTTTATTCTCCACGTTCTCCATTTCCAAAATGGGAATATACGCTCAATGATACGCTCAGACCACAGATTTATCTGCTTGAAGATCCGGGTTCTGACAATGCAATAGGTAGCCTTGAGCGTACTACGATGCGAAATGCTCCAAACTGGAATTAATGGATGACGCTTCTGCAAATTTAGGTGTTTGTTTTTTTTCTGATCGCCTTTTCTATTCGATCAATGATCCGGAAAATGACAAACACCTTTTTCGTATTGGCTCTTTCGATTTCAATTTCAACGTGATTGACGCTATTACCCGTCAGCACGAAGATCACTTCCCTCATATTCTTTCCACCTTCGAGCGATTTCGAACCCTTCATAATATTAAGTCGGTTCGGGCGCTAACTCATCCCGCTCACGAATGCTGGACAGTATTCCCCAAAGTTGTATACGACAACGCTGACGAGCGGGAAGATCATCTTGCCATACTAATGAAAGGCGTCGAACGCGAACACATTGAACCTACCTGGCACGCCCTTCATAATAATGAGTATAAATTCTTGTCGATACGGCGGCGTAATTTGATGGCCGGCTTTGATGAACTCACCACCCAGGTTGCCACCACTGATTTCAGCAGTGATTTTGAAATGGCTCAGAAATGGTCAGCTTTTGCCAAACCCGGGGGGTCTTTTTTAATGATTGGCTGCCACGAAAATATCATCTCTATCACTTCTTTTTTGCTGGGGAAGTTCAGAGCTGCCACATACATCTCTTTTGATCAGGCTGAAGATTTGCCTTATCACTGGCTGCAGCACGCCAAGAACTCCAGCTGGATGCGTGGCATTCATGAGACCATATACCTTTTTGGGCATAACTGCCATGAAATTGAACAAGCGCTTCAGGGTTTCTGGGATGATTCAGCTGAAATTGCCAAGCTAAATTCACTGAAAGCTATGGGTGTAAAAGCTGAAGAAAAAACGTACGGTTTTGACCTCGCTGCTGCTTTCCCTGCTATTCTTTTAAGTCTCGATTTTTAATCCTTACGGAATTCTAAATGCTCAATTTTTAATGTTAAATTTAGGGGTGACTAATTCACCATTTAACATTTAAAATTTATACTCCGCCATGCGGATAATAACCGGAAAATTAAAAGGCAGACATTTTAACATTCTAAAAGGACTGGATGTACGCCCTACCACAGACCGAACCAAGGAAAGCATCTTTAACCTGATTGAAGCCAGGGTTTTCATGGAAGGAACCCAGATTCTGGATCTTTTTGCCGGCTCCGGAAACCTGGGTTTTGAAGCCATTTCGAGAGGGGCCCGCCATGTGACTTCCGTTGAACTGGACGCACAAAATGTAAAGCAAATTGAAAAGACTGCTGAAGAGTTTGGTATAGAAGACCAAATGAGAATTGTCTGCTCTGATGTTCAGCGTTTTTTGAGTGGCATGGCTATTCCCTATCACTTTATCTTTTGCGACCCGCCTTATGATTATCCATTCATGGATGAAATCATTGAGCAGGTTTTTGAAGATAACTGGCTTACTGACGAAGGCTGGCTGATACTGGAGCACGATAAGTACAAGGATTTCACTGATCATCCCAAATGCTCTTTTTCGAAAGCGTATGGCAGAACCATCGTTAGCATCTTTCAAAAGCATCCGGTAGATTCGGAATAAATTCAGCCTATGAAAACAATTGCCTTATACCCCGGATCTTTTGATCCAATCACCAATGGCCACCTCGATATTCTTGAGCGAGCTACCAATCTATTTGATCACGTGATTGTAACCGTAGCCGTAAATAAAGAAAAGAAAGCTGTTTTTTCTGGCGATGAGAGGGTAAAACTCATTGAAGCATGTATAGCCAATAAGGCCTGGGGCAAAGATGTTGAAGTAAATCAGTTTACAGGATTACTTGTGGATCACGCCCAGAAAATGAATGCCGATACGCTGGTTCGGGGCGTTCGCCAAATTTCAGATTTCGAATACGAATTCCGGATGGCACTCACCAACAAGCGCCTTGCCCCCAATGTAGATACTGTTTTCCTGATGCCGGATGAAGAGTTTACCTTTATCTCTGCTTCTATTGTAAAAGAAGTGGCATACTGGGGCGGAGATCTAAGCTCTTTTGTTCCCGAAAATGTAGCTATGGCTCTCAAAGAAAAGTTTAAAGACAGGAAATAGAATCTGGCTACTTTTCTTTGCAGAAGCATTTTATATTCCCATCGTTTTGACACTCACTCTCATATCTATCTTTAAAAACCCATGATTTCAACACGCGCACAAAATTTACAGCCATCTGCAACGCTTAAAGTAACCGGACGAGCTAAAGAGCTAAAGCGACAGGGAAAGTCTATTGTTTCTCTGAGTGCTGGTGAGCCAGATTTCAAAACACCCAAGCATATTTGTGATGCGGCTATCAAAGCGATTGAAGACGGATTCCATGGTTATACTATGAATCCCGGAACACCGGAATTGCGGGAAGCTATTTGTGAAAAACTTAAACGTGATAACAACCTCGATTACGATCCTTCCCAAATTATTAGCTCAAATGGAGCCAAACAATCGGTAGGGTTCAGCCTGCTTGCGCTGGTTAACCCCGGAGACGAAGTGATTATTCCAGCACCCTACTGGGTTTCTTATCCGGAAATGACCCGTCTTGCTGAAGGAGAATCAGTGACTGTTCGGACTTCCTTTGAAAATAATTTCAAACTAACTCCCGAACAGCTGGAAGAGGCGATCACCGAAAAAACAAAAGCGCTGATTCTTTGCTCTCCATCTAACCCAACCGGAGCAAAATACACCGCTGATGAACTCAAAGGCCTAGCTGAAGTTCTTAGAAAACATCCGCAGGTTTATGTGATTTCAGATGAAATTTACGAATACATCGTATTTGATGGCGATCATGTTGGAATTCTCAATGTAGCTCCTGATTTAAAAGACCGTGTTTTACTGATCAACGGTTTTTCTAAAGGATTTGCGATGACCGGCTGGCGATTAGGATACCTTGCTGCCTCCAACGAAATTGTTAGTGCCGTTTCCAAAATTCAGAGTCAGGAGACCTCCGCTCCTTCTTCGATTTCCCAAAAAGCAGGTGAAGCCGCCTATAAAGGCAGTCTTGATGAGGTAGAAACCATGCGTGCACAGTTTAAAAAGAGGCGCGATTACCTGGTTGAAACACTCAACTCTTTTGAAGGAGTAAGCTGCTTTACTCCCGGCGGAGCTTTCTACGTATTTCCGGATATCTCCCACTACATTGGGGCCAAAAAACCAGACGGCTCAAAAATTGAGTCCTCTACAGATTTATGTCTGTACCTGCTGGATGAATTTGGGCTGGCCCTTGTTCCCGGCGATGCGTTTGGTGAACCCAATGGAGTTCGGCTAAGTTACGCCGCTTCTATGGATGACCTGGAAGAAGCCATGAAGCGTTTTAGAAAAGGATTGGAAAGCTTGAATTAAACTAAACCAAGAGTTTCGTTTTGATATAAATCTTGGTTTGGTCATATTTCAGATATAAAATCACATCATTATGGCAACACAAGAGAAAGAGAAAAAACTTGAAATTATAAACTTCGTTTCTAAAACGAACGATTCTGGTTTGATCAATGCTATCCATGATTTTTTGCAGGATTTTTCGGAAGGTGGAGATTTCTGGGATGAACTATCAGATAAGGAAAAAATAAGAATTGAAGAGGGTTTAGAAGACATCAGAGAAGGTCGCGTCACTCCTCATGAGGAAGTGAAAGACAAATATGGATTATGACTACAAAATTCTATGGTCCGATAAAGCTTTAAGCGACCTTGATGGAACTTTAGAATATCTGGAGAGAGAATGGACGATAAGAGAAGTCCAAAATTTCAAATCAACCCTCTTCCAAAGAATTGATTTGATTGGTAAATATCCTAAGCTCTTTCGCCCTTCGACTGCAAAACCTAATCTCAGAAGATCTGTTCTCTCCAAACAAACTTCCATTTATTATCAAGTTGATAAGGATAATTCACAAATTACAATTATCCGACTCTTTGATAATCGGATGGATATACAAAAACTATAACATGAGTTCTCCAAAGAAACTTTCAGACAACAATTTTTTTATCTGCTCAACCTACCTTGATTTAAAAATAATCGACAAGAAATGATAAAAAGACATTGGAGAAATAATCAAAGGTAACATTTTAAACGACATCGAATACATATCTCGTGAGTCGATTTGAGCAAGGATTGGAAAGCTTGAGTTAATCAAGCTTCTCACTAACCCTTTAAATCTGATCAATAGCCAGTTTGTAGGTTGGATCTTCCATCACATTCACGTCAATAATGGCATCAGCATCCTGAAGTAACTTCCGGCAGTCTTTGCTCAGGTGTTTAAGGTGAACGGTCTTCCCAACTTTGTTATATCGTTCGGTGATTTTATTCAATGCCTCAATGGCTGACATATCCACTACCCGGCTTTCCTCAAAATCGATGATTACTTCATCTGGATCGTTCAGCACATCAAACTTTGAATTGAAGACGGTAACCGAGCCAAAGAAAAGCGGGCCGTAAATTTCATAATGTTTGATTCCATCCTCATCAATATGCTTGCGGGCACGAATTCGCTTAGCATTATCCCAGGCAAAAACGAGAGCGGCAATAATCACTCCAACAATAACAGCCAGCGCCAGATTATGTAATACGGCCGTAACCAGGGTCACCGTAACCATCACAAAAATATCGGACGCGGGCATTCGGTTGAATGTTCTCAGGCTTGCCCACTCAAAGGTTCCGATTGCTACCATAATCATTAGCCCGGTAAGTGCTGCCATCGGCATTAATTCGATAATAGGAGCCCCAAACATGATGAATACCAGAAGCATAACCGAAGCTACAATACCGGAAATCCGGGTTCGGGCTCCGGAAGAAACGTTAATCAAACTCTGCCCGATCATTGCACAACCTCCCATACCAGAAAATAACCCGGACAGAATGTTAGCAGATCCCTGTGCAATGGCTTCCTGATTTCCATTTCCACGGGTTTCCGTGATTTCGTCAATGATGTTCAGGGTTAGCAGACTTTCAATTAAACCAACTCCCGCTATAATTGCTGAATAAGGGAGAATCACCATAAAAGCTTCCCATGTTATCGGGATTTCCGGGATATGGAAGGGTGGAAACCCGCCTGAAATAGACGCGATGTCCCCCACGGTCCGGGTTTCAATTCCCAATACAACCACCACTCCAAAAACAGTTAGTATAGCTACAAGTGAAGCAGGCACGGCTTTTGTCAATTTCGGCAACCCCCAAATGATGAGCATCGTCAGAGCTACGAGGCCTAATAAAACGTACATCGCCTGCCCGGTCATCCACTCACCCGAAGGCGTCTTAAACTGGGCCAGCTGAGACATGAAAATGATCACCGCCAATCCATTGACGAAACCAAAAATTACCGGGTGCGGAACCAAGCGCATCAGTTTTCCCAACTTCAGTGCACCAGCTGCCACCTGAATAATTCCGGCAAGAATTACAGCTCCAAATATATATTCTACACCATGAGATTGGGCTAAAGCCACCAAAACAACAGCAATGGCTCCGGTAGCTCCCGAAATCATTCCAGGACGCCCACCTATGATAGAAGTAACTAACCCCATCATAAAAGCAGCATACAAACCGGTTAATGGAGAAAGCCCGGCGATCATGGCAAATGCTACGGCTTCCGGGATCAGTGCCATCGACACCGTGATTCCCGCTAAAATTTCAGTCTTATAATCTATCTTGTCGTTGAGACCAAAGAGGTCTAAATACTTCTTCATCTATTTATTGAAATACTAAATGGGTTAACTAAATCGGATTTTATTGCAGAAGCTCTGGCTAAAAGAAAGGCATTTGAGAAAGGATAACGCCGAGCTTATTCTTTGTTTGAAGCAAGTAAAACTACGGACTTTCCATCTTCGAGAGTACCGTTTATAAAACTTTTCGTGTTATGAAATCATGAACTTGGTTGCATCTTTCAGTATAAAATCTGGAAGCGGTTTTCTGAAGAAATAACAGTGCAAATTGGTTTAGCTGAGTATGTTCAGGTACTATTTTCAGCCCTAAATAATGGTTTACAAGTCCAAATTTCACACCCGGAATACGACTTTTTTTCTGGCTTTTGTGCGAGCCTTTTAAAACTTCCTATCAAATTAACCGACTTACATCCATTGGCACAGAATTTGATAGAAATTGGTTCGTATATTCGACCCGAATTTAAAACTCAGAACAATGCCTACTTACGAATACAAAAGAGAAGACGGATCAACTTTCGAGATCATTCAGAAAATGAGCGAACCTGCTCTGGAAACCTGTCCAACAACCGGACAAAAAGTAAAGCGCATTATTTCCGGAGGAGGTGGCGTGGTTTATAAAGGTGATGGCTGGTATGTAACCGATTATAAAGACAATGGTAAGAAATCATCCGCTACCCCGCCCGCTGAAGCTGAATCCACTTCTTCTGCTGAAAGCAAAGCGGATACTCCTAAAAAGGAAACCGCTAAAACAGATTCTGCTTCCTGATTAGTTACTCTCAATAAAAATTTCTAAAGTCTCTATATTCAGGTAACTAATTTCAGGTGAGTAAAATGGCAGAAAAACGGCCGCAAGCATACGAAGAAGCGCTCGATCAATTTGTGATGTTATGGGGAGATATGGCCTCTGCATGGGGTATCAATAAAACCATGTCTCAGATTCATGCGCTGCTCTATGCAGAATCCCACCCGCTGGATACCGACACCATCATGGATACTTTGGACATCAGTCGTGGAAATGCCAACATGAATCTGCGCCGGCTGCTCGACTGGGAACTCATTCACAAAGAAACCTTTCCCGGCGACCGTAAAGATTATTATTCAGCCGAAACTGATGTCTGGAAAATTGTTTCTACCATTATCCGGGAACGCCAGCAACGGGAAATAGCACCTATCCGCAAGAATCTTGAAAAGTGTATTAAAACGTTGGAATCCGGCGGATTAAATGACGAGGAAAGCAAGGAGTTCAAAGTACGGATTGAGAACTATATGGAATTCCTTGAGATGTTTGAACGCTTTACCGGAGCTCTTCTCCCCTACATCAACAAGAAAAATTTAAAATTCCTGAAGCAGCTCGTTAAGCTCGTGGAAGTAAAAGAATCACTGACGGGAAAAAAGGAAGCCAATGACTAAGAAGTCACGCCGTGAAATTGGAAATGAAGGGGAAGACCTGGCCTGTGCTTACCTGGAATCAAAGGGCTGGAGAATACTGGAGCGTAACTACTTCTTTGAACATGCCGAAGTGGATATCGTTGCTTATGATGACACCGCTATCGTTTTCGTGGAAGTTAAATTCCGTACTAACACCAAGTTTGGTCAACCCTTTGAACACGTAACGGAAGATAAAGTCCAGAATATTTTTAAAGCGGCCGAGGCCTGGATGTATGAACGCAAAATGGATGGATCTCCTGTACGATTTGATATCGTTGGCATTGTACAGAAAAAGAATGAAGCACCTGAGTTCAACCATATTCAGGACGCGTTCAGGTAGGTATAGGTTTTTTTATAGCACTTACCACTCCGAACCTTTTTGAATGCAATTCCATTAGTTACTATCATTCGATAAACTAAATCTTAGCAAGCACCTTTCATGCCCTATACCAATCAGGATATTGCCGAAAAACTCCGCGAAGTTTCACAGCTCATGCAACTCGCCGGTGAAAACCGATTTAAAGTCATTGCCTTTGATAAAGCCGCCCAAACTATTGAAGGACTTGGGGATGACATCAACGACTATATCAAAGAAAAAAACCTGACCGACATTAAAGGGATTGGAAAGTCGATTGCAGAAGATATCTATGCGCTCGATGAAACCGGCAAAATGCCCATTCTGGAAGCCTTTAAGGAAAAAGTACCTGAAGGGTTAATCGACTGGCTGGGTATTTCGGGACTGGGCCCCAAAAACGCTTATAAAATTCACAAGGAACTGGGTATCAGCACCATTGATGAATTAAAAGAAAAGATTGAAGACGGATCTGTGGCCTCTTTATCGGGATTAGGACAGAAATCAGCGGAGAAGATCATGAAATCCATCGAGTGGATGGAGAAGTTTGATGAACGCTGCCGGCTGGATCAGGCTGAAGAAATCGCAAATACTATTTTTGACAGCCTTAAAAATCAGGATGGAGTTCAACAAATCGAAGTGGCGGGCTCCTACCGGCGTGGACTCGAAACCATTGGAGACATAGATATTCTCATTGCGGCTGACGAGAAACATATTGACTCATTGTTTGATGTATTCACCAATCACGAACGGGTGACCGAAGTTTTAGGTAAGGGTGATACCAAGAGCTCTGTTCGAACCAAAGAAGGCCGGCAGGTAGACCTTCGCATTGTTTCTCCAAAAGAGTTCCCGGCTGCTTTGATGTACTTCACAGGCAGCAAAGAGCACAATGTAGTTTTACGACAACGAGCCAGGGATCGCGGGATGAGCCTCAATGAATACGGACTTTTCAAATTAGACGATAAAGGCGACACCGACTTTGACTCACCGGTTAAGTTTTCAAGTGAATCCGATATTTACAAAAAGCTGGATATGCATTTTGTGCCACCGGAGCTTCGTGAGGACCGCGGCGAGTTCGCCATTTATGAAGAGCAAGAAGAATTTGACCTGGTAACTAACGATGATATCCGTGGTGTTATTCATGCACACAGTACCTGGAGTGATGGCAAATATTCCATTAAAGAAATGGCCGAAGCCTGCATGGAGCGGGGTTATGAATATCTTGGATTGACCGACCACTCCAAAACCGCTGCATATGCCGGAGGGCTTTCCGTCGATGAAATTAAACAGCAGTGGGAAGAAGTGGATAAGCTGAATGAGGAATTCAAAGAATCCGGAAAGAACTTTATAATCTTCAAAGGCATTGAATCGGACATTCTGGCTGATGGATCGCTGGACTACGAAGATGACATCCTCGAGGGATTTGATTTTGTGATTGCCAGCGTGCATCAATCTCTGGAAATGCCCCGTGAAAAAATGATGGAGCGCATGAGAAACGCCATCAAAAACCCATATACAAGAATTTTAGGACACCCCACTGGGCGGTTACTCCTAAAAAGAAACGGGAGTGATTTAGATCTGAATGAACTGGTAGCCTTAGCTGCAGAATACAATACTGCTATCGAAATAAATGCGAACCCCCACCGCCTGGATCTGGACTGGAGGTTTGGCAACAAAGCCCGTGAAGTTGGTCTCATGACTTCCATTAACCCCGATGCTCATACAACCGATGGCATTGATGACATTCCCTATGGTGTACGCATTGCCCGGAAAGGGAAATATGATAAAGACCGGGTGTTGAATGCCAAAAGCGCCAAAGAGGTAAAGGCTTTTTTTGAAGCCCGCTGATTATGGCAACTTCTTAAAATTGGCTACCTTCGTTCACTGATTTTCTTAATTAAAATCTACTCTCGTGATCATAGAAAAATCTCAGTTTTCTGACCATCAAATTGCCAAGCTTGTCAAAGCATCTGTGGTGCCACGGCCTATTGCGTGGATTTCTTCGGTTGGTAAAAGCGGAATCCCAAACCTGGCTCCCTACAGTTATTTCAATGTGATTTCCCACAAACCAATTATGTTCATTACCTCTATAGGGCAAGGAGCAAATGTCGGGAAAGATGGAGACAAGGATACACTGGCAAACATCAAGGAAAGTGGAGACTATGTAATCAATTTAGTCTCAGCCAAGCTTGCGAATCACATGCATAAGAGCAGTACAATTTATCCTAAAGAAATAAGTGAGTTTGAAAAAACAGGGCTCACTCCTGTCAAAAGTAATTTAGTGACTGCTCCAAGAGTGGAGGAAGCCGTTATCAGTATGGAGTGTAAATTAGATCGGGTGATGGAACTGGGAGATTTTAATCAGGTAATCGGAGAGTTGGTTTGCTACCACATCAAAGATGATGTTTACCTCGAAAATGATAAGGTAGATTACGCAAAGTACGACCCCATTGGAAGAATGGCTGCTAATTACACCTACGTACGCGACCTGTTTTTCCCAGAAGATATTTAGGGGTTATACGTCTCGCGATTAATCTCACTACCCAGGCTGTCATATTCAATCCAAACACCGGATTGTTTCCCGTCTTTATATTGACCTGTAACCTGTACTTGTCCATTGGGATACCACCTTTTTACCTTTCCGCTTCTGGGGCCTACTTCAGAATATGGGAACTTAAACCGTGGCTGGCCGTCAGCATAATACTGAACAAATGATGTATCCGTTCGAACGGTATAACTGGTTAGCGCTCCTTTTTTGTCATAGTAGCTGGTTAAGGTGTCCGTTCTTATCTGGGTAATTTTCTGTGTAACCGGATCAATAAGGTAAAGTTCATCGGCATTCCAGCTTACAGACAACCGACCTAACTTATCCCAAATACTGCCCGTTTCTTTAATATAATCTACGTCCATCCCAAGCCTTCGGCTTGCATACCAATAACGAAGCCTGAACATTTCTCCATTTTTAAATTCACCCTGGAGGTTATAATCCCTGCTGTCAAAGGTTCGGATGTAGCCTTCATAAGGCTCCTCTGCTCTCGTGTTGTAGAGAATGAGTGTGGTGTCCTTTATAGCATACATTCGTACACCATTCACTTGAGTTGAACCAATATATTGATTGGGAGGAACTGCTATACCTGTAGTGTCCCGGAATTCAAGATGATCATATCCATCTAAGAAATAATGCTCCTTCTTTTTTTCTTGCGTGGAACAAGCATTCCCAATAAGCAAACAGATAAGTATGTATAAGAATGTACTTCCCGGGTTTTGTGCCTTCACGCTTTATTCTTCATATTTGACGGAGTTGCCCAGTAAATACCCATAAGGCTTCATTTCTGGAATTTGATCAAAAATCACTTTTAAGATACCAATCAACGGTACGAATAAAATCATTCCTGAGATACCCCATAATTCTCCGCCTATAATTAAAGCTATCATGGCCACAAATGGATTAATGGATACTTTGGAACCGACAATACGTGGGGTAATAAAATTTCCTTCCAGAAACTGAACCGTTCCAAAAACGGCAATCACAAGAACCGGGGTTATAAATGAGTCGGTAAGAAGCAGAGCAAATAATAAAGGGGGCAACGCTCCTATTATAATTCCGATGTAAGGAATGATTGCCAGCAGCGAGGCAAAAACCCCAAAGAAAAAAGCGTGCTCTAAACCAATAATAAAAAGACCTGTGGTATTTAAAACCGCCAAAATTCCGATCACCGACAACATTCCAACTAAATAATTCTGGGTTACATCCTGTACACGGCTCAATAGCTTATCTACACTGGAGTAATCTCCCTTTCTGGAGGCAAAAAGCTTTTGAAAAAAAGTCTGGTACATTTCCTGATAATACAGCATAAAGAAAATAAAGATGGGCATTAGCGTCATCACCGTAAAAATATTGGTGGTGGCGCTTACGACAGAGCTCACATAATTACCACTTTGATCAATCAGATTATTGATGCCCTGTTGCACATATTCGCTCTGTTCTTCCTGAGAAATCCCTACTGTTTCTTCCAGGTACTGAATAGTATTGGTCGTGACGGCTTTTAGTTTTTCTGTCACTTCCGGTATTCGTTCGGCAAACTGTACAAACTGAGCTGAAATAAGAGAAAGGATTCCACCTAGCACCACTAAAACAACCAACAGAGTAAGAATTATGCTGAAAGCTCTTCCCATCTTCCATCGTTCAAAGAGTTTTACTACCGGACTCAGAAGCATGGCAAAGAACGCCGAAAAAGCCAGGGGCATTAGAATAAACTTCCCATAACTCATCACCAAAAACAGCAGATAAAGTCCAATTAACGTAACGGTAGATTTAAACCAGAAAGGATATTTTTCAACAGACTTTATTCGATGGTGTGGCATAAAAAACTATATTGTTAGGGTTTCCTTCAATACGACAAGGCAATGATAATTAAAGCATTTCAAAGATATCATCTAAATAATCAGAGAATATCATACAGCCGATTATATTAAAGGTTACGCTATAAAGTGCACTAAAACGCTTAAATTCTTATACTAAAAAAGTATTATTCCGCTTCGAAATTCGGGGACAAAATGAAAAAAAGAAGAAAACTCAATAAAGTCGTACTTGTGAGCATGGTTTATACGGCTGTCGCCTGCTCACTTTTTGTTCTGCAATACACAGGCTTTTTCAGTCCCATAGAAGATTCCCTGCTCGATCAAAAGTTTCGATCTTTTGAGCGAAATGTGCCCAAAGACCGTGTGTCGCTGGCTATGATTGACCAAAAAAGTCTGGATGCTTTTGCAGAAGAACACGGCATTTATTGGCCCTGGCCTCGTGAGGTTTATGGCACTGTTCATAATTACCTGATGGCAAAGCAAGCCCGGCTGGTAGTGTATGATGTGCTTTTTGACCAGCCTGATTTCGACCGCAATGGCCTATCGGGAGCACGCAGTGATCTTTATCTGGAGCAGATGTTTGGTACCTACCAAAACTCCGTACTCTCAGCACAAACCGTAGAAAGTGAAGATGGTTACAAAAAACCTGATCTGTCCCGATTTACTTATTCTTTTGCTTTAGAAGATAGTTCTGAACTTTACTCTGTTCATAATGTGCCCATACCCCGATTTCTGCAAACTGCTCATAAAATTGGTTCCGTTGCCATCCCTACTGAAAATGAGTCTATTATCCGAAGGGTGCCTATGTTTTTTAATCTCTCTGAAGATGAAGCCCTCCCTTCTCTTGGAGTGGCCGCTTACCTCGGGTATCAAAGAAAACAGGTTTCGATAGAAAAAAACGACCGTTCACTTTTGCTGGATTCTTTGAAGGTGCCTATTCAACCTGATGGCAAATATCTGATTAACTGGTATAAAAAAGGCGGCAGTGAAGACGGTACTTTCAAAAACTATTCATTTTATGGATTATTTAAAGCCGGGCTCGAATTTCGTCAGACCGGTGATCCCAAAGCAGACTCTTTAATTGAACTGAAAGATAAAATTGTATTTGTAGGGGCAAATGCCGCCGGTTTATCTGATATCAAATCAACACCAATGAGCCCGATTGAGCCTTTTCCGGGAGTTGAGATTCATGCCACTGTTACTAACAACCTTTTGGAAAGTGATTTCATTACCACTATTTCTCCCCTTACCAAGAACATCCTCATTCTTATCTTTACAGCTGTTCTTCTTGTCCTGATTTTCTGGACGCCTTCTAAAGTTAATATTTCCTTTTCTGCAGTACTCATGGGTTCAATTATAGTGGCTGGGTTACTCTTTTTTAGTGTTTATAGGATTTGGTTTCCCACCGCTGAGATTTTTCTGTCATCTTTGCTGATGATTATTGTGGGATATACAACTAAATATGTAAGTGAGGATGCACAGAAGAGAGCCATTCGAAGCGCGTTTGATTTATACCTCCAAAAAGAGTTGGTTGAACAAATTATCGAGCAACCTGAACTGCTTAAATTGGGTGGAGACAAAAAAGAACTTACAGTATTGTTTAGCGATTTAGCCGGCTTCACCTCTATTTCTGAAGACACCCCACCCGAAGACCTGGTCACATTTCTGAATGAATATCTGAGTGAAATGACTGACATTGTTTTCAAGAACAAGGGCACGCTGGACAAATATATCGGAGATGCCATCATGGCCTTTTGGGGTGCTCCGGTTCCCGAGGAAGACCACGCTTATTATGCCTGTAAATGTGTGCTGGAAATGGAGCAAAAACTGGCTGAATTACAGGCAAAATGGAGTAGTGAAGGCCTCCCTGCCCCGCATGTTCGCTATGGATTGAACTCAGGACCCATGGTTGTAGGAAATATGGGTTCAAAAGATCGATTCAGTTATACAGTTTTAGGTGATAATGTAAACCTTGGGGCCAGGCTTGAACCAGCCAATAAAGATTTTGGCACCCGGATATTAATTTCCCAATCAACAAGAGAGCAGGTTAAAGACCGCCTGTTAACCCGCGAAGTAGCACTCATGAAAGCGAAGGGAAAAACCAAACCTATTCGGATTTTTGAACTTATCTGTGAAAAAGGTACTGATGAGTATAAGAAATGGGAATCATTTGTAGAACTTTTCCATGGTGCGTTAAATCATTATTATAACCGTGAATGGGATCAGGCAGAGGCTCAGTTTCAAAAAGCTCTGGAACTGAAAGACGGGGACATGCTTTGCCGAATTTATTTAAAGAATACTGAGGTATTTAAAAAGAATCCACCCGGCGACACCTGGGAGGGTAGTTATCAACAAACAAATAAATGATGAAAAAATTACTTTCTTCTTTTGGGGTACTTTTATTTTGCGGAGTTATTTTCAGCCAGTCTGCTTTGGCTCAGGTGAAATACACTAACCAAACAGCCGACATGCGGGAAGGGCCAGCAGCCTATCATGAGTTTTTATTACGGCTGTATATCAACAACAAGGTAGAACTTGATTCTTCGCAGGGCTATTGGGACCGGATTTGGTTTAAAAGCACCAGAGGCTGGGTTCCAAGCTATACACTTTCGGACACAAAAATTAGTGACGACAAACTACAGTCTGATTCTCTTCAAAGTCGGATGAACCTGATGTTCTCCCAAATTAACAATGAGGAAACTGATGCTGAAGAAGAACTTGTAGCCTCACCTACACAAGTATCTGCTGCAGTAAAAGGTTTTGCAGAAAAATGGCGCCGGGCACGCGACATTGAATACACCGTAGACTTCGAAAAATTCCAGATTGAGCCTGCTTCTCCCACTGAATTCCAAAACTTTATTGGTGTGAGAGAACGAAAAATGAATCCATCTCAAAAGAGAAGGCTATTGTATCCGGGTGCGGTTTTTGTACCCTACACCGACCCTGCCATAGATCAGGTTGGTTATGCCGTTGCTAGTGCTGTTGCACAAAAAGGGTTGATCAGAAACTATCAGCTACAGCGCTATCTGGATCTTCTTTCCGGGTTGATTGTAGAGAATAGCCATAAACCCGAACTCGATTTCAAAGTTTTCATCCTGGATTCAGAAGCCGTCCAGGGATATTCTCTGCCCGGAAATTATATCTTTGTTTCAAAGGGGGCTCTAAAACAAATGCGTTCTGAAGCTGAACTGGTTCATTTTCTGGCTCATGAAATCGCTCACCTTGTATTCAGTCATGGAATGGTCGAATATAAAGAACAGGAACCCAGAGTTAAGCGGGAGAGCTTACTGGATGAAATGCGCAGAAAGTTGGCTGAAGATGGAGCAGAAGATCAGGCTACAGAAGAGGAAAGAGAAAATGAACAACGGATCACAGACTGGACGGATGGTTTTTATGATGCAGCCAATTCTGAGCGGTTGGAGTCATATGAGTTTGATGCAGATTATTGGGGCATCATTTACACATACCTCTCCGGATATAATCCTAACGAGGCTATCAAATACCTGAACAGAATCCAGATATCTGAAACTGAAGCAATTACGGAATGGACAGGTCTTTCTCTGGAACGAAGGATTGAAGCCATCAACGACCAGATAGACGACCTTAATCTTGGAAATGGTAATACCAGCAGCGAGTTGTTTCAACGGTTGATGAATTCACTGGAATAACTTTTACACCTTTTCTACTAATTTCGAGATGATTAAAAAGTGATTTTCTTACGCTCTTTAATCATCTTTTTATTTAGATTTTAATCTGTTTTCATTAAAAATAATCGTCATGCATATTGATCACATTGGCATTGCTGTTAAAGACCTAAAAGCAGCAACTGAAACCTATTCCAAGATTTTAAACGCTTCCCCCACTAAAACTGAAGTTGTTGAAAGTGAAAAGGTAGAAACTGTTTTCTTTCAAACCGGAGAATCTAAAGTTGAACTGCTCGGCCCTACAGCCAATGATTCTGTAATTGCAAAGTATGTAGAGAAAAAAGGGGAAGGACTCCATCACGTGGCTTTTGAAGTTGATGATATCCATGCTGAGCTTGACCGTCTGCGAAAGGAAGGATTTACTGTACTAAACGAAAAGCCTAAAGATGGAGCAGATAATAAACTGGTCGCCTTTGTCCATCCGAAAGATAATCATGGGGTTTTGGTCGAATTATGCCAAAGTAAGAAGTAATTGAGTTTTGCCTGATTTGATGTGTATCTTTAGCGCTCATTGTTCGGGACGTGGCTCAGTCCGGTAGAGCACTCGGCTGGGGGTCGAGGGGTCGCAGGTTCAAATCCTGTCGTCCCGACATTTACTATTAAGGGACGTTAGCATTGCTAACGTCCCTTTTTTATAATTTTTCATTTCTAAATAAACCTTAATCACTTCATAACTGGATTACACTGCCGACGCTCTTTTTTGCTTATCTGGACAAGCATTGTATTCCTACGAAACCTTGTAGTATATTTGTTCTTCTTATTTATATTATAGGGCTTCACTTATGGGTTTGGTACAATTTGATCAAGATGAAAGCAACTCTGAAAACTACTTCAAGAGTTTAACAGTGTAATTATTAGGTACGGGTATCGGGTATGAAATCTACATCACAATCTATCAATATTGATCAGCTTAACCTGCTCATGGAGCTGGTTGGAAAGATCAACTCTAACCTGGAGCTTGATAAATTACTTCGGGAGATTATGGATTCTGCTAAAATCATAATGGATACCGAAGCAAGTTCACTTTTCCTTCTTTCCGATGACAATTCTAAGCTCACCTTAACGATTCCAACTGGCCCAGCTACAGCGGAGCTCTCAGGAAAGAGCATCCCCGCAAATCAGGGATTGAGTGGCTGGGTGGTTCAGAATGTTGAACCTGTGATTGTCAAAGATGTGCAAAAAGACTCCAGATTTGCCGGAGAGCTCAGCGTAAGCTCCTCTTTCACCACCAAAGATCTCATTTGTGTGCCCCTCGTTAACCATAATGGAAAAGTAATTGGAGCGCTTCAGGCAATCAACAAGAAAAACCCTGAGGAACTGACTGAAGAATTAATTCCAGTGTTTCAGACTCTTGCCAATCAGGCCGCTATTGCCATTGAAAATGCCAAACTACAGCAACAGCGAATTGAGAAGGAACTCATGGATAAAGAGCTTGAAGTTGCCCGAACCATCCAATCAGGATTCTGGCCAAAGGAAGTTCCAAATATTCCTAATTACCGGATAGCCGGCTGCAGTAAACCAGCCAAAAGTGTTGGCGGAGATTATTACGATTATATTCCCATACCAGGCACCAACCGGTGGGGATTTACAGTAGCTGATGTAACCGGAAAAGGAGTGCCTGCCTCACTGTTAATGGCTACCATGCGTGCATCCCTTCGTTCTCATGTTGAAAACAATAACAACGTAGGGGATTCAATTAATCGGGTTAACAAACTTATCTATGAAGATTCTCCTATCGACAAGTTTATTACTGCTGTTTATGGAGAGCTTGATACAGAAACCCACACCTTCAATTATGTGAATGCAGGGCACAACAATCCTTATTTACTTGATGTACACAATCATAAACTTACTCAGCTCGAAGTTGGCGGAGTAATGCTTGGCATCATGGACCCTGTAGACTTTAAAGGAGACTCGATAAAATTATATTCCGGAAATAAGCTGATTCTTTTTTCCGATGGAATTCCCGAGGCCAGAAATAAGGAAGGGAATTTTTTCTCTGATGAAGCATTTGAAGACTGGCTTATGGAGCATAAATCCCTTTCCCCTTCCCAGATGATGATGAACCTGCTAAAAACAATTGATAATTTTAGTAAAGGTCAGCCCCAAAGTGACGATATAACACTCATCATTATTGAACGTGTTCAATAAATAGGCTGCTTAGTCAAAAAACCTAAGATTGACTAGGGTCTGTTTTTCTTAAAAAACATAACTTTTCTGTGGCAAAATAATTTGTAACAAATCATCTGCACGGAACTTTTATAATAGGCAAAAGTATACATCTACAAGGAAAGTTTGATTATGTATATCATTAACAACAAGAGACAAATCGAGAGGATAAAAGACATGGTGACTGTTCGTAAGAACATGGATACCTATGAAGTTTTTTATCATGACCCTTCTACCGGGGAACTCTGGAAAAGCTTTTTCCCCAGAGGATATAAAAAACATCAAGGCCCTAAATTACTACGGCCCGAACCTTTGCCCGACAACCTGGAGCTGCAGTTGGAAATTTGCCTCAACAGCCCCGATGATTCAGACGCCATTGGTTTAGGAATAGAGTGCTCGGTTAAACCTGAAAAATGGGAAGAGATCATTGAGATACTTGATAAAAACCGAAAGAAATATCTCCGTAGCCACCTGAACACCTTTATAAAACATCTGGGAATTTTAAGCCCAATCGAATCTCTTAAAGAGATCGAGTTGCATCCTGAAGATCTTAAGATTGATGAGGAAAAATTTACCGCACTCAAAAAGAGGGCTAAAAGAATTAAACTGAAAAGATTCTTTAGAATTTAGTTCACACTCCCGCAAGAAAAACTCTCTGATAAGGCCGAAAAACACTCCTTTCCGGTTCACTCCCCTCTTAACATTAGAGAGTTTTAATATCTAATATTTGTAAAAACAAGCTCTCAGGATATCCAGAGCCTTTTTTTCATCTCCACAGGGAAAATATTTCCGCTTCATTAAAATTAAAATTTTTTAATGTTAGAGGAATTTAATATTATTTAGGCGAGATAAATAAAACTCAATGAGAGTAGCAATCATCCACATATTAATTCTTCTGGCTTCAGGCTTTTGGGCTTCTCTTCAGGCACAAGCAACAGCCGTCATGCAGGTCAGGGTAGAGGTCGTAAGCGGGGCGGGTTTAACTTCTATTGAAGAACCGACCATCGACCTAAGCTCCGTCGATTTAGTCGACAATGATGTCAAGGCTGGCGGATTTTCTTTAAGAACCGCACCCGGTACTGATGTTAGTGTTTATATCTCCGAAAACTCCTTAATCAGGAATTACAATGGAGATACTATTGAGTTCGAATCCCTCACAGTAGACAAACGCTCTTCCGAAACTGGTGAACACCATATCTCACTGAATGGTAAAATCAAAGACCAAGCCACACTTTCCGGTCATTATCAGGGAGATGTTACTGCCGTTATAGAATACTTGTAACTACCATTCTATTTACTCCGGCAAACACCTCTTTTATCCCTTTCAGGGATACCAACCCGCTTATCGTACGCCATTTCCCAATCTTAAATAAACTTCTCCAATCCGATAGCTTTTGGGCTTCGTAGTATTAAAGTGCTGAGATTAAGTGATTAGCAAACATATACTCCGAATAACTCAAATAAAGCCTCGGTTTTGATCGATCGGGGCTTTTTATTTTTAGATGGGCTGCTTTACTCCCTTGATCAGAAATAAATTCCAGTATCTATAGCTCCATTTTTCTTTGTGGTGAACATCGAAATGATGAGATGTGAGCATTTCGATAGCTTCACCCATAGTAACAGTTTGAATGGTTTCATTGGTTAGTTTATCGATCCAGTAGTTAATGACCTTGAATAGCCCTTCTCTATTCCAATCCAGTAAATAAAAGTTACCTCCGGGTTTAAGTACCCGATGCACTTCCCTAAACACAGCAACCTGATCAGGATAATTATGAAAAGCATTCATCGAAATTACCTGATCAAAAGAATTTGATTGAAAACCAAGTTTATCAGCAGAATGCCCGGTGAAACTAATATTATTCACATGCCTTAACTTCTTTTGGGCTATTTCCAGCATTTTTGAGGAGAGGTCATTTAAAATAAACTCCCTGAATTCATCTTCCCTTTGTTGAAGAAGCTCAGCTAAGAAACCTGTGCCTGCACTAAGATCCAAAAGGCGGTCTAATGGATCCGTATCGAATTCTCGCAATAATCTTTGATGGGTATTCACTAAGTAGCCTTTCCACCGCTCATCGTATTGAGCTGCCTGAGCATTGTAACTTTCTGCTGTATAATTTTTATTCATGTCAGTCCTGATACCACTTCTCTTGTACAAAAAATTTATTGGATGCCCGCCTTTTTAGAGACATTCACTAAGATATACACTAGTTCACGCCCTTTCATTTGCCCCTTATAACCGAGCCTTTCAGATCATTTTATTTTTTCTGCAATCTGGTTGAAAGATCAGTTCGTACTCACAACTGAACAAGAAATAAAATTCATCAAGAAAAAACTATTATGAAATCACTAAACAAGTTAATCATTATACTGGCTGCTGTGGGATTGTCCTTCACAGCTTGCGACAATAATAACTCTTCCGGGGAAGATGACTCTGATATCCCGTCTGTAGAAGTCAATACGCAAGGAACCAGCAATGGAAACCAGGTAGTCATCTCAAATGTTGTATCTCCTGAGAACGGCTGGATTGTTGTTCATCGTTCTAACGCAGCTGGCAACGGCCCGCAAGTCCCTGAAATTATCGGTAAAGCTATGGTTGATGCCGGTGCAAATTCTGATGTCACCATTCAGCTCGAAGAAGGTGTTTCTAATGACGAAACCCTTTGGGCTATGCTTCACGAAGATACCGGAACGATGGGTGAGTATGAGTTTGACGGGCAAAATGGACTAGACCTTCCTGTTACTTTGAATGATGAAATCGTTATGACATCCTTCATGATTTCTCAAACTGATCCGGCTATTTCAGTGATGGACCAGGTTAACAGAGGTAATATTTTCAATATTGGATCTGTATCCGCTGCAGAAGACGGCTGGATTGTAATTCATGGCCCAAATGCTACTAACGATGGACCTCAAATTCCTGAAATTATTGGTAAAGCCCCGGTTTCAGCAGGAGTTAACGAGAATGTTGAAATCGTATTGAATGATGGTGAAGAAGTGTCGGTTGGCGACAATCTTTTCCCAATGCTTCATTATGATACCGGAACCGATGGTGAGTATGAATTTGACGGACAAAGTGGTTTAGACCAGCCTGTAATTACAGCTGAAGGTGATATCGTTCTTACTTCTTTTGAAGTAATTGAAAATACGTCTTCCCTGATGGCCGAAGATCAAACCATTATAAACAACTCTATTACCGTTGATGTAGAGTCTGACACCGATGGCTGGATTGTTGTGCATGCCTCAAATGCAACTAACGATGGACCTCAAATTCCTGAGATTATTGGTAAAGCTCCCATTCAAGAAGGAATGAATACCGATGTTCAAATCACCTTTGATGAAGGTGTTGTTGTGGAAGATGGTGACGTGTTATACCCGATGGCGCATTATGATACCGGAACTATCGGAGAGTATGAATTTGACGGGCAAGGTCCACACGATCAACCCGTAATAACTGCTGATGGTATTCTATTGACCAGTATTACTGTTAGCGGGTCTCCATCACCTGCGGTAACTGTCGAGGATCAGGCTGTGGAAAATGGAAGTATTACCATTTCTGAAACCATGGCTAGCCAAATAGGATTTGTAGTACTGCACAGAGACACCGGTAATGATGCCCCTGTTGTTCCTGCAAGCATTGGTCATGGTCAGGTTTATACCGGTCAGAATACAGACCTGGTAATTGAGCTTAACGATGGAGAAACTCTGGAGTCAGGAGAGAAAGTATGGGCGATGTTACACATCGACAACGGAACTATCGGATCATATGATTTTGATGGTTCTCAGGGATCAGACGATCCACCGGTATTTGACTCAATGGAAAACATAGTAATGGTTCAGTTTACGATACAGTAAACTGAGACGTTAAGTGGTTGAGGCTGCCGGAGAACCCGGCAGCCTTTTTTTATTCAATATGTTTATGGCTTTACCGGAAGCCTTTTGGTGAACTCCCCTGCCTCCGCAAAATTCAACCTGACAGTTACTGAGTCTTCGCTATTCAAGTCTTTCTCAATCCCCATTAGCATGATATGCAATCCTCCCTGTTTGAATTGAATTTCTTCTCCAGGCTGCAGTACTATATCTTTTTTTTCACGCATGCCCATCATACCATCTTCTGTTTTATAAGATTCATGGACCTGTGTCATTTTAGCAACATCAGAATTCAAAGATCTTAACGTGTCAGTTGTACTCAGCAAATTAGTATAAGCAAAATAAGCCGCACTGGTTCCGCCGGAAGCTGCCGGGCGAACTCTTTCATCAACCCGCACCTGATTCCCATTCTGATTCATTTCAGCATCTGTTTTTTTTGTAGTGCAGGCCGACAATAACATCATGCAAAAAATAAAGGATATAGATATAGTAGCTTTCATCGAACTTTGTTTAAATCTTCAATTACAAGAGAAGGTATCATTGGCTGACTTCCTCCATACTCAAAAATGACACGGGCTTGTTTGTCCAACACCATAATTTTATCTGAGTGATTAATAAAATACAGTTCAGCTCCGCTTTCCGTTTCCTGGGTAAATGAAACCTGGCTTCTGACGCGAGCACTGTCCATAAGTGCAAACACTTGAGTGGAATCGCCGGTTAAAAATGTGAAATTCTCATCTACTCCAAATGCATTCCCATACTTTTTAAGATTTGAGGGGGTGTCTCTAACCGGATCAAAGCTAGCTGCGACGAATTGTACATCCCCCGGATAATCCATTTGTTTCTGAATCTTTACAAGATTCTGTGTAATCAGTGAACAGATGTCGGGACAATTGGTATAAATAAACCCCATTACAATATACTTGCCTTCAAAATCATCGGGAAAGGTAATCTGAGTACTATCCTGATTTACTAATTGAAAAGAAGCATCACCCATATCTTCAATTACTTCCGGATTGTTGCCACAGGCCACTATTAACAAAGGCAGAAATAGAACAAATATTTTCTTCATAACGAGACTAACTCTCTAATAAATTAATGTTGATGAACCACTTTGTGTTTATGATCACCACAGGGTTCAAATTCAAACTCAAGTGTGCTATGATGAATATCAAACTCATCATGCAGTAATTTTTTAATGGAAGATTTAATCATCTCCATTTCATCAAGGTTTTCTTTTTCGATTACCACATGGCTCTCCAATAAAATGCTCTGTTCATCGAGCCTCCATACATGCACATGGTGTACGTCGCATACTTTTTCAATTTTTGTCATCATTTCTGTAAGCTCAGAAATATTAATATTCTCCGGCTTGGACTCCATCAGTATATTGATAGTTTCCCTAAGCATATAATATGAATGCCAGAGAATATAGATACCGATAATCACTGTAAGTATGGTATCTACGATATACCATTCATATTCTAAGATCAGCCACCCGCCAATAATCACGCCTACAGAAGAAAGTCCATCCGAAAGAATATGAATGAAGGCACTCCTCATATTAATATTATCCCTGGAATCTTTCCAAAGCAGCCCCGCCGTAACAAAATTGCCTATCAACCCTACTATAGCCACCCAGAACATGGTGTAGCCATCAATAGCCTGAGGCTCAAAAAAGCGTTCTACCCCTTCTTTTATAAGAAACAGAGCTACGATAACCAGCGTAATCAGGTTGATGAAGGCGCCAATAATTTCCGCTCTCTTATAGCCAAAAGTCTTGGACGGGCTTGCACCTTTTTTAGAGATCTTTTTTGCCACCAGGGTTATCCCAAGCGACACCGTATCGTTGAGATTATGAATAGCATCCGAGAGTAAGGCAAGGCTATTCGAGATCAGTCCACCTATCAATTCAGCAATGGTAATTGCAAGATTCAAAAAAATGGAAACCCATAATTTCCAGATGGAAGAATCATCAACATCAGGATGATGGTGGTGGTGATGATGGTTATGACTCATAGCTATTCTCTTTTCTCATGAACGAAACTAATTGCATTTTAAGATAAACACATTGTATAGGTGAACAATGTTAATATGAGCCTTTATCGAAAAAGTGAAATGCCTGATTCTAATTTTTTCTTATCTAATTTTGAGAAGTCAAAGCCTGATCAAAATCCTGAATACCAAATCGTAAAGCTGGCAATAAGAGAAACCAAAAACAGAAAATATGCCTGCTTAACCGGTCGGTCTGGCAGAAAATTATATAGTGGGTTTTCACGGAAAAATTCTTCAAGCTGCTCTCTCCGGGTTTTCTCATCGGGATTCAGCTCATCTTCTTTTTTTACCAGAACTTCAGCGTCGCCATCTACTTCTTTAAGGCTTTCATTCAGAAACCCGGCAATGGTATACTGATCAACTTTACCCAGTTTACTGGCAATAAGATAGGCTGGTGTGCCTACCATAAAAATAGCGATTCCTACAATGGACTTATCAAGTACGGTGAGTTCAAGAAATATTCCCAGCGACATGCTAATCAATATTCCAAGACCGATTATACATAACAGCGCGCTTAATACAAGCCGTAGCTTCCAGTTGTAAATCCCTTCTAATAATACTTGCGAACCCTTCATGCTTTTCTATTTAACTTTTAATTGAATATGTGTATCCCTGAATTAGTTTTCAAGACTTGTTTTTTCCCATTTCTCAAGCAAAAGCTTCATTAGTGATTTTGCTGCAGAACGCGAAACTTGCTCCAAATGCTCCTCACTTATTTGATCATCTACCTCATAGGTTACTGCATCAATGCCAAAGGTATGGTAGAACCAGTTTTTTGCTATGGGTGAGGATGTATCAAACTCTTCGACATTAAATTCAACTTCAGGATTGTCTGCCAGAACACGTTCTACCCAGAGCTGGGTAAGGTTATCCGGACTTGTTTTCACCTCTTCATTTATGGGATAGAAGATGTTTTCGTTGGTTGAATGAAAATCGATGGCATAAAATAATGGCTGCGAAGCTGAACCCTTGAGTGGCTCCAGAGCCTCACGAACCGCTTTTGTTTCAGGTTGATTGAAGTTTTCCCAATCACGGTTTAAATCAACACCACCCGCGTTATGCCGCCAATGCCCATTATCCACCCCATCGGGGTTTAACATCGGAAATGCTTTAACGATAAAAGTCTCCCGAAACTCTCTGGCCAGCTCATTATCCGCGATAAGTTCTTCGAGGAAAAGCAATGAGGCCAGGTATCCTGTTACTTCAGGGGGATGCTGACGGCTTACAATAGCTAAAACAGGGGTCTTTTCATTTTGCTTTGCTTCCGTGATTTTCAATTCCCAAATCGGCTTGCCCAATTTCGATTGACCCACCTCATTTATTTCAACAAAAGGCTCGCCTAAAATTTCACGTTTATTCAGGTTTGATAGTAAGTCGGACGAAGTGCGGAGTGACTGTCCGCTTATTATGATCGGATCGGGTGCAAGGAGTACTTCAAACGTGGCAGTACCCGTTGCAGAGTCATATTGAACCGGGAGTTCCATTTGTTGCTTCCACGCACTATCTGGCTGAACCCAGCTTTGTAGTTTGGGAATATATCTGTGTGTTGCATCCAGGTAATTTAGCCTTATCTTTGCCATACGCACGGTATCGCTCCAGATTTTAAAAGCATACCATGGACTGTTATTGATTGGGGCATTTTCCGGAGCGATGAAAACCTCGTACGTTGAGTCATTATACATATAAACATCATTCATCCGGGCCCCTTCAAACTCATTGCTAATCCATACTTTTGGAGAGTCAACACCGATAGTTCGACGAGCCTGATTTTGAATAACCTTATCTTTGGTGTTTGTTACATCAGGCGGATCGTAAGAAAAGCCTGTGAATTCTTCAGTACTTTTACACGAAACAATTAACAAAGAAACAATAACGACCTGAAAATACTTATACATATATAAGTGCTATTAACGTTTTTGAGTACATTTAAAACCTTGACTAAATAACTAAGATTTCAAAGATAGCAAACATTCAATTATATCAGTTATACTTATCTTTATTAATATAAATCACTCACTTGGTTACTACTAATTTAAAACTTCTAATGCATCTGGCCTCTTTATTGGGAGTTTTCCTTCTTGTTTCTATACAAGCTGTAGCTCAGGAAGAACCTGACCCGCCAAAAGTTTGGAGTGTCAAAATTGAAGGCAACCACACTTTTGAAGCCTTAGTGATCAAGGATGTGATTTCTAATGAGCCTCCCTCACCATTTAAAAAACTACTGTTTTGGCGCCACCCAGGCATGCTGTTGAATGAAAATGAAGTAAGAAGAGATGCAATTCGCATTGAACGCTTTTACCAGCGCCGGGGCTTCGACGATGTTATTGTAAACTACAGAATTGAAACTCTGAGTAAAGAATGGCGGAAATCAGTGATTTTCGAAATTACTGAGAATGCACCCATCAGGATTAAAAATGTTAACTTCGAAATTTCTACATCCAGTGAAGATCGTGCCTTGATTACCAGCGACGAAGACTTCACTGAAATACGAGAAAAACTCCCTTACCGGGCTGGTCAGCGTTATGAGACTATAAACAAATCTGAGATAGAAGGTAAACTGGTGGGGCGACTGCGAAATCTTGGCTATCCATATGCTACCAGCCAGGTAAAAGCAGAAATAGACAGTACTTCTAAATCCGCAAATGTAACCCTGATTACAAATCCCGGACCAAGAGCACGGTTTGATTCCGTCCTCGTAGAAGGAGAAGAAAATCTGGCTGAAAAATACATCATTCGGGAAACGGGCATTCAACTAAACGAGGTATTCAGCGAAAATAAGTTGAGAGAAGCACAACGCGAAGTTTTCAGCCACCATATGTTGCGCTTTGCGTTGATCAATATTCCTGAGCAACCCAGAGACTCAACCATAAATGTCAAAGTCAGAGTTAAAGAGACTCCACTCCGAACCATCCAGCTGCAATTTGGAGTCGGCAATCTAACCCGAATTGACGATGGCTGGGCAGATTTCTATAAGCTATTTCGAGGACAGGTTTCCTGGACTCACCGAAATGTTCGCGAACGGGGAGAACGTTTTACAGTAACAGCAAATGCCTCAGCCATTGAACAACGGCTTGGTGCCAACTATTTATTTCCCTATGTCTATAACACCAAAACGTCCGTAATTTTATCTCCATTTTTTGAACATAAACTGGAACCTGCCTATGAAATTGTTCGGGGAGGGATGACTAATAGTTTTGTATATCAGTACAGCTCAAACTTGACAGGAACCATTTCATATGAATTCAGCCTGAATAATGAGGTTACACGAAATTCTCAAGAAAGTCTTCCTGATAGCATACAAGCTTATAATGTATCTTCTTTTAATCTAAATGCTTTTTATGCCCGCAGCTTTCAACGAGGTAAAAGAGGCTGGTCTTTCCAGCCGTTCTGGGAGCTATCTGGCTTGTTTGGAGAATCCACCTTTAGTTTTCAGGAGTTGGGAATGGACACTCGAAAATTTACTTCACTTACAGATAATATAGTTTTTGCTAAGAGAATTGATTTTGCCGGCATCTACTATGCAAAACAAGACTCCCTCCCCTCAGACGTTCGAATTTATAGCGGAGGAACCAACTCCGTACGTGGCTGGAATCGTCAGGAACTGGGCCCGAAACGACCAATCATTAGCCAACAGGGCGAGTTCCAGCAGTTTGTGCCTGTTGGAGGCAGAGGTATGTTTAGCTTTAATACGGAATTCAGGTTTCAGCTTGACCAGTTGATCAGAGGGTTTGGTGTAGCTACGTTTCTGGATGGTGGACAGGTTTGGAGAAACTTTAGTGATATAGGCACCACTCCCTTGCAGTTTGGTGTTGGCGGCGGACTCCGTTATCAATCACCCATTGGCCCAATAAGAATTGATCTGGCCTATAAAATCAACCCAACTAATGAAGATCTTCAAATTTATCAGGGCCAAAATTATGGAAGTGCCTGGGATCGGTGGGGACTTCACTTTAGCATCGGACAGGCATTTTAATTTATGAGTGATAAGCAAACACATATCATCATTCGTATTTTGAAAGTTCTGGGCTGGACTTTGCTCACTCTGTTCATACTGATTGCAGGTATCCGGCTTTCATTGAAAACCTCTGCGGTTCACAACTTTGCCAAAAACAAAATTATCTCTTTGGCCAACAAGCAGCTTAACGGCACGCTTTCAATAGGTAATATTGACGGGGATTTATGGAATGATTTTACGATTACATCCATCGTCGTACAACAGACAGACACCGTTGCATCCATCGATTCTCTCGGCATCAAATATGATATATGGGCACTATTGGCAAGGTCTTTTAATGCACAGCAAATTAAAGTAAGCGGCCTGAATGCTTCCATTATTGAGGAAGCAGACACGACTTTCAACGTGCAGAAATTGGTAAAAGAAACTGAGCCTGCACAAACTGAAAAAACTTCTGCTGGTACAGGCTTTACGGTCAATTTGGAAAACATCCTGATTGAGAAAAGTTCTGTTTTTATTCGCTCGGGCTCTTACTTGCCTGACTCTTCCCTCACAATAAAAGAACTCAATGCTGCTGCTGGCTTTTCTTTATCTGAAGAACTTTCCGGATCGCTCTCTTCTTTGTCGTTTAAAGTGAAAGAAGGAAGGCTTCCAACAGCGATTTCTATTGAGACGGCTGGTTCATATCAGGATCAGGAAATCACCTTAAACCAATTGATTGTTGAGACTGGTCGTTCGATGCTCAGGGCTAATGCTTTTGCAAACCTTCAGGATTCCACATTCAATGGCCAGGCGAAAACTTCTCCTCTCTCTTTACAGGACCTGCAACCTTATCTTGACCGGGAAATCCCCATGCAGGAACTGCAACTTGGGATAAAAGCCGGGGGCTCTGCAGACTCACTTCATATTGAACTGACGGCCGAAGGTGAAGGCTTTGATAATTTTGTGGCTATTTCTGATCTCTCTTTTTCCGGGACGCCTGCCCTTAAAAAACTGGGTTTAAGTGCTCAAAACATTGATATTGGTTATTTTACCAATGATTCTGTAAAAGCCAGCATTGCTGGGTTCCAGGCTACTGCTGAAGGAAAGATCACACAAGATTACCCAACAATGAACACTACCTGGGGGTTTACTTTTCATGATATTGAATACCAGGATTACAAGTTTGAAACTTTCTTTGGCAGTGGCACCATCCAAAATGGAGAGCTCCGCTCTAACTTTCAGTTAAGCGATGGGGAAGATAAAATCGTAGCAAATCCTCAGGTCAAAAAACTGTTTGATGCATTGCCCTCATGGACTATTCCTGTTACCGTTTCAAATCTGGACATTGGCTGGTGGCTGCAAAATCCTGAATTGAATGGAGAACTAAGCTTCAGAAGCCAGATAGAAGGCCGGGGTTTTCAGCTTTCAGAAAAACCGTGGACGTTTCGCTTATACCCAAGTACATCTCCCAAGCGCCAACCTACTCTTGTAAAAAAAGCCGGTAAAACAACAAAAATAATCCCGCATACCGGTATTGACACACTTACGATCAATGATCAGGTGTTTTCAGATTTCAATATTAAAGGAAGTATTAATAAAGACTCTTTAAAAGCGGATGGCTTTGTGCAGCTCATTAAGAATAAAGTGTCGTTTAATACTGCCGTTGCAAATTATCAGGGTGAGATTCCTTCGTATTCATACCGGCTGAAAGCTACATCATTTAATGTTGCTGAAATTGTGAGTTTGGAAGACTTCCCGACCAGTATTAATCTGCAAGCCAGCGGTACGGGGCGATATTTTGATCCTGAAAAACTCGAACTCGAATCCAACCTCCGTATCGATTCCAGCTATGTAAATGGAGCTTCTTTCGATCGACTTAATATCATAGCTAACCTGAAGAATAATATTCTGACTATTTCAAAAGGTGATTTAAACAGTGAAGTAATTGAAGGAACCTTCTCCGGTCGAAAAAATCTCAGGGATCAATCTGACCCGCTAAATAAGCTAGCAGTAGACATGAATGTGAAAAACCTTCAGCCGCTGGCTTCTTTACTGGGCGTGCAGTTGTTAAATGCCGAAGGATCTATTACCGGAAACATCACTGAACAAGACAGTACCCTGCAGTTTGATGGAAATGTAGACCTGAAAGATGTTAAGTATGACACGCTTTTATCAGCAAATACCATTAAAGGCAGTACGAAAATAACCATTGGCGAAAATTACAATTACGACCTTACCCTTAATATCGCCCAACCTGCTTATACTAATTTTACCCTTCAGGATGTACAGTTTGAATCCATTGGGAATGCATCTCCCGACTCCGTTATGGGAACTTTTAGGCTGAATATAGAAAGTGACGATGCCGGAGAAATCACACAGTCCGGAAATTATAACATCAATCTGCAGACGTTACGCACTCATCTGATGTGGCAAAAATTTGATTTTAAAACTCCAGCGCGCGTATTGTCCCTACAGTCTCCTTTTCAGTTAACCTATCAGGATGCTGCTATTCAAACCGATACGTTATATCTGCAGTCGGATGGTGGAACTTACCTTACCCTGGCAGTGCCCTATGCTGATTCTCTCAATCAGGAAGGCTGGGTGCAAGGTCAGGACTTTGACTTTGGTGTAATTCAAGAAATACTTTTTGACGAGCGGTTTGTGGACGGGATTCTTTCCGGGAATATGAGCTTTTCAAATAGCCCTTCCGAACTTTCCGGAGAAGGGCTTCTAACTATCTCAAACCTGGCTTATCTGGGAACAGAAGTGGATGCTATGGACCTGAATTTCAGCCTTATTTCGGAGCGTCTTGAGGCAGAACTTGGGTTGATGATGAATGGAGAAAGAAAAGTATATGGAAAGCTGGACGTTCCTTTTGTTGCTGCCGACCCTGCCACACTTGACGATTCCTTTTTTGAGGAGCCTGTTAGCGGGCAGTTTGTAATTAACCCTATCCATCTCAGTGAATTCCAAAACCTCCTGGATGCTTTTGGAATTATAGGAACTCAGGGAATACTCACCTTTAACGGAGAGCTTTCCGGAACCGCCGGCGAACCCGATATGGAAGGTGTCTTTCAGCTTGGCGACCCCACCCTTTCCGGAATCAAAATTGATACTGCTTTTGCTGAATTCAGATATCACCATCAGCTAAAAAATGTTACCGCGAACGCAGAGATATTAGCCCGGGGACAGCAAGCTGCCTCCATAAGGTCAGAACTGCCTATTTCGATGGATTTCAGAACATTGGAAATGAATATGCCGGATGAAGAAGATTCTCTTTATATCAGCATGGTAACTGATAATTTTAACCTGTCTGTATTCAATGATTTCCTGGACAAACAGTATGTTAACAAACTTCGCGGGATGTTAAATGCGGATATCAATATTGCAGGTACTAAAAGCACCCTTACCCCAAAAGGCTACCTCCGGCTGGATAAAGGAGAGCTTTCGGTTCCTATAGCAGGAATCAAACTTACGAAAATACGATCTGAGCTGGATTTTGATGAATCAGGGCTGCGGCTAAACCAGCTTTCAGCCAAAAGCGGCAGCGGGACTTTTAATGCCAATGGTAATATCGATATGGAGGGCATCACCCCAACCAACCTGAATATCGAAGCCAAAGCAAGACGATTCCGCCTGGCCAACACGTCTGATTATAACCTAACTATAGATCTCGACAGCAGGCTAACCGGAAAGCCCACCCAACCTACCGCTTCAGGTGAGTTAAGAATTAAAAATGGATTTGTTTACCTGCAGGATTTTGGGGAAAAGTCGGTAGAATCCGTAGAACTTGAAGGGGAAGAAACCTCTTCTTTCAGCGCCTATGATTCCCTTTCCATAGACATGCGGTTTGTAATTGAGCGGAATTTCCTGATTCGCAACCGCCGTTACCTGGATATGGAAATAGCAATGACCGGGGAACTGGATGCTCAGAAACAGAGAGAACGGGAGCTGGAGCTGTTCGGAACGCTTAATGCCCAGCGCGGATATGTTCGCCCATTAGGTAAACAGTTTACGCTTGATGAAGGTACTTTTACTTTTAGTGGTCCGATGACAAACCCCGACTTGTTCATTAAAACAAGTTATGTTCCACAAACCAGCCAGAAACAAGGCGACCCCATTATATTATATTACATCATTGAAGGCGAAGCAGAAGATCCAAGCTTCAGGTTTGAAAGCTCCCCACAGATGGAACAGCAGGACATTATATGCTATACCCTTTTCAATAAACCTTGTTATGCGTTAGAATCGTGGCAACAGGTGGTAAGCGGAAGCAGTGGATCTTCCCCAACCGATTTACTGGTAGATGTATTGCTGGATGAATTTGAGACACTGGCTACGCAGCAATTGGGGATTGATGTGGTTCAAATAGACAACTCCGGGGCCAATGGAAACCCATCTATCAAAACCGGATGGTATCTCAATCGCCGGACTTTCTTCGCTATCATTAATGAGATTAGCGGCACAACGCCGGAAACGTTATTCATCCTTGAATACCTGTTAACCAAAAACCTTGACCTCATTCTCACCCAGGGTGATGACAGCCGGCAAGGTATTGACATCCGCTGGCAATACGATTATTAAAGACCTGAGCTAGCCGCAGGTCTCGCCCCGGCAGCATTCTTCAGCATTGATTCCGCAGGCAGCACACTGTCCATGCCCATGCACCCAGACCAATTCAGCAAGTTGTCCACAAAAAAGGCACCTTCGCTTTGTCTCTTTGCTTTCCTGCTTTTTAACTGATGAATTATTCTTATCCATTGTCTTCGGTAAGTTCTGCATAGGCCACTTCAATATTTGCGCTTAAAGGGAGTCGCCAGCCGGGCGCTTTAAATTCCTCAAAACCATCCAGCGTTTCTATTTTCATGATTTCTTCTTTTGACTTCCCGGCTGCAATACCCTTTTGAGTATAATCCAGCAAAGCAGTAAAAAAATCTCTCATCAACTCAAGATCTACATTACTTCCGGTGATTCCATAGTCAGAATTTCCATGTCCAAAAATATACATAGCATCTGAAGGCAGATCTTTTGCCGTACTGTTTAGGGTGGTTATCCAGTTTGAAATAGAAGCTCCGGATCCGCGATCAATAAAAGGATGCGCCCGGTTAAACATCAAATCGCCCATATGGGCCACATTTGCCTTCTCAAAATAAATGACAGAATCGCCGCCGGTGTGTGCCGGCCCATAATGCGTTACATGAACCGTTTCATCCCCAACATCTTCTTTCCATGTTTTTTCATAGGTCGTATCAGCATAAACTTGTGCATCCAAAGCTTCCTGCCCGCGTGACTCGGCTGACGCTTTCTGCAAATCAGGTACATTCTGATGAGCCAAAATTCTCTTTACTTTTCCTTTAAACGCAGGATTACCCTCCGTATGGTCTCCGTGATGATGCGTATTAATCAACAGGTCGAAAGCAAGATCAGTCATTTCTTCCAGACCAGAGATACAGGCTTGTGCCGATTCAGTAAACTGAGAGTCAATAACTACTACCGCATTCTCATTCACCAGCCAGCCAATGGTTCCTCCTCTTCCCACAAAAGTACCTACATTCCTCCGTAGTGTGGTAAATGGACTTTCCTGCCCGGCAGCAAAAAGTTTGTGAACTGGGAGTGTAGCAGCTGCTCCCATCAATGCGGATTTTAATAAGAATTCTCTGCGTTTCATATATCTTTAGTTTGGTTGATACGAATATGGACATTCAACGCAATATAAAAGACAAAACATTCCAGGCAAGTTTGGTCTCATTGATTCCGCACTTAGCACCCTAATTCGTGCCGACGCAGAGCATCAGCACGAGAAGATTAGAGTCTTTTAGAAGATAACGGAGGAAAGTTAAACACCAAGATCTCGGGCATACGCCGCGAGATGACGGCCAGCTTCTTTGTCAAGAGTAATGCCAACTTTGAACTGCGATAAACCGAGCGACTGATTTTAGATGGACGATTAATTACTTCAACCCGCAAAAATCCACTCTATCCGTGTCATCCGTGTTCCATCATTTGTTGAATGAGTATCTAACTCATTCCACGGTATCGGCCGGGTTTATGATTGATAGCAAGAATAATGTTAAGTGCTATAGATGCCAATACTGAAAAGGCAACGGCTTTCCAATCCACAATAAAAAATGCAGTCATAATGATGATCGCGTCTACTACCATCTGGAATTTCCCGGCACTAATATTGTAGTTTTCCTGCAGAAAAATAGAAACAATATTGAGCCCGCCCAGGCTTGCCTTGTGGCGAAACAGAGCCAGCAATCCGCTTCCGATTAAGAATCCGCCAAATATGGCTCCAAACCAGGGATTGATTTCACCAAACTCAAAAATCATGGGAATAACTTCGGTGAGGAAAGAAACCGTGAAAACCGCCAAAAAGGTTTTGATGGTAAACTCCCAGCCCAGCTTTTTAATCGCCAGAAAATAAAATGGGATATTGATTACAAAAAACGTTGGCCCAAACGTAAATGGTGTTGCATACTGTGTTAAAAATGCGATTCCTGCCGTTCCTCCGATTAAAAAATTCATGTGGGAGAAGATAGCGATGCCAAAGGCTGCCATCATTGAGCCAATTACAATGCCCTGTACATCATCAAATATGGAATGCTTTTGGGGTTTAGGTTGGTCTTCTTCTTGTTTACTCTCTTTCTCAGATAGGGGTTGTTCTTGTTCTTGGTTCATTTAGGTTGTTTGTTCATCCCTGATCAGCAACAGGATAGCTGCATGTGGGACGATTAGATATTTTTCGTTTTCGAATTCAATTTCATAAGCCTGCTTTTTCAGGAAGATGGCCAGGTCTCCCTCTATGGCTTGCATACCGATGTACTTGGTGTCGGTACTGCCCTTCCAGGTTTCTTCAATATCTGTATTTGGAATGGGATAACCCGGACCGGTTTTAACGATATACCCGCTTTGAATTTCTTCTTTTTCCTTTACCGAAGCAGGCAAAACCAGTCCGCTGCGAATGTGCGTTTCCATATCGCGGGATTTGATGAGCACACGATCACCCACCACTACGAATTTCTCAATGGAGTTCAGATATTCTTGTATCATAGCATGCTTAGAAATTTTCTGTAAAGATACGGAATTTGCTGCTTTGGTAAACCGTTAGCTTCAATCAATCATGCCTGGAAATTCAGGTGATTGAAACTTTTTGTAGCTACCTTTCGATAGACTTTTAAAACGAAGGACTCTTTCATGAACAATAAATTATGTGTGATTACCGGAGCCAATTCCGGCATTGGGTTTGAAACCACCAAGGCACTCGCCAAAAAAGGTTCTTACATTGTGATGGTTTGCCGGAACGAAGACAGAGCTGAAGCAGCCCGGCAGCAAATTATTGATGAGACATCAAACCCGGGAATTGATATTGTGCTATGTGATTTTGCCATTCAATCTGAAATCCGGTCGGCTGCTGAAAAGATAAAAGCCGATTACGATAAAGTAGATGTGCTGATTAATAATCATGGATTCCTGGCAGCGGAAAGAGAAGAAACGGTCGATGGTTTGGAGAAGACCTTTGCTGTAAATCATATCGGGTACTTTCTTTTTACCAATTTACTACTCGATCATATCAAAGCATCTGACTACGGACGCATAATTAATGTAGCTTCAGAAGCACATCGGGCGGGAGAGTTTGATCCTGAAAACATTCAGCTTGCCGAAGGTTATAAACCCATTAAGGCCTATGGGAACTCAAAGCTATTCAATATTCTTTTCACCAAGGAACTGGCCCAGCGACTGGTTGATACGAACGTGACAGTGAACTGCCTTCATCCCGGAGTGGTGGCATCCAACTTCGGACAAAGCGGCAGCTGGCTGATGAGTATGCTTTATACCATTGGCAAACCTTTTATGCGCTCCAACAAAAAAGGAGCTGAAACCCAGATCTATCTAGCCACATCGGATGATGTTAAAGATACCAATGGTGCTTATTTCAAAGACAAAAAAGCTACCACACCCAGCAAAACGGCCCGGGACGCTGAAGCCGCTCGTCTGCTTTGGGAAATGAGTGAAAAACTCTGTGGGTTATAGAAGCAAATAAAAAAGCCCGAATAAAAATTATCCGGGCCTTAAATCCTGATCGATTCCAGAATCACTTTACATTAAGTTTAGATATCACGATTCCGGCAATCATCACAACTGCAGAAATTATGATGGGCGTATAATCGCCAGTGCTAATGGCCACGTCTGCCCCAAAAGCTTCAAATGAATCGGAATCCTGAAAATACTGGTATCCAAAATATATAATACCGATCAATCCACCTGCAGTTAAAATACTACCTACTGTCTTTTTCATTGGTCAATGTTTTGTTTGCATTCACCTTATTAAAGACTTTCAGCGGGATTTTGTTTCATTATTCTGTTAAAATTCCCGTTAAATAACTTTAAAATAATCTTTTCGGGATACCGGTATAACAAAAAAGGCTTACCAGGTACTGGCAAGCCTTGTTATAATAACAGAGTGAAACTGCTTTAGTAAGAAGAATATACGCTGGTGGTTCCATCTTTTTTCAATAGCAGAACATCATAATTGTCTGTCGGCCGGCCCGGAACTTCCATTCCCGGAGAACCTGTTGGCATTCCCGGAACTGCCAAACCAATCACATCTTCTGGCTTTTCTTGCAGTAATCGCTCTACATCAGCCCGGGGAACATGGCCCTCCACTACATAATCACCGATCATAGCTGTGTGGCAGGAAGCCAGTTCACGAGTAATCCCATTTTGCTGTTTTACCTGCATCAGAACCGGAGTAGGAACTTCTTCAACAGTAAATCCTCCTTCCATCATATGGTCACCCCATTTAGTGCAGCACTGGCAACCTTCATTTTTGTACATCACTACCTGGGTTTTATCGGAAAGGATATTTTGGGGAGAGTTGCCTGGCCAAAACAAAAAAGCAGCCACTCCAACCGTTACTAATAATCCAACAATTAATATCTTCGAGTTATTCATATTCTTTGCTTATTTAAAAAATGATTTGCGCCAAGATAACTGTCTTCCGGCAATTTTGTTTTACGATATTTAGTTCAGTCATTTATTTCTGATTTTCTAACTCTCTGGTTTAACTTTTGTTTGAGGCAAAAGATTCAGTTTTATGCTTTCGAGTAGCGTACTTTAACCAAAATAGAATTAATTGACAGGCTTGATTAACATTTTACCATTATCTAATTGTTTTTTGTAACAAAACCCACCCTCTTCTATCTGTAAACGTCAAAACAATAGGGTATATGATGCAAAAGAAATGGGCTTATCTGGTAGTATGTATTGGAATCATGCTACTTTACTCAGGGTGTACAACCAATCATTCTCCTAATGACACAACAGGTAAAATACCTGAAAAAGGGGAACAAGCATTACCGATTTTAGCTCCTTCAGATTATTCAGGAATGTTTATTAAAAGCACCGATGATCGTCGACTCAAAAGAAATCATATGGTTAACCTTAATAATTTAGAACCTCTTCTTGAAGCCGCGCGCGAACAAACGAATAGTAATTATGTAGCAGTTTACAGCTTGAAAGATAGTACTGGTTCTTGGTACACCTATCATGTGCAAGAATTATTCTTCTAAGATTCATCTTTGGTTGGCACTGATGGAGAGACTGTGCCTTATCTTTACTATCAAGAGTCGAGCGAGGGAAACCCGCCACGTATTGCCGTTGCTAGTATGCCGGCAAGCCAGTCAGCATATTATGAACTCGATAACTGGATTCAACCCATTGTCGATGATACTACTAATTTTAAGAGAAAGGGTTGCAGTTGGGAAGTAATCGTACCAGGAGGATATACGTGCTGGGAAGATGATACAGGAGAGTATGGATGTACTTATCATCATCCCGTTGAGCAATGGACTTGTGATAATGGTGGAGGAAATACTGATCCCGGTTATAACTGGCCCACAGATCCCGGAGGTGGTGGTCCGGGAGGAAACGAAGAGGATACGTGTGATCCTAATGCTATTTTACAAACTCCGGAGTGTGAGGAGCCGATAGAAATTATTTTAGACCCTTTATTTGAAGCAAACCCCTGTTTGATGTCCGTTTATAACCAAGCCGGAGAAGCCCCTGCTTACCAGAGTATTTTGCAAAATTTTGATGGGAGCTTTTCGGTTGCAAATCTACTATTAAGTGTAGACAACAGTTTACCAAATTATACTAACGCTAGAACATATCCTCCTCAAAACTACAATATAAGAATAGCATTTAACTCAAATAACTTAGATAGACCCTCGTTATCTAATGCAAGAACTATGATGCATGAAATGATACATGCAGAAATGTTTAGAAAATTACTGTCGGTAGCGCAGGCACCTGACCTCAACTATCCTGGGTATACTCTTCAACATTGGAGAGACTTTGTAACAAGTCTAAGAAATGATTTCCCTGGACTTTATGATTATTATATGAGGTATACATGGAATGTACCTGAAGGCCAAGAACCATCAAGTTCTCAACATGAACAGATGGCTCAACATTATCGAGCTAAAATAGAAGATGCTCTTAGAGAATTTGAAAGCAACCATTCTGAAGATATTTATAATGCTTTGTCTTGGACAGGTTTGAAAAATACAGTAGCATGGAATAATCTATCCTATCAGGAACGCACTCAAATTGGCAACACTCAAAATAACTTCCTTTTAAGTAATACAAATTGTCAATAATAATGAAAAAGCTGTTATTCGTTTATACAATTTATTGCTTATTTTTTTACTCAATTTCTTACGGTCAGGTTCAAGTAGAAAAGGAAAGTTTACATATCTCATATGATGAATGTGAAGAACGTGATAAAATCAAAGACAAAGGCAGCATAAGATTCATTCTGTGCTCTGAAAGTTTTCTTTATAAAGCAGAAAACCACAGTAAAGCAATACTCCCTTACAATCAGATCAAGGATAGCCTCATCACAGTTCATGAAGCGAAAAAAAAGGTCAAAGAGTATCTGGAAAAAGTAGCTAAAGAATTTGAAAAACAAGCAAAAAACGATTTTGACAAAGAAATTACCTCATATATAAAAAATCCTGGCACCCATTACTATAACAGTTACTTCAATAAGGTATATGTTTATGTTAGGGAAAATCAGGAAGTAGGTACGTTATACGAAGTAAGCTGGGAATTTTATATCGAATGAAACTTACATTCTTCTATTTGTACTGGGTTCTGTTGTTCTGCTGCAGACCACATGCAAAACAGAATTTCTTATGGCTAAGCAGAGTACCGTAACAAGATTTAAGTTCGCAATAACTAATCCAGCTTTGCCTTTCCGAGTCTTCGTGAATTGAAAACCACGTTTATAGAACTGAACGCCATCGCAGCTTCAGCCAGCAATGGGTGTAACCAGCCAACAAAAGCCAGCGGAATCATGATCAGGTTATAGAAGAAAGCCCAGAACAGATTCTGTTTAATCTTTTTGAACGTTTTTTTACTGAGATTAATCGCCCTGATCACAGCAGACAAGTCTCCTTTCACTAACACAATATCACCAGACTCAATCGCTACATCTGTTCCTGTTCCAATGGCAATTCCGACATCAGCGAGAGTCAGCGCCGGAGCATCATTGATACCATCACCAACCATGGCTACCACTTCCCCGGCCTCCTGAAGTTTTTTAACCTCATTTGATTTCTGATCGGGCAACACTTCGGCGATCACTTCATCTATGCCCACCTGATCGGCAATGGCACGGGCTGTTTTTTGATTGTCGCCAGTCAGCATAATGGTTTTAAGCCCCATCTTTTTAAACTCTTCGATAGCCTGCTTACTGTCCTCTTTAATTTCATCGGCTATTCCTAACAAGCCTGCTAAACTGCCATCATAACTTACAAATACGGCCGTTTTTGCCTTTTCTTCCATCTGCTGTTTTTGAGATGAAGCTTCCGGGGTAATTTCCACGCCCATTTTTTCCATTAGCGAAGGAGTTCCCACGCCTACTTTCTTTTCACCTACCCCGGCCTGTACACCTTTACCCGTGAACGATTCAAAATTGGCAACATCAGCCAGCTCTATATTTTTGTCCTGCGCATAATTTACGACAGCCCGGGCCAGTGGATGTTCAGAATTGTTTTCAACGGAAGCGGCCCATTTAAGTAAATCTGTATTGCTGGTATCACCAAAAGTAACTACATCCGTAACCGTTGGCTTCCCTTTAGTAATAGTTCCTGTCTTGTCAAGCACAATGGCATTCACATCTTTCATTCGCTGAATGGCTTCTCCTTTTCGGATGAGGATTCCGTTTTCAGCCCCTAAACCAGAACCGACCATAAGCGCCGTGGGTGTAGCAAGGCCCAGCGCACATGGACATGCTATAACCAGAACGGCAATCATCGCATAAAAAGCCAATGCCGTGGGCCCTAAATCAGGGTTTACCCATGGAATAAAGGTTGAAGCCCATTCTACGATTCCACCAAAAAAGCCCGGAAAAACCAACCACAATGCAAGAGTTATCATAGCCAGTAAAAGAACAACCGGAACAAATACCTTCGTTACCTGATCGGCAAAATCCTGAATTGGGATTTTACTCCCCTGTGCTTCCTCCACTAATTTGATTACCTGATTCAGAAAGGTCTCATTCCCTACTTTTGTGGCCTTTATTTTTAGTACACTATTGGTATTGAGGGTAGCACCAATAACTTCATCTCCTTCAGTTTTTTCCACTGGCATTGACTCGCCTGTAGCGATAGACTCATCCACGCTGCTGCTTCCTTCGATCACTTCTCCATCGGTCGGGATCTTCTCTCCCGGCCGAACAAGCATGATATCACCAACCTGTAGTTCTTTGATTGGAATTTTGACTTCCTCCCCGTCTCTCAGCACCGAGGCTTCTTTGGCTCCCAGCGTCAATAACTTTCGAATGGCTTGTGAAGCACTTCCCTTTGCTTTGGTTTCGATAAAACGGCCGGTCAGGTGAAAGGCCATGATCATACCCCCAATCATAGCAAAACTGTGGAAATCAGGGCCATAGCCGAGCTCATGAATCAGCTTTACAAAACCTGTTGAAAGGGAAGCAAGTGCCCCCATGGCAATCAATACATCCATATTGGGGCTTAGGTTTACTGATGACTTCCAGGCACTTTTAATGGTCTCCCATCCCGGAATAAAGATGGCAAAACCAGAAAGCAGGATCATTCCTAACTCCATTCCCACCGGACCTAAAAACATATAGTTTGCAATCCACATAGGGAGCATCCACAGCAACATTAAGACCGTAGGCACCCACGATCCGATCATATTATTCCTGGCTGTCTCATATTTATTTTGCTCTCGCTCCTCAACCTGTTCTGCCTTCGGTTTCGCATCTGATTCATCCCGGATAAGAGTATATCCGGCTTTTGATACAGCCTCAGCAAAATCATCCATGCTGATTTCGCCCTCATATTCTACAATAGCAGATTCGGTTGCCAGGTTAACGGTTGCAGATTTGACTCCCCCGAGGTTTTCGAGTTGTTTATCTACGGCATTGGCGCAACCAGCACAATGCATACCATCAATTTGAAGTGTGGCTTTCATAGTTATGCCTTTATCCCCGTCATTTTATAACCCGCTTCATCAATAGCTTTCTCAAGGTCAGCTGGCTGAACGCGGGAATCATCAAAAGATACTTCAGCTGTTTCCTGATCAAGTTGTACAGATACAAACTCTACGCCTTCTAAAGAATTCAATGCAGACTCTACACTGTTGGCACAGCCGCTGCATCCCATTCCTGATATGTTTAATGTCGCTTTTTTCATCATTCTGATACTTACTTATTCTTAACGTAACGATTCAATGATACAAACCTCCTGACTTCTTTAAATGCCTGATTCTGACCAATACTTATATAATTTTGTTTAACACAGGCTAACCAATTTTTGCAATTTTTCTCCCCCAAAGTTTTTATCCTCATGCTTCATTCTTAAGATCGAATTTTCTATGAAAAAACTGATACTTTTTACGCTCACTCTGTCATTATTTGGCGCCGACCTGAACGCTCAGCAGTTTCCTGAGAAACTACAATTCAAAGACATTTTTCACGAACCGTTTATTCCCGGTGCCCGCCCGTCTTTTTCCCACTTCTCCCCTGATGGTAAAACCATTTATTTTAACTGGAGTGATTCTGCTACTTCTGATGCGGAAATGTTCAGTGTAGGACTAAGTGGTAAAAATTTACAAAAAGCCGCAGACGATGTCGTTCGGAACTATGAGCTTTCCCCCAATGGGAATCACGTGCTCTTTACCAGGAATGGAGACCTTGTATTAGCCGATCAGAACTTTGAAAACCAGCGGGTGATCGTAGCTTCCAAAGGCTTTGATTATGATCCGGTTTGGAGTGCCGACGGTTCACGCTTCGCCTTCATTCAGAATGGTGATGTATGGGTATCAGGCGTGGAACAGGCTTTCATGAAACAAATTACCAACCGAAAAGAAGGCCGTCCAGGTTACAATATAGAGCACTGGGCCGGCAACAAATTGGTTGTCAGTCAAACTGATCGATCAGATTACAGAGAAGTCTTTTTTCCCGAATATGCTGATACTTTTGTTGAACCCGGAGGAGATGAACGTGGTATTCCAACCCGGATTATCTCCATTGCCGGCGTTGACTCTGGTGATGTTGAAATCATCTTTACCCATAAAGGCTATTTAGATACGGATGTAAGTTCTTCCGGGCATTATCTCGCTATTGATTACCTCGATCCTCCCATGAAGAAGCGAACCATCACGGTTTACCATGTGAACACCCTTGAAGCCCGAACTCTTTTTGAAGACCAAACCGAAGGCTGGATGTATAATACCAATATGGAGTTCGCTCCGGCTACCGACCAGCTAATGTTTCAGAGCGAGCAGGATGGATGGAATCATATTTATACCATCAATCCGGATGGAACAGGCTTTCAGCAACACACCTTTGGTGAATATGATATTCCCTGGACGACCTGGATCAATGAACGAACCATTGTGATGGCTACTTCGGAAATGGACCCGGGCGAGCGACAGCTTTACAAACTCGATATCATCACCAACCTGCCCACAAAATTGACTGCCGAAGAAGGATATCGGCGCGATTTTGAGCTCAGTCCCGACCGAAGATACGTTGTGTATGAAAAAACATTCTTCAATGAGCCTTTTGAGTTATACGCTGTGGATACTATGATTCCCAAAAGAGAAACACAGCTCACAAATACAGTTCCTGATTCGTTCTATGAGTATAACTGGCAAAAAGAAGATTACGTACGTTTTACCGGACGCGATGGTGAAACACGCCTATCGATGTCAGTACTTCGTCCGGCTAAACGAAATCCGGACGGAAATCCCGTTGTCGTTTTTGTGCATGGCGCAGGCTCTCTTCAGAATGTTTATAAAGGCTGGTCTAATAATTATTGGCGGGAATACATGTTTCACCAGTACTTAACACTTCAGGGTTACTATGTGATTGAAGTTGATTACCGGCACAGTACCGGCTATGGACGCAAGTTCAGGGAAGACGTCACCAACTGGATGGGCAAATATGAAACCGAGGATATCGAAGACGGATTGGCTTTCCTCGCCGATAATTATGACAAAGCCGATACCTCACGTGTAGGTATTTATGGCGGTAGCTATGGAGGCTTCATGGCACTTTATGCTGTAGGTGTTTCACCCGAGCATTTTGATGCAGCAGCCGGGCTTCGTTCGGTCACCAACTGGGAAAATTATTATTATGCTAATCCCTGGTACACGCTCCCCCGTCTGGGTACACCCGAGGACAATCCCGAGAATTACGCCCGAAGTTCCCCCGTTACTTATGCCGACTCTCTCAGGCAGCCGGTTATTCTATTGCACGGCTTGATTGACGACAATGTTGGTTTTCAGGATGCGGTTCACTACATAGAGCGCCTTGTTCAATCGGGAAATGAAGAATTTGAAATGATGATGTACCCCACTGAACGACACAGCTTTCAGGATGAAGATGCATGGTATGATGAATACCGCCGTATTTATGAGTTTTTTGAGAAGCATTTAAAGTAATACTGAAATTTATTTCAGGTAAAAAGAGTTATCATCTCAGATTAACTTATTTCTACCATGAATTTATTTAAGAAATTAATGCTCTTGATTACCGGGCTCATTATCACTGTTTCTTTATTTATCGCTATCGCTGGCTGGGCCGTATCGAAGCCGGGCTATAAGGGACCAACATCGAGGCACTTCAATGGAACTACTTTTGAGAACCTCGGCGACGTTCCCTCAAAGGGTTTTTTTGATGTCATGAAATGGTATTTCCAGCGAGACCAAGGAGAGTGGACTGAGATTCCGGAAGATCAAATCACCTTTGCTGAACGTCCGGATGACAATGTCACCTCCGGGATGAAAATCACCTATGTCAATCACTCCACCTTTCTCATTCAAACAGCCGGAGTAAATATTTTAACCGACCCGGTCTGGAGTGATCGTGTAAGTCCGATCTCGTTTACCGGACCTAAAAGATTTCGTCCACCCGGAGTGCGTTTTGAAGATCTGCCACCCATCGATCTGATTATCATAAGCCATAACCATTATGATCATCTGGATATTGAAACCCTTAAAAAACTAAATGAGAAGTTTGAACCCAGAGTTGTTGTACCACTCGGGGTAGATATTTACCTGAACCAGGAAGGCATTGAAAATACCATTGCATTAGACTGGGAAGAAGATCAGCCCATTGATAGTGATATCACTATATACTCGGTTCAGGCTCAACATTTTTCAGCCCGAGGACTTTTTGACCGCGATAAAACACTGTGGTCGGGTTATGTGATTGATACGCCAACCGGCAGCATATATTTTGCAGGGGATACGGGCTATGGCGACTTTTTTACCAACATCGGAGAACGGCACCCGGACATTAAAGTTGGGTTGATTCCAATTGGTGCCTATAAGCCCCGCTGGTTTATGAAGCCGATGCATGTGAATCCCGAAGAAGCCATCCAAATTCACAAAGACGTTGGCGCCGAGATTTCCTTCGGCATGCATTTCGGAACTTTCCCGCTAGCTGATGACGGTATGAAAGATCCTGAAAATGACTTCGCCAAGGCGATTCAGCAATCAGAAAATGCCGGGGTGAATTTCAAATTACTAACCGAAGGCGATACGTTTCAAATTCAGGAATAGCAAATTTGACTCCCGGACTAAGCCAGGTTGTGGAATACTCTTTGTACGTCTTCGTCCTGCTCCAGCTTATCAATCAGTTTCAAAACTTCGTCCGCCTCTTCTTCATCTAAAGAAACAGTAGTAAGTGGAATCCAGTCAGTTTCTGCACTCAGGGGTTCAATGTTCATTTCTTCCAGGGCATGCTGCATATTTCCGAACTCAACAAACTCACAGCGGATAACCAGTATTCGTTCGCCTTCGTCATCTTCAGATTCTCCCATTTCTGTCAGGCCAAAGTCAATTAACTGAAGCTCCAGTTCCTCCTCATCAAAGTCACCAGGTTTTACTTTAAACGAACCTACTTTGTTAAACTGAAATGCAACGCTTCCCGCGTTCCCAAGGTTACCGCCTGATTTTGTAAAGATAGGGCGTACATTTCCAACCGTACGGGTTGTGTTATCTGTGGCAGATTCAACCAAAACCGCGACACCATGGGGTGCATATCCCTCATATAAAACTTCGTCGTAGTGAGTTGCATCCTTACCCATTGCCCGCTTGATTGCACGGTCAATGTTATCTTTGGGCATATTGATGCCCCGCCCATTTTGAATGGCACGGCGTAAGGCAGGGTTTGTCTCAGGATCAGGTCCGCCAGATTTTACCGCAATTACGATTTCTTTGCCAACACGCGAAAATTGCTTCGCCATGCGATCCCATCGCGCAAATTTTGCGGCTTTCCGGACTTCAAAAATTCTACCCATTTCTTACTGACTTTTAGTGAAGATAAATTCAGCGAATAAAATACGATGATCTAAAGTCTGTTGGGAGTATTCTGAAATTTATTTTTCAGCAATAATTCTATGTGCAATTCTTTTTTTGAGGCGGGAAAGAGCTCTGTTTAAATGCAGAATATAAATAGTATTAAGGCGAGCTTATTTTCACCATAACCATACAGCAGCCTGAAAAACCAAAATGGATTTCATGCTGCTGATGGAAGGTGTCTCTTTTCAGATTCAGTAAGATGAGTTTACATCTCAGGGTTTTCAGTTGCCTTTTTCTTGTCCCGAAGTTTCTTGAGTGCATAGGAACCTCCGGCTGCTGCCAGCAAGCCAAGGCCCCCATCAATAGGAGCTGCACTTGGAGAACTTGGGAATGGAGGCGGCCCGGGAATACCCTGGGCATAACTTAATGTTACACAAACCGCCATTATTGCCATCACACCCATAACCCTTATCGCGATGTCCCAAATCTTCTTTTTAGTTGAAGCTTTCATAATTACCTGTTTTTATTTTTTTGTTGAATTTGCTGAAATAGAGTTACTTGATAAGAGTCATCTTCTTGACAAGTACTTTATCGCCAACTTGTAAGCGATAGATATACATGCCAGATGACAGTGCCCGTGCATTGAACTGAACATTGTAGCGTCCTGAACTCTTGGTTTCGTTATTCAGAAGAGTAGCTACTTTTCGGCCAAGCACATCAAATACTTCCAGTTTAACTTTACTCGCCTCTGGTACTCCAAACCTGATTACCGAAGTTGGGTTAAATGGATTCGGATAGTTTTGGTAGAGTTCCACTTCTGTAGGAATTCCAAGATCACTTTCGTTAGAAGTTCCCAGCCTTGAACTCATACTAAGTACAAAAAGTGGCTCAGCTTTCTCTTTTTTAGCCATTTGTACAACTTCACTTGAAGGAACCGGCTGCATTTCTTTAGCTACTTTTGATAAGCTGCTGTTATCAATACTGAACTCAAATGAACCCCCTTCATTCAGGTTGAATGACTTGCCAGTTTCTACAAGGGTCAATGTTGCAGATATACCTTCCGGCATGCGGCCATCCTTCCAGTTAAGGCTGAAGTTTCCTGAAACCGTAGCATCCATGAAAATTGGAAACTCCTTATCAAAGTCAGCTTCAAGAGGAACATTGTTGATCGTCAATGGCTGATCACCAATCAATGTATACAGATTCGCGAATGAGCTGGCAAAGGAGCCCAAATAGTACCCATCATAAGGATCTATGTTTGTTTTGGCCTTCTCACCGAATCGAAGGAATGAAGTAGACTCAATACCTGAGTTCTTATGTACAAGGTCGAACTCAAACATATCGGAATTCTGAATTTTCTCAGAGGGACTACTTTCCGAAACAATCACATCATGGTAATCAAAGCTTAGTGAACCTGAAGTTCCAGAATTGACAACCCTCACGAAGAATGACTCAAAAGCATCAATTTCTCCGGATGTTGAAAGTATGTAGGTTTTATTTACCGGATCCCAGGTATACACATAGCTGTTGGCTAATTCATCGGTACGCTTCAGCGTAGCTATAACTGAGTCTGCAGAAATAGGCCATCCAAATGGATTACCTAGCAGGACAAATCCTTCACTGCCGGTTGTTCCACTTATACCATCTGCATCTACATTTTTGACCGGAACACTAGCGTTAAGACCAAAAAGATCTCCGGTAATAGTTAATGTTTTTGGCCAACCGCCATCTACATCATCCTGACCATCAAGAATGTCATCGTCTTCAAACACGTAGACTAATAATCCTTCTCCGGCAGCAAGTGTAGTTGTGTCCAGGTCAGTAGTGACAGCTTGATATGCTGCGTTATCCGGATTGAAGGTGTAGATAGTTGCATCACTGCCTGGTGCGTCCGAATTCACAGCGCCTTGCGTCCAAACAGGACTTATAAAGCTGCCAATAGATGAATTCTGAGGTATTGACAGTAAATACCAGCCATTCTCAGACTCATTATTTTCCAGAGTTGCTTCATCGCTATCGCTTACTCCAAATACAGCAAACACGGTGTCCAATTCTGTGACATCTGCTTCAGAATCATAATAGGAGAAGTAAAAGGTAGTGGTATCAATGGTTCCCCCTCCACTAATGTACATCAATTTAGATGTGGAAGGAGTAAATGACACTGGGTTCTCAGCATCATTAGCAGTAACAAATGGATCTGTACCAGGCTCAGCAATTCCGTTTTCATTATCATCTGATACAATACCCACTTCAGCACCTCCGAAACCTGATATATGAAATTCGATAGTTGAATCTGCATAAACAGGGTCGAAACCAAATACATCATTATCTAAGAGAATACTTCCAAACGAAGGACCTGAAACAACAGCAGCACTTATAGGCTCGCCATCATTTGCTTGAAAGCTGTATTCACCTCCGGTAGCCATGAACTGACTGAATGAAGTGATACCTGTCCAGGTGACTTCCCCTGTCGCGGCGTTTGCTGAGGTTGCTCCGCCAACGGTTGTCCACGCTCCGGTTGAAGAAGAACCGCGCTTGTACAATGTCAGTAACTCAGGAAAGGTCTCCTGCTCAGCTGTAATTGCACCAGAACCAAAGTTTAGGGTAAGATCTGCTGAGAACGTACCCGGATCACCAAACAAATTGATTACAAAATATTTGCCCCCTATGCCGGCTGTAACACCCGCTGGGAACTGATTGGGACTTCCTGTCACTTCTGTTACTTGAACATCCACCGGGTTATCAAAGCCATCTGCCATACTTAAAGCGGCATTTCCAACGCTGACTGTTCCTGTCTGGAAGTCAGTGGTTTCTTCAACGGCTCCCTCTCCAATTGGAGCATCTGAAGTTACCCAGGTTTCCTCTATACCATCATAGAATTCTCCTTCATGGTTGTTGAGGCCATCGTATGTATAGCCACCTGAACCTTCATTAAACTGCCAGTATCCAGTTAAACGTCCCACAGGACCTGAATAAGTTCGGTGCATAAACGAGCGGATTTCGGACTCGGTTCGAACGGACTTCCAAATACGAAGCTCATCAATCGTTCCAAAGAAGTTTTTACTTCCATCTTCATCAGAACCAACAACCCAGTAGGACTCATCCACAGATACATCTTCTACTGATACTGTATCCTGCTCTACTCCATTTACATACAGGGTTAGATAATCCCCTGAACGACCGGTTAGGGCCACATGGTACCATTCACCAACTGAGGCTGTAATTGATCCGCCTAAGCCGTCAATTTCAGCTGAGGAGTATGAAGCTCCTGAACTTGTGGAGGTTGCAGATATTCCTTTTAAGAGACAGCATTCTCCTTCTCCTCCGCCTCCGCCTGCATTTGGTTCGGTATGGGTAGCATAAAATTGATTGGAACTGTTGATCCCAATAAACAAGTCATCATAACCAAGGGCTATAAATACCTGATCTTGATTTATAACGTCCGGTTTTACCCACATTTCTACACTGAATTCACTGATGATTTCATAATCCTCAATGTAGATCTCAATAAATTCTTCCTGCGTATTTCCACCATCAAACTGCACGGCATAACCGGCAGAATCCTGGAATGATTGAGTGATAGGTGTCGGTGCCGGACCTTTGGCGCGGGTGTAGGAGAAGCCTCCGCCATTTCCATTTGAGGTCCAGGAATCAAATGTTAAATCCAAATAAAGATTATCTGATTCAATATAAACAACCATCTCAAGGCCAACCATTGAAGGTAAATCATATCCAAGACTATCCAGAATCGTATATTGCCAAGTATCAAATGTTAAAGTCCCGAGGTTATCCGTGTTACCAAATGCCCATTGTGTACCTGAAGGCGAAATATCTCCTCCATTCCATCCTGTTTCATCAGCATAATTGAATAACCCTTGCTCATCCTGTCTTGTGAGCCACACATTATCTGTAATTCGATCCTGATTAGCCGCCTGAGTCCAATCCGCAAAATTAGCTTTTGTGAAAGTTAGAGTACTATCGTTTTTACTCCAAATTGTAGGAATTGGAGTTGTAGTTGCGTTGATTGTTGCACTTTCTGCTGTATAGAAGCGTTGACTTCCATTTGATCCATCATACTCAAATATGGCAAAATGATAGGTTGTTTCAGCGGTCAGACCGGTAATAGTTACAGACGCATCAGAACCGTCATATACAATGTAATTCCCTGAGCCAAGTTCAGTTCCACTTTGGAACGCTGCATCAGCAGTATAAGAAGTACTATTGGTTGGAGTAGCATCCACAGCGGCGCCTTCTTTTGCTAACACTATTCTTGAAGTACCAATACTTGTTCCACTGTTCGACCAATTTAATGTTATTGATGTACTTAACTGACTGGAAGACAAGTCTGAAACGATACCGGTTGGTGCCGTTCTGGTTGTAGCATTTGTAATTGTTATATCACCTGTTTGATATTTAACAGATGGACCAGCTGCATTAAATTGAAATACTTCAACATGATAGGTTGTACCCGGGTCTAAGCCATCAACAGTAAACGAAGTACTTATTCCGTCATAAACAACAAAGTTTCCAGTTCCTATCTCTGATCCACTTCCAAATGTACTGCTGGCTGTGTAGCTCACATCATCTGTAGGAGTTACATCTACTGCTCCTGCTTCTTTCATGAGAACCAATGCTTTAGTACCAAAACCTCCATTCATATTGAAACCAAGAGATGTACCCTGATTTGTATTTAAAGAGATAGAGGTAGGATTACTAGATGGCGCAGTAACTACCCCATTTTTGTAGACAGTAAGGGTTCCATTCACTGAGAATAAAATATCGAGGTCGCCGTCTCCGTCAGCGTCTGCTAAGTCGGTAACAAAACCAGTCCCATAACTTCTACTGAATGTACTGTAAGAATTAAAGTTCCCACTTCCATCATTAAATTGAATAACACTAGTGGGACCAAGCATTGCAATATCCAAATGACCATCATTATTTACATCTCCCACTTTAAGGTTATCTAAACCTTGTACAACGTCGAGGGCTCTTCGGGTAAAGGTACCATCTTGGTTGTTATCCATGATATATAAGCTGTCAGCTTTGAGTACCAAGTCGATATAGCCATCTCCATCAAAATCTCCTTGAGCCAGTCCCCTTAGAAAAGGATTTGAACTTATGCCTAAGGTATAGGTCTGATTTGTGAAACCACCGGATCCATCAGATAAAATTACACCTAGACTGTCATTGGTAGGACTGTCATCAAAACCAACCTGTTTGATAACAGCAAAATCCGGGTAATCGTCATTATTAAAATCCCCTGAGATAGCAAACCTACCGGCTATACCTGAAAATATTCCTGCACCACTGGCTTCATTGAAAGTTCCTGCTGGATCATTAGTAAAAGGCCACAACCCCTGAATATTATCGCCGGCGATGAACAGATCATCGTCTCCATCCACATCGAAATCAGAAAAAACGGCTCCCCCAATATCTGTAGGGTTCAAATTAGCATGAAATGAACTCGAGGAGCTTGAAAATGTACCGAAACCATCGTTGGTATAAACGTAAAATGATCTCGTACTAGACCCAGGACTTACAACTACAACAATATCCAAATCCCCATCATTATCTATATCATTAAGAAGAATTCCTTTTGGATTTGTCCCATCAGCAATATCATATGCATCTGCGGAAAAGTATGATTCAACACCATCTTGTTTTCTTAGAACATAGAACTTTGTATCATCAGATCTTCTTAATATTACAGCATCCAGGTCTCCATCCCCATCTACATCACCAGCGTAGGTAAGAGTCGCAGAGTTATCACCGATCGTTCCTGTAAATGTACTCGATGAAGTAAAATAGCCTTCTCCAGTACCGTTTGTTTCTACCGTAAAATTGTAAAGGTGTGACCTTTGCAACCCATTAGTCTGTGCTTCATTAAGAATCTGGCTAACCCTAACTGTTATAATCTCTCCCGGAATAAAATCACTATCTGGGTCAAGGGTTAATGTAGTACCAAAAGCGTCCAGACTTTTAGTGGTTGTATAAATACCACCCAGAGAGCCTTTCACTACAACGCTATTGGGTTGCTCCGCATTTAATTCGTTCATTGCCTCACTAAAAGATATAGTGATGTTTGAACTAACAGAAACATCAATAGCATTTCTCGAAGGAGAGAAACTCGTTATTGCAGGCTGAGCAAATAATGCCCCCGCCAGTGATGCCAAAAATGTTGTTATAAGTATCAATTGTTTCATATTTATACCCTATTAGTGTATGGTGTTGAATATTATTTGATTTAATTCCTTTAGGTTGTCTTTACAGACAAAGCTTTTCACATTTAATTTTTTTGCTTTTCTTCTGAATGTGGGTGTATCGTAACTGGTCACAATGATTATTTTTGCATTGGAATCCTGCTTGTAAATTTCTTCAGTAACTGTAAAACCACTCATACTTTTTAGCTCAATATCCATTAGCATCAAGTCCGGCTTAAGGTCCATGTAGTTTTCAATTGCTTTTTCTCCACTTTCACACTCAATAAAATTGAGTTCAGTATCAGAAAGAGAAATAAAATTCTTTAGCATCCGACGCATATCGGCATGATCATCCACGATCATTATTTTCATTCACTAGAATTCTTTATTTAGAAGGGGTTATGCCCGAAAAAGCCAACGATTCGGTGTATACCCATTTGAGCCTAAAATCTTATTCAGGCTTCCCGAATACAATAGGCAGGAGTACTCATTTGTATAGGCAGAAGTACCTACAAAAAGCCTTTTTATACCTTTGAAGCGTGTTCGACGGCAAATTTTAGAAGAGCGCGGTCCCCGCTAAGCTCAAGTTTAAACGCATTGTCTTTAAAGTAGCTTAAACCCAAAAAAGCACCCTCCTGAAATCAAGAGGGTGCTTTGAAGTTGTAGCCCAAAATTCATCCAGAATCTCAGGTTTAATTTCTCATTACTTAATCAGCATCATCTTACGGGTCTTCACATGCTTACCGGCTACAATTCGGTAGAGATACATGCCCGAAGCCAGGCGTGAGGCATCGAAGTTGACCTGGTGCCAGCCGGCTCGTTGCCGTTCTCCGTTCACCAGGGTGGCTACTTTTCGGCCCAGCATGTCGAATACTTCAAGGCGTACTTCACTGCTCTGCGGTACGCCGTAGCGAATTATGGTGGAAGGGTTAAATGGGTTCGGGTAGTTTTGATGCAATTTGAAGTCCTCCGGAATCTGAGCCATAAGTTCAGCTGAAGTTATAAAGCTCGGATCGATACGTACTTCCAGGGTATCCAGCGAAACGATGTTCTCGTTGTTGGCCACCTGAATGGCTACAAAGAAGGTATCGGCATCGGCTCTTGTAGTAATCGAAAGCTCGCCACTGGTATTATCAAAACCAACCGTTTCGGCAGTATCTGATACGATACCAAAGCTGAATTGCAGTTGCTCATCCGGTGTTGTAGCATCACTCACATACTCCCAGAGATTCATAATACGGGTATCTTCGGTAGCTATCTCAAACGGATTAGGCAAGTCGGAGAACACCGGCTTGTCATTCACACCCTGCTGCCCACCCCAGGCAACGGTAATGTTATTGGCCTCACGCAGTGCCTTCATGGCGTTTGCCCCGGCTTCAGTGAGTTCTATATCACCAATATCGATACTCACACTGTCCTGCAAGTCAAGCTTGGCCCACTCCACGAACATATTACTGGCATTTTCAGAACTCATTCCGGATCCTACCAGGAACCCACCCATAGCATCTTCAATTGTAGAAGTAACAGATTTTTTTCTACTGTCAACACCCCTACATGTGTTTTGCTCATAAAATGGTGGACTCGATGGTGAATTATAAAGTTCGCTATTACCCCAACATTCTACATTTGCTGGATTCCAACCGCTTATATCTTGGTTGAAAGAAGAAGCTCCATAAAACATGTTTGTCATTTCCTGAGTTTCAACAACCTCCCATGCTTCACCTGTTTTATTATTGAGTTTACTATTAAAGGATTTAGCCCCCCTAAACATGCCTTTCATAGCTTTAACCTCTCTTACATCCCACATCAGAATGTTATCAAACATTTTTTGGCTACTACCACTAGCTACTTTTTGCGAACTACTTCCCGGAGCAAATCCATTATTAAAGTAATATGCATTAACAAACATGGCATTCATGTTGGTAACCGAGGCGGTATTCCATGAACTCAGATCCTGATTAAACTTGGATGATGCGAACATAAATCCCATATCCGTTACATTAGATACATCCCATTTATCCAATGGTTGATTAAAGTTCGTAGGTGTAAATCTTATGTTAACTCGCCTTGTAGCAGCAAACATACTGTACATATTGTTAACTGAGGAAACATCCCATTCGTTTAAGGGCTTATTGAACGATGTAGCACCAAAAAACATGTTCATCATGTTTGTAACCCTCGACACATCCCAGTTACCAATATCCTGGTTGAAGACCTGATTACCATAAAACATGTTACTCATTGTTGTTACATTAGATACGTCCCAGTTTCCTATAGGCTGATTAAAATCCGTAACGTTGAGGAACATATCATCCATGTTCGTTATTAAACTCGTACAAACATTGGTTACATCTTGACCAGCATCAACCCTTGTTTTTAAGCTATCTCTACTGAGTGCTTTATAAGTAACAGTACCTAAAATACCTGTATCATTTGGATTGGCTTCTTTGCAAGTGACAGTAATTCCATTATCAGCGATAAAGAATTTAATTTCTTCTACATCCGTTACTGTGATCGTTAATGTGGTACTGGCGGAGTTATTGCCCGTCGCCCCGTCATCGGCCTGAATAGTCACCTCATATACGTTGTTTGTATCTGCATCGGAAGGGTTTTCAAAATCGGGCGAACTGTTAAAGCTCAATATCCCTGTTGCTGCTTCAATGGCAAAAGCTCCCGCGTCAGCCCCACCGGTAATGGAGTAGCTCAATCCTACATCAACAGCCCCTCCGTCTCCATCCGTTGCATTTATATCGATCACCGTGCCTGTGCCGTTTTCGGCAAAATTGACTGTCATCGGAGCGCCCACGCTATACAAGCTATACTCAACAACAGCAGCATCACTGCCTCCAGTCACATACATCTTCGTGCCGTTCCCGTTAAAAGTAAAGCCATATGGTTCTAATTCTTGCCCCCCTACATAGAATTCCTGTTCTGCGCCTGCGTACACTGCTGTAGATATATCATAGGCTGTACTCAGATTGAACTCAACCACCGTATCAGAAAAATCAGGATACCCATCAAGCACAAACATCTTCGTGCCGTCCCCGTTAAAGGCTAAATCCATTACTCCTCGGGCTTGATTACTCACAAATTCCTCATTAGCCCCCGCATACGCCGCCGTGGATACATCATAGGCTGTACTCAGATTGTACTCAGTCACCTCCGCCTCCTCAACTGAAACCACAAACATCTTTGTGCCGTCCCCATTGAAGGTTAAGTCAATTGGAGTTGGGGATTGAGCCCCAACATAGAATTCCTCTTCAGCCCCCGCATACGCTGCTGTGGATACATCATAAGCCACCCCAAGGGTGTACTCCACCACCGCATCATCAGTCCCAACCACAAACATTTTAGTGCCGTCCCCGTTGAAGGTAAGGCCAGCCGCTGCTGGCTCCTGATCACCTACATAGAATTCCTCTTCAGCCCCCGCATACACCGCTGTGGACACATCATAGGCCACGCCTAAGGTATACTCCACCACTGCATCACTATCGTCGATTCCGATCACATACATCTTCGTGCCGTTCCCGTTAAAAGTAAGGCCATATGGTAGTAATTCTTGCCCCCCTACATAGAATTCCTCTTCAGCTCCTGCATACACCGCCGCTGATACATCGTATGGAGCGCTGAAAATTGGGGCATTGTTGCCTTCATTGACAGTGACCACAAAGGTGTCATCTACAAATAACTCACCATCACTGGCCCGTACGGTAATGTTGGCTGTACCAAATTGATCGGTTTGATAATCCAGGGTAAGCGTCGAACCGCTTATGGTTGCGGTAACCAACGCTGGGTTACCGTTCGACTCGATGGTATAGGTCAGAGATCCAGATGCTGTTTCGGCATCGCTGAAGCTGGTGCTTAGGTCAACTACTGTGTTCGCCGCATTCTCATCTACCGTTACATCCGCTATGGGTGTAGTTACTGTGGGGGTTTCATTCACATCGGTAACCGTGATCGTTAATGTGGTACTGGCGGTATTGTTTTCAGCCTCCCCATCATCAGCCTGGATGGTGACCACATATTCATTATTTTCATCCGCGTCGCCAGGATTCTCAAAGTCAGGTGCTGTCACAAAGGTCAGTATCCCGGTAGCCGCCTCAAAAGCAAACGCTGCGGCATCGGCCCCACCGGTAATGGAGTAGCTAAGGCCTACATCAGCGGCCCCTCCTTCTCCATCGGTGGCATTAATATCGATCACCGTGCCGGTACCGTTTTCGGCAAACTCGGTTGTCGTCGGAGCGATGCCTAAGGTGTATTCTACCACCGCTCCATCAGCTCTTCCAACCATAAACATCTTCGTGCCGTCCCCATTAAAGAGAACACCCTCTGGCGCTATATCCTGAGCCGCTACAGAGAATTCCTCTTCAGCGCCCGCATACACCGCCGTGGACACATCATAGGCCGTACCCAAATGGTACTCCACCACCGCACCATCACCATCTCCGAGCACAAACATCTTCGACCCATCCCTGTTGAAGGTTAAGTCATTAGCATTTGGCTCCTGAGCCCCTACATAGAATTTCTCTTCAGCGCCCGCATACAACGCCGTGGATACATCATAGGCCGTATCCAAATGGTACTCCTCCACCTCAGCACCTATTCCGATCACAAACATCTTCGTGCCATCCCCGTTGAAGGCAAGGCCAGTTAATGCTAACTCCGGTTCCGCTAGATAGAATGCCTCTTCGGCGCCCGCATACACCGCCGTGGATACATCATAGATCGTCCCTAGGGTGTACTCCACCACCGTATGATTACTAGTTCCAAGCACAAACATCTTCGTGCCGTTCCCGTTGAAGGTCAAATCAAAAGGTTGTGGCTCCTGAGCCCCTACATAGAATTCTTCCTCAGCGCCCGCATACACTGCTGTGGATATATCATAAGCCGTCCCCAGGGTGTACTCCGCAACCGAAGAATTAATTCCTACCGCAAACATCTTCGTGCCGTCCCCATTAAATCTGAAGCCTAGTGGAAATGCCACCTGATCCCTTACAGAGAATTCAACGCCCGCATACACCGCGGTGGACACATCGTAGGGCGCGGCAAAAACAGGGGCATTGTTAACTTCATTGACGGTCACCAAAAAGGTCTCATCTACAAACAACTCACCATCACTGGCCCGTACGGTAATGTTGGCTGTACCAAATTGATCGGTTTGATAATCCAGGGTTAAGATTGAACCATCGATAGATGCCGTAACCAGTGTGGGATTGTCGTTGGACTCAACGGTATAAGCCAACGAACCTGAAGCCGTCTCTGCATCACTAAAAGTGGTACTCAGGTCAAACAACGCATTTGTTACGTTTTCATTCACCGTTATATCTGCAATCGGAGAACTTACCACCGGGGCCGTATTGTTTAAAATTACAGGATCTGTTCCTGCACTTGTCACGCTTTCTGAAGTCCCCTCCCCATCGGTATAACTTGCAATAACCGTTATTACTGATCCCACATCGGCCAGAGTTAAAGTGTAGGTACTATTGGTCGCTCCGGAAATATCTATTCCATCACGCTGCCATTGATAACTGATGGTTCCTAATCCATCTGCATCTGCTAAAGTATTGCTTGCTGTCAAGGTTTCATCTTCTTGAGCTATTCCTGAAATCGTTACTGATCCTGTGGGAGCATCATTTACATTAGCAACCGAAGACGTTTCTGCACTTGTCACGCTTTCTGCAGTCCCTTCGCCATCGGTGTAGCTCGCAGCTACCGTGATCACTGATCCCACATCACTCTGAGTTAAGGTATAGGTAGAAGCTGTAGCACCCGCAATATCCACACCACCTCGCTGCCATTGGTAAGTGATAGCACCTAAACCATCTTCATCTGCCAGAGTATTGCTGGCCGTCAAAGTTTCGTCTTCTTGCGCTGTTCCTGAGATGGTTATTGATCCTGTAGGGACATCATTTACATTAACAACCGAAGCCGTTCCTGCACTTGTTACGCTTTCAGCAGTCCCTTCGCCATCGGTGTAGCTCGCAGCTACCGTGATCACTGATCCTACATCATTCTGAGTTAAGGTATAGGTAGAAGCTGTAGCACCCGCAATATCAATACCACCTCGCTGCCATTGGTAGGAAATCGCTCCCAAACCATCTGCATCTGCCAAATTATTACTCGCCGTCAAAGTTTCATCTTCTTGGGCTGTTCCTGAAATTATTACCGATCCGGTGGGATCGCTATTCACAAATACAGCTCCGAAAATAGCTTGCAGATTCGGATAGCCATTATTTTTTGAAACATCTAAACCCCAAACATTAGTAAAGTCCCATCCGGCATCTGTAAATATGGATTGAGTTTTCATCTCCGTAGTGGTTTTCCCGGTTATTCCGGTTGTACTTCCTATACCCGTTGCATTAGCTTTTCCACTGGTCTGATTATCCCAAAAGGTATTAGTAGCAGCAGCAAAACCATTTTTTTGACCAATAAAACCACCTACATTCGTAGAACCCGTTACTGATCCGGCAGAGTAACTGTTCGAAACAATTCCACTGTTATAGTTCCCGGCAAAACCTCCTACATTGGTATCTCCACTGACAGAACCGGTGGCAAAACTGTTGTCTACATTATCGTAACTAAAACCAATTAGTCCACCCACATTATTCGCGCTTCCTGTCACATCACTTGCTGAATAACTTTCCGAGACGGTTCCCAAACTATGCAACCCAATCAACCCGCCAATATCCTGCGTTCCAGCTACCGTACCTGCTGAATAGCTTTCACTAATCGTTGAATTGTTTAGCCCAACAAGTCCTCCTACCACCGCTGATCCATCAACACCTCCATTGGCATAGCTACCCGAAACTGTTCCATTATTTTCACCAGCCAGACCACCGGTATTGCCACCACCTGATATTGATAGTTGCTCTAATCCAATGTTTGAAACCGAACCACCGTCCCCAATCACAGCAAACAACCCTACATAATCTTCTGTAGCTCGGTCTATAGTCAGCCCTGTAATTACAAATCCCTGCCCATCAAGGCTTCCCGTAAATGCTGTACTACCTCCTATGGGTACAAACCCTGCTCCTGAATTCCATGTTGATGTCGCTGATGCATCTAAATCATTATTCAGCACAAAATGTAAAGACGGACTGTCTTTCAGTGCCTGTAATTGTTCAAGGGTCTCTACTTGATAAGGGTCTGCTTCAATTCCCGTTCCTCCAGCAAAACTTACAGATACTGATTCACCCTGTACAGGTCCTACCAATGAACTTTCTCCTGAAGTTCCGGCATCAACCCCATCACTTGGAATGACAGAGAAACTCATGTGTTTACCTTCATCAGCAGAAACTAATGTGTAGGTAGTTGCGTCTGCTCCACCAATAGCTGTTTTATTCGTTCCTCCGCTGTCATCGCTTCTATACCATGTGAATACAGAGCCACTTTCAGGGTCGCTATCTAGATCATCATAATCATAGGAACCGGTTAGAGTTTCCCCTACTTCCAATGTTCCACTTATTGATACATTGGAAACCGTTGGAGGATTATTTCCTCCACCTCCACCACTACCACCAATAGGACCAACAGGATTACTTGGAGTAGGCATTCCTGTTTCTGTACCATTAGAAGGGGTCACTTCAAACACAATTACCTGGCCTGCATCTTCTGCAACCAGTGTATAAGTTACTGCGGTAGCACCATCGATAAGCACGGGTGGATCGAATTCACTGGCTAACCGATACCACTGATAGGTTGAACCCTCTTCCGGAAAGCCATTAGGGTCGTTATAATCATAGCTACCGGTAAGGGTTTCACCTACTTCCAGCAATCCTGTGATCTCCACGAAGTCTGCAATAGGGCCTGAGGGTGGTGGAGGAAACTGAGCCCATAATGTAGTTATATTAAATAAAACTATGGGGAGTAGAAGAATCAGTTTTTTCATAACGTATTGGTTTTATGATTTTGAGAAGACAGCATGGGTATGATGCCTGAAAGATCTTTTTTTGAAATGAATCCTAAAGTGGATAAGTGTTTTATTTTTTTTCGCAATGATGGGCTATCGTAACTGCTAACAAATAGGATTTTTGCACTCGAATCTTTTTCAAGTATCCACTCGGTCGCTTGAATGCCATTCATGTTTGTCAATTGATAATCCATGAGTACAAAGTCTGGTTTGGTTTTCGTGTATTGCTTAACAGCATCTTCACCGCTTTCGCATTCAACCAACTCCAGTGCATCTTTGTCAGCCAACAAGTCTTTATACCCTATTGTTAAGATATTCCCAAGAAGACGCCGCATACCTGCGTGATCATCCACGATCATTATTTTCATTCGTCGGAATTATTTATTTAGAAGGGATTATGCCTGAAAAAGCCAACGATTCGGTTTTCACCCATTTGAGCATAAATATCCTCTTCAGACTTCCCGAATACAATAGGCAGGAGTACTCATTCGTATAGGTAGAAGTACCTATAAATGAGCGTATCATACATTTGAAGCGTGTTCGACCGCGAATTTTAGAAGGGCGTGAGCTCCGCTAAGTCCAAGTTTATTGCAAATATTATTTCGGTGATTTTGCACCGTTTTTATACTCACATTGAATTCATCAGCAATTTCCTGGCTGGTTTTCATATCGGCAACCTGCTTGATGACTTTTTTCTCTGTTTTAGTAAGTAAGTTCAAACCATCCTTGTCACTGGCTGGGGTGAGAATTTTTCCATTCCGCTTGATTAGAAAATCGGATAAAGCCGGACTCAAATAGTGTTTACCACTCAATACCGTTTTAACACATTTGAAAATTTCAGAAGCTGTGTTTTCTTTCAGCACATATCCTTTCACCCCGATATCCATGGCTTTATTAAACATGGATTCATCTTTGTGCATAGTCAGAAAGATAATGTCTATCTGAATTCCCTCTTGGTGAACCTGTTTTGCTACCTCAAAACCGGTTAGCTCCGGCATTTCAATATCGAGTATGGCAATTTGAGGACGTTGCTTGCGGATATAGTCCAAAGCTTCTTTTCCATTCTCCGCAGTTATGATTTCAAAACCATCATGGCTTTTCAAAACCTGTTGAAGTCCTTTCATCATCAAGGGGTGGTCATCAGCTATCAACGTTTTTACGATACTACCCATTCTTTAACCGATATAACTATTGTAATTGTAGTTCCTTCCATTTCACCTGAGTTAACCATTAAGGTACCCCCAAGAGTTTCAACCCGTTCATTCATACCTGACAACCCAAGTCCACCCGCGTTTAATTTATCATGAGGATCAAAGCCGATACCATTATCCCATATCATAGCTTTCAATCCTGGATCTGCCCGCCTGATAATGACTGACGCTTCAGTAGCTTGGGCATGTTTGAAAATATTGTTGACCCCTTCCTGAATAACTCTGTAGAAGTTAATTTCTTTCTCTTTGGGAATCACCTCATCAATATCGTCCACATGATAACTCCACTCGATGGAGGAGGAATCCTGAACCTGACTGCATAGATTATGAAGCGCTTCAGTCAATCCAAATTTTTCAAGATGAACCGGCCGCAAGCCGTGTGAAATAGATCGCACATCAGCTATTGAGATGAGAGCACTTTGCATAATTTCATTAAGCTGTTCGTCCAGTTCCGCAGGTTGTTCAACAAATTTTCGAGCTAGCTCTGCCCTGTTTTTAATAACCAGGATCTGTTGCCCCAGGCTATCATGCAGTTCCGATGCGATCCGCTTTCTTTCCTGCTCCTCTGATTCAATAAGCTGTTCGGTGAAACGCTTTTGTCGTGCATTCTGTCTTTTAAGCTGCTCTATTCTCAAATAATAGACAAGGCCACCAGCACCAGCAACCAATAGCCCCATTAAGGTATAGAACCATGTAGTTTGCCAAAAGGGTGGTGTAACTACAATATTCAATGAAGCTCCTTCCATATTCCAAACTCCATCGCTATTCCCGGCAATCACTCTAAACGTATAATCGCCGGGAGGGATCTTTGAATAGAGTGCTTCTCTTCGATTTCCCACTTCGATCCAATCATCATTCAAACCTTCCATTTTATACCGGAACTCTACCTTTTCAGGTTCTGAAAAACTTATAGCTGTATACAGAATTTCCAGATATGGAGTGTTGTAGGATAGTGATATACCAGAAGAAAGCTCAACAGGCCCCTCATCTGTATTCAGCTTTTCGATATAAATCCGAGGCGATACCTCATTCTTCCTGACTAACCCGGGGTTTACCACGGCAACGCCGGCTACGGTAGGAAAATAAATGCGGCCTAAAGAATCGGTAAAAGAACTAGGCTGAAACCCCCCATTTGTTTCAGCAGAATTCATGCCATCAGCAGCTCCGTAAGAATTGGATTGTATGTGATCAATTTCACCATCCAGAAAGTCATTCAAATCACTTCTCTTGACATTTGATATGCCACGATTGCTGCCCATCCAAAAATAGCCACCTTCATCTTCTACGATATGCGAGATGATATCATCAAACAGGCCATCCTCTTTAGTAATATTTAGAACCTCACTTCCATCCAGCCTGAAAAGTCCATTACCATATGTTCCAATCCAGATATAGCCATCGCCATCTTCATAAATTGCTCTTACCGGAGGTTGTTTACTATCCGTTTCTTTAGCATTCAGTTCAACCTTCTCGATCTTTCCAGCTTTTATTCTGTTTAGCCCTGCCCTGGTACCCACCCAAAAAGTCCCTTCTCTATCTTCAACCAACGCCCTGGTATCATTGGCATACAGCCCTTCCTCTGTTGTATAATGGTTAAAGTGAGACCCATCATATTCATAAAGGCCATCTTCAGTAAGTATCCATATTGTACCGTTGGAATGTTCTGCTATTCCAAATACAGGAACAACCCCGCCCAAGGCAAGTTCATTTTCAAAGGTATACATGGGTTCATTCAGTGCGCTTCCATAAACAACTCCCAAAGAGCCAATCCATATGCGGCCTCTTGAATCCTGAAAAACCGACCAGTTACAATCGCTATCCATAAAGTTATGCACCGTGGAGCGCCGGGCAGATGTTCCATCCCACTCAAAAATCCCTCCGCAATTAGTCGAAAAAAGAGCTCGGCCATCTTTTAATTTGGTAATGGAGAGCATCTTGTCATTCTTCAAGCCCTGTTCCCCGTCTATCATAGTTATGGGAGTGGGGCTTAGTTTAAATAGGCCATCACCATCGGTCCCGAACCAATAATTGCCCTCATTATCTTCTAAAATACTTCGATACCTGATATCGGGCTGATCGGGGATTGGATTTAAAACATCAAAGTCTTTTCCATTCCAGACAGAAATGTTTCCGGGCAGATTTATAATGAGGCGCTCATCGTCAAACTTTTTAAATCGGATGAATTGATCGTCAATTAATCCATTCGCTGCATTGAGGACTTTCCGCTTGCCGTTGGTTAGATGAATCAACCCCGCCTTAACCGTACCGATAAAAAGATTGCCAGAGTTCTCGGGGAATTCCTGAACCTCAATATATCTCTCGTTATGAACTCCCGAACTTTCCTGAATCTTTACTACCGAATCTCCCAGGGTTTTCAGAAGTTTAAAGTCATAGGCGAACCAGACTCCGCTGGTGTCTTTAAGGGCTTTATCCGCAAGATTGGTATTATTAATTTCTTTACTTTCAATAAAAGAATCACCCACCAATCTGAATATTTTTTCGCGAGCAGACACCCATAGAACACCCCGCTTGTCTTCATTAATTTCAACCCGTGTTTCTCCTGTACCAGGGAATCTAAAGGTTTCTGCTTCACCTTCTTTGAACCGCTGAATAATGCCTTCATCACCTTCGGGAAAAAGCCAAATGTATCCCCGCTGATCTTCATAAAGCTCAAGAATCCGCTCAGAGTATAACTGCCTGGTGTTGGACTTATTGAAAATGGTAAATGAGTTCCCATCGAACCGAACAATTCCTCCAAATGTAGCAAGCCAGAGGTAGCCGTCTTTAGTTTGGATAATATCATTTACTGAACTTTGGGGAAGACCCTCTTCTAATCCAAACTGAGTCACTACATAATTTTCAAAGTTTACAGTTTGTGCCTCTGAAAAAAATGGAATAGCCAACAAAAAATACAGATAGAGCAAGCCTGATAAGATTGTCCTTTTCTTTGCCAATTTGATACTTCCTCCCAGTTTGAATAGATACTAACAGCCCTAGAGCCAACGCGGTTCAAATGTAGTTTCCCAAACTGAAAAAAAAAACTTTAAATAGGTCTGTAACGTTATATTTTCTTAAAGCTTCTACTCATTTGCCGACGATTTATTGAATAGCTTGAAAAAAGAGTTCCGAATTTCTCCTCTCAAAGTTTAGTCCTAGACATTGCATTCTTTCTCAATTCCACTCTCCAATTCTTCTCTTCTTTTTGTACATTGTAGCAGAGCTAAAGCGACCTTTGAGAATGTCAGAAACATACCGCGCACTTACCCGGAAATATCGACCACACACCTTTGAGGATATTGTCTCACAAGAGCATGTGAGCAACACCATCAAAAATGCGATTAAGCAAAACAGGCTGTCTCATGCCTATATGTTTTGCGGTCCGCGTGGTGTTGGAAAGACGACCATGGCCCGGGTTTTGGCCCGAACCATCAATCAGGTGGATATGAGTGTGGATGGGGAGTCTCTTAACCAGACGCTCAACATTGTTGAAATGGATGCCGCCTCCAACAACAAGGTGGATGACGTTCATCACCTGCGTGAAAGTGTTCGCATTCCTCCTCAGAATGGCCGCTACAAAGTATTTATCGTGGATGAGGTTCATATGCTCAGTAAAGCAGCTTTTAATGCGCTGCTGAAGACGCTGGAAGAACCGCCCGAGCACGCCATATTTATCTTTGCGACTACCGAACCACACAAGGTACTTCCTACCATTCTATCACGGGTACAGCGTTTCGATTTCAAGCGCATTTCCGTGGATGAAATCGTTCAACGACTACGGAAGATTTCTCTTGATGAAGATATTTCCATTGATGAGGAATCCCTTCACGTTATCGCTAAAAAAGCGGATGGCGCTTTACGTGATGCCCTTGGCTTGATGGATCAGGCCATTGCTTTTTGTGGGGATACCATCACCCACGATGAACTGTTGCAAGCACTGAATGTAGTCGGAACCGATCGCCTGTTTCAGTTCATGGAATGTGTCAAAGAGCATGACGCCGACAAGGGACTTGAGCTCATCAACACCCTGCTGCAGGAAGGCTACGACATACAGGAGTATTTGATTGGGCTGACTGAACACTTACGGAACTTATATATCGCTCTTCATAGTGATAAGTTGTATCTGGTGGAAGCTTCCGAAGATACTAAGAAACGCTATCAGCAGACCGCAAAGGATTTCTCCCGCGATGATTTAATGCGGATGCTGCATATCATCAGCGAAGCGCAGATCAAACTTAAAGATGCAAGTCAGCCACGTATACAGTTTGAAATTACCTTGCTGAAACTGATTCACATGGAGCGATCTGAACAGCTATCCGAGTTACTGGCTGGATTGGAGGAGTTAAAAAAAAACTCCGGTAACTTCATAATCTCCTCTCAAAATGGTTCAGCCCAAGAAGAAAAAGAACCGGATGTAAAAGAAAGTCCGGAATCTTCTTCAAATGGACAGCCAGCACCGAAAACTGAATCTCAGGAAAGCGAAGACTCAGAAAACGAAATTGATACTGCGAAAGAAGAGCCTCAGGAAATTGTTGAAGAAGAGTTTGAGGCAGAAGAAGCAGATTATGAAGAACCCGAATTAGATGAGGAAGACGACGATTTTGATATCGGCACCCCGGCCCTTATGACCAGTCTTTCTCAGAAAACGACCGCTTCGAAGAAAGCCTCAAAGCCAGCAGCAAACTCAGTTTCCACCTCCCCTTCAACACCAGAAGTAGCAAAGAAAGCACCCGAAAAGCTTACCCTCGAATATATAAATCAGGAATGGCCGGAATACCTGGATTCGCTTAAAGGCGATTTCCCTATGCTGCTTCACCTTCAAATGGAGCGGGTTAAAGTGGTAAAATTAAAAGGCTCAGAACTGTTTTTAGAATGTGACAACCCATTCGCTCAGAAGATGCTGGAAGAACAAAGATCGGAACTTCAGAAAAAATTGAAGGAATGCGTGGGTTCATTGCTGCGTTTTAATGTGTCGGTTGGTGAGCAGGAAGAGCGCGAAAAACCTATGAGTGTGTATGAGCGTTTCAAACAAATACAACAAAAAGACCCCATTATTCGTGATATTGTTGAGATATTTGGGGCTGAACTCGAGTATTAGTTTTCGCCACTAAATCTTAAAAACACTAAACTAAATAGTTAGAATCAGAGCAATACTAGTTTTGTGCTTTCGTGTTTTAGTGGCCTGATAAAAATGAAAATTTTAAACTTAATTTAGAATCATGAGTAATTTCAATATGGCCGACATGTTTGGCAAAATTCAGGAAATGCAATCCAAAATGCAGGAGGCGCAGGAAGGTTTAAAGGACGTAATTGTAGAAGCTGAAGCCGGCGGCGGAATGGTTAAAGTGAAAGCCAATGGCAATAAGCAGATTGTTTCCATTGAGATGGATAACGATGTTGTTGATCCCCAGGATAAAGAGATGCTGGAAGACCTGATTGTAGCCGGTGTTAATAAAGCCCTCGAAAAAGCGGAAGAAGCCTCCAAAGAAAAAATGCAGGAAATGTATAAAGGCATGATCCCGGGCGGCGGAATCCCCGGAATGGATATGTCAAAATTCGGACTCTAAGGGAAATTCAAAATGAAAAATGAAAGATTAAAAATGGGTTCTGCGAGCCCTGATTTTTCATTTTTAATCTTTAATTTTTAATTGCTTAATGCAGATAACCTCAGAATATTTAGAGCGGGCTATTGAGCAGCTCGCCAAGCTCCCGGGAACGGGGCGTAAATCAGCCCAGCGTATTGCCATTCATTTACTGAAACAGAATGATGAATATGCCCAGAAATTAGCCCAGGCTATTGTAGATCTGAAAGAAAAAGTTACCCGGTGTTCCATTTGTGGAAATGTAAGTGACTCTGATCCCTGCAAAATCTGTGATAATCCCAAAAGAGATCCTTCCGCCATTTGTGTGGTTGAGGAATTCAACGATGTATATATCATCGAAAAGTCGAATGAATTTCGGGGACGATATCATGTTTTGGGAGGGGTGATTTCCCCCATGGATAACATCGGACCGGATAAACTTCGTATACAGGAATTGCTGAAGCGCGTAGGTGAAGATGATCAAATCAACGAAGTGATTTTGGCTCTTAACCCTGATGCCGAAGGGGAAGCTACTTCTTACTATATTAACAAGTTACTAAAGAACTATGAGGTTGATGTTACCCGAATCGCCTATGGTATCCCAATGGGAACCGAGCTGGAGTTTATTGACGAAGCCACTTTGAGCCGGGCCTTCGCCAGCCGTAACAGTTTTTAAAAGAATTTAAGAATGAAAAATTTAAAATTTAAACTTAGCCCAACCGCTACCTTAATTTTAAATTTTTCATTTTGAATTAACCCAACACCAAGCATGAAACAGCTACTATCTTTTTTATTGGTCACCTTGCTGACCTTTTCAACATTAAACGCACAAAACCGAACTTACTGGCAGCAACATGTTGATTACACCATGGAAATTGACGTCGATGCTGAAAACCATCAGTATTCAGGGAAACAGACATTGGTTTATACCAACAACTCGCCTGATGTTTTGAATCGGGTCTATTATCACCTGTACTTTAATGCGTTTCAGCCAGGCAGCATGATGGATGTACGTTCACGCACCATCGCCGACCCAGATCAAAGAGTAGGTAGTCGCATACTAGGATTATCTGAGGATGAAATAGGATATCAGCGGGTTAATTCATTAACACAGGATGGCAAGCCGGTTGAATACACCACAGACGGCACCATTTTAGTGGTTGAATTAAACAAGCCCATTCAACCCGGAGCTACAACCACTTTCAGAATGGAGTGGGATGCTCAGGTTCCTCTTCAAATCCGCCGATCTGGCTGGAATAATGCGGAAGGTGTGGAATTCTCCATGAGTCAGTGGTACCCGAAACTTTCTGAGTATGATTTCCAGGGATGGCATCCAAATCCCTATGTTGGGCGTGAGTTTCACGGTGTATTTGGCAATTTTGATGTCAAGATTTCTATCGACAAAGACTATGTGTTAGGCGGAACCGGTGTCCTGCAAAACCCAAATGAAATCGGGTATGGATACGAGGAAGAAGGCGCTGAAGTCAACCGCCCCCGCGGCGACAAGATGACCTGGCACTTTAAAGCTGAAAATGTAATCGATTTTTTCTGGGGAGCCGATCCTGACTTCAAACATGTGACTGCCCAGGTTCCTGACGGACCTAAACTTCACTTTTTATATCAGCAGCCAGCTGTTGTTGAGGGTGCTACTGACGAGGAGAATGCTCGGTATACTCAGAACTGGGAGCAACTGGTTGATTATACCATACGAGCCTTTGAATATGCCAACGAAAACTTCGGTGAATATCCCTATCCTCAGTACACCAACCTGCAGGGTGGTGATGGCGGCATGGAATATCCTATGGGAACATTGATTACCGGCAGCAGAAGTCTTGGCAGCCTGGTTGGTGTGATGGTGCACGAAATGTATCACAGCTGGTACCAAAATGTACTGGCTACCAACGAAAGTTTACTCGAGTGGATGGATGAAGGTTTTACCGTTTTTGCCTCTTCCGAAACCATGGCTCATCTGTTTAACCGAGAGGGAGGAAATGTTCACGCAGGTTCATACCGAAGCTATAATTACATTGTAGAAAGCGGAAACGAAGAACCATTAACCACTCATGCCGACCATTACAATCTTAATTCTGCCTATGGAGTTGCGGCCTATTCCAAAGGAGCCGTTTTCCTGAATCAGCTGGAATACATCATTGGAAAAGAAGACTTCCGAAACGGAATGTTGAATTATCATAAAGAGTGGAAAATGAAGCACCCGACTGCGCTCGACTTCCTCAGCATTATGGAGAAAGAATCGGGTATGATTCTGGATTGGTACTACGAATATTTCGTTCAAACCACCAAAACCATCGACTACGGAATTACTTCTGTAATTGGAGATGAAAACAGAACAGCTGTTAAAATTGATCGCATCGACTTAATGCCCATGCCACTCGATGTTGTGGTTGAGTATGAGGATGGAAGCAGTGAATTGTTCTATATCCCCATGCGCATAATGCGGGGTGAAAAGCCTAATGAAACCGATATGAAGCGAACGGTATTAAGAGATTGGCCATGGGTTGAACCAAGTTATACCATGACCATCAATAAGCCCGCTTCAACTATTAAATCGGTTACCATAGATCCTTCTCAGCGACTGGCAGACATTAATCAGGAAAACAATTCTTTTAATGTCTCAGAAATGCTGAACGATTAAATCAGTCTAAAACTTAAAGGTGTCGTGCCAATGCGCGACACCTTTTTTATTTGATAAAACTTATATCAGAATTAAAAAAATTACATGTCTAAAAAAGACTACGCCAAGCTAGCTATTGAAGCCCATCAGAAGCATAAGGGAAAAATTTCCATCGAGCCCAAGATGCCTCTTGAAACTAAAGATGATCTTAGCATTGCCTATACCCCTGGAGTAGCCAGGCCTTGTGAAGAAATCGCAGCAGATAAGGAAAAAGCTTACAATTACACCGCCAAAGGAAACATGGTAGCTGTAGTAAGCGATGGATCAGCCGTTCTTGGTTTGGGGAATATCGGCCCCGAAGCTTCACTTCCGGTTATGGAAGGAAAATCCGTGCTGTTTAAAAAGTTTGCCAATGTAGATGCATTTCCCATCGTACTTGATACACAAGATACCGATGAGATCATCCAAACGGTGAAAATGATCGCCCCGGGGTTTGGGGGAATCAATCTGGAGGATATTTCGGCTCCCCGTTGTTTTGAGATTGAACGACGGCTAAAAGAAGAATTGAACATTCCCGTTTTTCATGATGACCAGCATGGAACCGCCATCGTTACCCTGGCAGGAATGTATAATGCTATGAGGTTGACCGGCAAAAAGCTTGAAGATCTTTATGTTGTAGTGAATGGCTCTGGTGCAGCAGGTGTAGCTATTGTGAACCTGCTATTCGAAGCGGGCGTTAAAGACGTTGTAATGTGTGACAGCCGGGGAATTATCCAGAAAGACCGAACCGATTTGAATGATACCAAAAAACGCATGGCTGAAATAACCAACAAAGGCCAGCGAAGTGGCCAGCTTGAAGACGCAATGTCTGGCAGTGATGTTTTTATAGGAGTTTCGGTGCCCGGTGTATTGACTCAGGAAATGGTGAAATCCATGAATAAAGACCCGATGATTTTTGCCATGTCAAACCCTGTTCCTGAGATCATGCCAGAAGAAGCCAAAGCTGCCGGAGCTGCAATCATAGCCACGGGTCGGTCCGACTTCCCTAACCAAATCAATAACGTATTGGCTTTCCCCGGGATATTTCGCGGAGCACTGGATGCCCGTATTACCAACCTGACTACCAAGATGTTCATCACCGCCGCTAAAGCTATTGCTGATTGCGTAGAAGATCTTTCCGCTGATAAAATCATCCCAAGTCCATTTGATGTACGGGTTCCTCAACAAGTAGCAAAAGCCATTAAAGAGAGCGCTGGATAACAATTCCGGAAACCCTTTATACTTTTTAACACGCTGCCTGTTGGTTAAATCTGTAATTTCCTATCCGGATTTCAGGAGTCACATAAAAATGATATCAGCGGGAATGAGAGTAATCTTTATTAGCCTATTTTTTATTTGCAGTACATTATCTGTATTGGGACAGGATCAAATATCAGTCCCTCCACCAAGCAGTTTTGAAGTAACTGCAACTTATGTAGAAACGGCTCCTTACATAGATGGAAACCTGGATGACGTAACCTGGGAAAACATTCCACCCATAACTCAATTCACTCAAGTTTGGCCGGAAGACGGTGCACCGGCTACAGAAGATACAGAAGTACGCATCGCCTACGATCGTGAAAACCTCTACTTTGCTTTTCGTTTTTATGATGAAAACCCCGAAGGTATTAAAGCCAGAAATCTGGAGAGGGGCGGTCGCAACAGCCGTGACGATCATGCTTATATCGGACTAGATACATATATGGATGGACGTAACGCTTATCTATTTGAGGCCAATGCGTTAGGAACTCAGGATGATGCGCTGATTACGGATGAAAGGCTGGATTATGGTGGTTTTTCATGGGATGCTGTATTTATCACCGAAACCAAAATTGATGATAAAGGCTGGACCCTGGAAGTGGCTATTCCATTCCGACAGCTTCGCTTTCCTGATGAAGAAGAGCTGGAGTTTGGCCTTATGCTTTCCCGCACCATTATACGCAAGAATGAACGTGTGCTTTGGCCGGCCATTGGACAAGAGTATGGAGGATATAATGGTGTGCGATCCGCAGTTTCTCAGTATGGAGTTTTAAAAGGAATAAAGAATGTGCGACAGGGAAATAACATCGAGCTAAAGCCCTATGTGATTTCAGGGGCACAAGAAATTCGTCCCGATCTGCAAAATGAACAAACCAATACTGACTATACCTACGACATCGGAGGGGATTTGAAGTGGGGTATTTCTTCTAATCTCACACTCGACATGACTGTAAACACTGACTTTGCGCAGGTTGAATCAGACAATGTGCAACTCAACCTTTCGCGATTTAGCCTCTTCTTCCCTGAAAAAAGGGAATTCTTTCTGGAAAGAGCTGGCCTTTTTGAGCATGGAAACACGCGTTCAACCCAAACCTTCTTCTCTCGCAGAATCGGACTTACTGACCAAATCTTAACTGGTGCGAGAGTTACCGGACAAGCTGGCCGCCTTTCTTATGGGCTCATGAATATTGAAACCGGCTCAGAAATGAGTAATTTATTTGGAAGTCAGTCTGCAAATAATACCGTAGCCCGGCTTCAGGCAACCGTTTTACCACGCGCAACAGTCGGTACTATTTTTACTAATGTTGAAGAAATTAACGGGGGGTATAACCGGGCATTAGGTTTTGATGGTAACTATCGTTTTTGGAGCGCAAGCGAGGTTCGGACCTGGTATACTCAGGTTTGGGATGATGTTTCAGGATTAAACGATAACGCCGGCCATGCCAGCCTTCAGTTAGACAACGATACTTATTCAGGTGGTTTTGCTTATACGCATGTTGGTCGCAACTATAACCCGGCTTTGGGCTTTGTACGCCGAAGAGATATTAGGCAATATTCAGGAAGCCTTGGGTATAATCCCACTGTCCAGTCCGACGTACTTAAGCAATTGGCACGGTTCAATTTTAGCTCCAGTTATTCTTACATAGAAGGACAGGATGGCATTAAACAATCTTCTGAACTTGGAGGATCGGCAGCACTCGAATTTGTTAACAATCAAAATATTCGGCTGCAAGCCAGTCAACAATTTGAGCGACTATTTGAGTTTTTTGATATTCGCCCTGATGCAATTATCCCAGCTGGTAATTACACTTTTAATCGATTTTCTCTGAGCGGAGAGTCCGACGAAAGTAATCGCTTATACAGTTCGGCTGGCATTGCTACCGGTGGGTTCTACGACGGTACCAGAACAGATTTTGAGTTCGAGATTGGCTTCCGCTTTTCTCGTCATTTCACTATGGATGCCGGTATCGATCATTCCATCATTGATCTTCCTATTCCTAACGGTGAGTTTGAAGCAACCACAGTATCAACCGATTTTTCCACGGCTGTAAGCCGAAAGCTTTTTGCAAAAGCCCTGATCCAATACGATAACTTTTCCAGAGATATTCAGGCAAATATCAGAATTAACTGGATTCATACACCAGGCAGCGATCTCTTTCTTGTGTTCAACACCTCTTACCACTTAACGGGAGATAATGAGATGCTCTTTGACCCAAAAAAGAATGTGATCATGAATAGTCAGGCCGCCGTGGTTAAGCTGACGTATTTGATTATGCTTTGATTTGAGAAGTAGGAATTTGATCAGACCATCACCGTTCTGATCGATGGCTTGGTTTTTGAGTGTTTTTAACCGGACAATCAAACAAAAAGCCCCGACTGAAGTGAATCAGCCAGGGCTTATTGAGGGCAATGATTAAATTGTTGTATTAAGAAGCAGGGGTTACAATGGTATTGCCTTCGATAGTTACGGCAGCAATACGCGCTAAAAGTCGGCCCTCAATACTTGCGCCGGTACCCAGCGAAATGGATTGGTCAGCCATAATGGTTCCTTTAAAAACGGAAGTGGTTCCAAGCGTGGCAGAGGTTCCAACTTGCCAGAAAATATTAGCTGCTTTTGCGCCACCGGCTAAAATCACTTTTCGGCCTGAGGTTGTATTTAAAGTAGAAGCTATTTGAATGATAAAAACTGCATTGGCATTTCCTTTAGCATCAAAAGTAACATCACCGGAAGAAATTTCCAGCGAACCGCTTGATTTGTAAAGTCCCGGAGTAAGGGTCAGTCCACCAATATTGCCTGAAATGAGGACGATATCGGTTGACGTTCTGCCGGCAGCATTGTTGTAGGCTGTGGTCAGATCACCCTGGGCGGTAGTTAATATAGCCGGAGTTGGAGCTGCATAATCTGATGCATATAAATTCCCGGTTACTTGTGCGGAAGTTGACTGAGCATCGCCGGCGGTATAAACCATTGAGAATCCGGTGATGAACGAAGCGGAGGCAGGGCTAATCCCGATATTTCCGGTAATGGCGGAGGTAGGAATGTTGGAAATTTCCGAACCAGCAAGGATTACATAGTTCCCAGCGGAATTAAGATTCACCATCGCTTGTGAAGTTGTTTGGATGGGTATGTCGATATCGCCATTTCCACCTGTTGGGTTGTTGTCGTTCGAGCAGCTTGTTACAAGCATTCCGGCTATTACCACGGTGGTAAAAGCTATCATTAATTTTGATTGCTTGAATATTTTTATTGAGGCATTTAAAGACTTTTTCATGATTTGTTTATTATAATTTGAATAGGTTATTCTATTGTAAAAATGTTTGTATCGGATGGTTTGTAAGAAATAGAGAGAAGACTCAAAAATGCCCCGATCTATTTAGTATAAATCAGGGCCGTAAGGGGTTGCTTAAATACTCGTCGGTTTATTTGATCAGCAACATTTTTCTGGTTTGATTGAAGCCGGTAGAATAAATGCGATAGATATAGATTCCACTTGAAAATGCAGAAGCATCAAAAGTGACGGTATATGAACCGGCCGTCTTTTGCTCATTCACCAATAATGCCACGCTTTGTCCCAGCATGTTGAATACTTCAAGGCGAACATCTGTATTTACCGGAACCTGGTAACCGATCACTGTTGAAGGGTTGAATGGATTCGGGTAATTCTGTGAAAGAGTGAACTCTGCTGGTAATGAATTTTCTGTTCCGCCAATACTGGTTACCACTGTAAAGTTAGGCTGAGTAATCGTGTTTTGGTCTAAGGTAATGGCACTTTGTGCTAATGCACGTCCGTTTAAGCTTGCACCTGTGTTCAGGTTAATAGCCGTCATAGACAGGATGATACCTTCAAAATGTGCATTTGTACCAATATTTACTTCACCGGATACCTGCCAGAATATATTTTTGGCCTGCGCTCCACCGGCTAAGATTACATTAATGTCTGAACTTACAGTAAGGTCTCCGGCAATCTGAAAGATCCAGATTGAATTCTCATCACCATTAATTTCAAAACTTGTTGGGACTATTACCGTGTTACCCCATTTGTATAAACCAGGGATAAGGGTTTTTCCGCCTAAATCGCCAACATGTAACTCAACAAAATCAGGAGTGACACGACCGGCGGCATCAGTGAACGCTGTTTCCATGTCACTTACAGCTGTAGTAAGGTTAGATGGCGTTGGACTTGCCATATCAGAGGCGTACACTTTTCCGGTTATTTGTGGTGAAGTTGCATAGCCGGTAGCGTCAGTCAGATTAAAACCTGTTATATACGTTTCTGCTGCCGGGCTAATCCCAACATCGCCTGTAATGACAGACGCAGGTACAGTTGAAATGGCTGTCTTTGCCAGCAATACATAATTACCGGCTGTTCCAAGATTTACAGAATCAGGGCTTGTTGGGACGGATTCCCATGTTGTAAAAATCCGTTGGCTTGAAAAAGCACTGGTACCGTCAACATTAGTTGCACTTACACGCCAGTAATAGGCAGTGTTAAGATCCAAGCCTGAGACTAACTTCACAGTATCTAAAAGGTCAGATTCATTAAAAACCGTGCCGCTAAAATTTTCATTTTCTGATACTTGTAAGGTATAAGAATCTGCTTCGGCTGAGGCATTCCAGCTCAGGGTTAGGTTTTGAGGCTGACTAATTGCAGAATCTGCCGGGGCTGATAATTCAGGAACCGCCGGTTGTGTCAGTGCAGTTGAGAACAGCATTAGGGCCATCACAAAGCTCAGGCCCAGAAGGCGTGAAGTTTGAGGTATTAGTTTAGAGATAGTAAAAGTGTTTTTTAAGGTTTCGTTTTTGGTTTTCATTTTGGTTTGATTAGATAGTTAGACAACATAGGTTTTCGTGTAACAGGATTGAGCTGGCGTCAAAAGTAGAATCTTGCACCGAGAGCGCCATCAAGAGCAAAGCCTGTAGAAGGGGTTAATTCAAGAGAAGGAGCTAATTCAAAAAATACATCGAGAGGGGAGTTTCTTGGCAGCCAGTTTACACCGACTACGCCACGTACTGCTAATGAGCCGTTATCAGCGCCATAGTCTTTAAAACGTCCGCCTATTCCGTAATGGACTGCGAATTGTTCTTCCGATCTGATAGAATCAAATGAATGCCACAGGTAATCCATATGGAAATGAATTCGGCTTCCGTTGTCCTCAAATCTCGGATGATAGGTTGACCAGCCAAGCCCAAATGCGAGGGCATTGTTGTTGGAGGTCCATAGTTTAGCACTTAATCCCGTGGGCTCTCCAAGCATGACGCCAAGACCGAAATTTTTTGTCTGTGCAGTGGCTTGCTGAGCCGAAAGTAACAGGACAAATGTGATAAGTATTAGGTAAAACTGTTTCATTGGTAATCCTTTTAAATTGTTACTTAAGCTTACCTTTAGTTTGGGCCAGTTGTAATCGCCTGTAGTAATGAAAAGCGGACTAGTCCTTTAGGTGTAGAGAAGGGGGTAAGTTTTTGTTTGTGAAATTTCTGTGAGAGAATTTCAATCAGGACGAGAATCCAAAAGAGAAAAGAGGTAGAGGTTTTGTTTAATGTTATGAATGTGGAATTTTACACTTTCAGGAGTGACAGACAGCTTTTCCCCAAGTTCTTCATCGCTTAACCCTTCACTTAATAGTTTGAGCAGTTGTAATTCAAATTGAGTGATTTGAACCGATTCCCCGGGTGTAATTTTTTCCTTTACTATCGTATTGCTCACTATATGAGACAGTAGTAAATCGGTATAATGCAAGGGAAGCACAATTTCACCTTTGGCTACGGCCGTTATTGTTTTGATGAATTTCTGCGGTGTCGCATCTTTTAGGATAAATCCGGTAGCTCCGGCATCCATAAATTCATTGATTTCATCCATTGATAGAGCGAGGCCCATCACCACTGTTTTTGTAACGGGAGATCTTTCAGTTACCCGTTGCACAACCTCCAAACTATACTGCCTTTGTAACGCTGAATTCAAAAGAATTACGTGTGGCTTAAACCGATCTATCTCTTGATCTAATTTTTCTTGATCTCCGGAACCGGCTTCCACTTCCAGTTTTTCCTGATTCTTAAACATTTCAGCCAAGCCTTCACGAATCAGCCTATTATCCTCAATGATAAGCAGCCTGGTCTTGTCCATTCTTAACCTTTCTTTAATAAAATTAGCCACACCCTCTTCATATTCGTTACAGAAAGGGCATAAAGAGCTTAGTCGTTTTTTCTTGAAAAGACTATCCTACAAAAGGATGAGAAAGGGACTAGTTTTATTTAGGGCATAATTAAAAGAGCAGGAAATATTGTCTGCCAAAGAGTGTTAGCCCGTTTAATCATTTGTGGCAGATGATTCTTTATCGTGGGCATATTTTGCAATTTGCAGCCGACTGTGGAGGGTTAGTTTCTCAAGAATATTATGCACATGGCTTTTTATGGTATGGGGAGAGATGTATAATTTTTGAGCTATTTCTTTATTTGTAAGGCCGTCTGCAATTAATTCAATAACTTCTTTTTCTCTTTGAGTCATTTGCACTGAATCGAGAATTTTTTTCTCTCCCTCCGGCCCATTTAGAGATTGTTCTACAATCTGTGCAAACAGCGAATCCGTAAGGTAAGCAGGCAATACTTTTTCACCCCTTGCTACTGCACGGATTGTGGTTAAAAAATCATCAACTGTTGCATTTTTTAGAATAAACCCCTTCACCCCACATTCCACAAAGTCTAAGACCTCGGAATGAGTCGCAAAAAGGCCCATCAAAACTACCTTCACATCTGTGTCATTTTTCCGAAACAGCTTTACAATGTCTAAACTGTCATAACTCTGCAAGCCTAAATCGAGCAATACTACATCAATGTTTGAGGTTTGAATTTTGGACAGCATTTTTTCATCCGTTTGAAGAGCAGCAATTACCTCAAAATCGGACTCTTTCTTCAAGACTTCCGTGAGGCCCTCCCGAAGCAAGCGATTATCTTCAATTATAAGTAACCGGATTTTTTTCATAGAAAAGCAGTACTGAAAGTAAAATTACCGAGTTATTTTGACGACGGCTTAACCTTCTTAATGACAATTGCTTACAACGCCAGAGTTAGGCGTTATTGGTAAGTCAATATACCATAAATCAACCAGACTTATCTTACATACCCCTCATTGCAGCAATATTCTTTCAAGATTTCTGCTACAATTACTTTTAAAGAAGTCATACTTAAATTCGACTCTGAAGCAAAGCAGCGGAGCAATTGAGTATTTCCAGCACGTAGCCTTGACAGACTGTCCGGGCTACGTGCCAGATTATTTAATTATCTCCTGAATCACGATCTGGTCGTTTCCACCTTACCGGATCCTTGGGTGTAGGAATGATGGGATTTTCATAATTCTGCAGTAAACGCATAGCTTCATTAATAGCTGCTTCCAGCTGAGGATCATGTCCATTTATGACTTCTTTTGGTGTTTGCATGACTTCAATATCTGGCGCGATACCTTCGCCTTCCACATCCCATTCACCATCCAAGTTATAGAAGCCACCCCGAGGAGCTACAAATCGGCCTCCATCTACAAATGGCGGAGTGTCCCAAGTTCCAACCAATCCGCCCCAGGTTTTTGCTCCCACCAACGGACCGATTTCCATCTTACGGAATAAGAATGGAAGTAGGTCACCACCTGAGCCAGCTCGCTCATTAATCACCATAACTTTAGGACCCCAGATTCCAGCACCGGGAGTTGTAAATGGTTTACGGTCACCGGCTTTGCTGTTGAAAAACCCATGTAAATCACGAGCCATGATGTCTACCATATAATCAGCGGCAGAACCACCACCGTTGTTTCGCTCATCAATAACAGCGCCCATCTTATCTTGCTGAGCAAAGTAGTAGCGGTTGAAATATTCATACCCTCCGTTTCCGGTATTTGGAACCCAAACATAAGCCAGTTTTCCATCTGACATTTCATCAACTTTACGCCGATTACCTTCTACCCAATCCCGGGTTCTCAGTCCATATTCATTAGAAACCGGAACTACAGTTACCAGGCGTGCACCTTGTGTTCTGGGACGATCATTTACCAGAAGCTGAACCTGTCGGTTTACTGTTCCTTCAAAAGCTTTATAAAAATTTTCACTGGATGAGATTTCTTTCCCATTTACGGCCAACACATAATCTCCTTCATTCACATCAATACCCGGACCTGAAAGGGGAGCCCTAAGATCGGGATTCCAACTCTCTCCGGTATAAATCTTGTCGATACGATAGGCTCCATTTTGAAGTGAAATATCAGCACCTAGTAATCCTGCCTGAACCTCCTCAAGATCAGGATAATCGCCGCCGGCAACATATGAGTGTCCTACAGCGACTTCTCCGCTCATAATATCCAGCACATAATTTAGATCAGAACGGTGTTTGGCCTGTTCCACCCATGGCGCATACCAATCATATACATCATTCCATGGGGCTCCATGCATATTATCTACATAGAGAAAGTCTCTCATAAAGCGCCATCCATCCCTGAATATCTGCACAAACTCTTCCTGTGGATCTACTTTTATCTGGATGCCAGAGATGTTCAAGCTTCCATCGCCTGCTTTCTTTTCTCCGCCATCAGTTCCTACAATCCCCCATGTTCCTCCGCTTCTGTAAAGCAAACTCTTGCGATCCTGAGAAACCACTCCTTCGTTAAAGTTTGCCATAAATAAACTTCCTTTCCGATCATCCAGGCTAAATTTATGAAGCCGCGTTCCTTCATTTTCTACCGCTTCTGTGTAGAATACATCCCCACCGGGGCCGGCCATCAACCCTGTATAATTACGCTGTGGAATATCAACCGCCAAAGTTCTCTCAGCAATTCCATCCAAATCGATTACAACTTCCATTTCAGCGTCTTCTTCCGACTTTTCTTCTTCTGATGTTTCTTCATCATCACTTTTTGGGAGAAGTGGTGAAGGCTCGTCATCAGACAACACAATCATATATAAAGCGCGGGTAACCGGCATATTGTAAGAGCTCATATCCAGCCAGCCGGTATTTAATCCATAATCAGTGCTGGCCAGGAAATAAAGATATTTACCATCTTCGCTCCATACAGGAGTTATTGAATCCGACATTCCATCTGTTAGCTGGTGGGTTTTCCCCGATTTCACATTATGCACCTTCACGGCCTTAAATTGATTGTCCAAAATCTTGACGTAGGCAATCCACTTACCGTCTGGCGACCAAACCGGGTTCAAGGTTCTGTTGGGGTGAGCATAACCATCGGTATCTACTTCTTTTGCTTCTCCGGATTCCACATTCACATACCAGAGATTATAATCGGTATCGGTATAAGCAATGTGCTTCCCATCTGGTGACCAGTCGGGACGAAAGTAGAAGGTTGGATTTGGCAGCTTAATGGATTTCGGGCCTTCTAATCCATATTGATCACCGATCATCAGCGTATATTCTCCACTTTGATCAGAAAACCAGGCAACCTGACTTCCATCGGGCGACCAGATCGGATATCGCTCTGCACTGGAAGCTGAATTGCTCAGATTTCTCCACGTTCCGTTTTCTTTGGGAACTGTGATAATCTCTCCCCGAAATTGAAAAACAGCTCTTTTTCCTGTTGGAGAAATAGCCGCATTATCCAGCGAGTATGCATTCGGTTCTTCCCAGCGTGGACGCCCCCAGTTCATGTCTCCGGCCACATTGATTTCCAACTGCTCCGTTTCTCCGTTTTCAGGATTCAACAGGTGCAGATAACCACCCTGTTCATACACGATCATGCCAAATCCGGCATCCAGGCTTTTCGCATCAAAATCAGAATGAAAGGTCCATTGATTTTCTTCTTCTGTTTGCGGGTTGAAGGACCAGATATTGTTCGCAAAATCTCTTTCGGAAAGATAGAACACGGAACCATCATGCCAAACCGGATCGGTGTGGCGTTCATTATCAGTTCTTGGAGTTTGAATTAATTCAAAATTGTCCAAATTCACAATCCAGATGGGCTGTGCTTGTCCGCCCCGGTAATTTCTCCATTCGGGATCCCAAAACGTAATGGGATTATAGGCCAGGTGTTTTCCATCAGCCGACATTTCTCCGGTCGCTGCCCTGGGAATAGGCAACACTTCCGGCATTCCACCTTCGGTACTCACTTTCCAGATTCGATTCAATTGTGTGGGATGAGCCATTCGTGTAGATCGAAACAGAATTTCTCCATCAGGTGTCCAGCCCGTTACCACATCATCAACCGGGTGCCAGGTCAGCCGTTGTGGTGAGCCCCCTTCAGCCGGAATCACAAATACATCTGAGTTTCCATCATACTCTCCGGTAAAAGCAATCATATTTCCATCGGGTGAGAAGTGTGGATTGGACTCGCCTCCGATATTACTGGTTAGGCGAATCGCGTCACCGCCGTTTTTGTCCACTTTCCAGAGATCGTTGGCATGAACAAATACGATACTGTTTTCTGAAATGGAGGGCTCACGAAGAAGCTGCGTTCCCTGCGCAAAGGTTTCAGCCGTAAAAGCTATAAGAAGGAAAAGAGAAAAAGTGTATCCGAATAAACGTTGCATAATATCCCGCGTTAGTTGAAGTGCTTCGGGAATATAACGAATCAGACGGGAGAGTAAAGTAGCGTTGAAGAATCTTTACAAATATAGAAAGTTCATCAAACTGTCACTAAATAAGTTCTATTAGCTCATATTTTGGATGAGTATAATTTAAAGCATAACATTTACAACCCAACTTTAAACAGTAGTTTTTTGCTTCATCATATCTGCTTTCTGGAAATTTATAGCCAAGCACAATTGAGTGTATTGCTTTTTCAACATCTATATAAATTGGCTTTACTTTTTTTGAGTAAATAAGCCACCTATATTCATTTTCTTCTCGCCAGTCGTAACCTTTCTTAAAATAGATAGAATGAAGAATTTCATTAGATGTAATTAACTCAGTTACTTTTTTCTCACTTAATGAAATATTCTCACCATACTCTATAGTTGTACCACCTTGTACTAGATGCAACCAACTTGGATAGTAAACTGAATCTTGAATCAAATAATCATCATCACTTATTTTTGATTCAATTGCTTCTTTAAGTTTTTCTTTTTTAAATAGTATGCAAAATCCTTTAAAATTTTGGCCATACTGTGCCCACATTCGTGGTTTACCGTAAATCGAATTTTCGATAACAGATTTATGATTGTCTTTTTGAGGCTTTGTTGTGCAAAAGACCCTTAATTTTTCTCCAACGACCTGCTTAAGCTTTCGTGCTCTTTCCCAAGCTTGTAAATCAATTTCTTGACCTATTCCAACAGTATCAATCCACCCTAAACTACTTTCGCGAGGATCATCCATGTTTTTCACTTGACCTAGCAGAATTCTAGCATTCTTCAAAATTTTTTCAAGATTTTCAATCTTGGTGTAATGACTTAATAATCCCTCTTCTTCAATCATAATGTAGGAAGACTAAACTAAAACAAGCTCGTCTGTTCCCGATCTTCTTTTTGAGCCTCTTCTATTTGTGGCTCTTCGGCAGGTGTAAACGTCTTAAGCATTTCCGGCATGAATCGTTTTTCGTAGATCCGGCGACAGATTCCATGAAGTGCTTTTTCACCTCTGGGCGGAATACGAAGGAAGCCACTGTCATCTTCATCCAAAAACCCAAATTGCCGTAAGTCGTTGACAATAAGATAGGCCAGCTTCTCGGTCACTCCGGAATTTTTTTCTACATATTCACGATGTGGCGGTTCGTCTTCACTTACATACACCAACCCAAGCACGTTCAATTCAATGTCGGTGAGAGGGAATCCTTCACTGCCTTTGGTAAGCAGGTTGTCCCAGGTTTTTTGAGAATAATAAAGCCCAAACCATGACTTAGCTTCTCTGAGCAGGTGTCCGCTCATCGCACAAGCAAAATGCTGACTTGGTCCGGCTTTTCGAGGCTCACCCCTGGTACGAAACATATTCACCATCGTGGCAAGATCGAGCTCTCCGATATTTGGTGGATATTTAAAATAAAAATCGCTTCGTTTTTGCATGTACCTTTTTCCTGTCTTTTAGATTTGACAGCATCGGCAAGAAATCTACAAAAAAAAATTCAAAGCCACTTCGAGATTCAATCTTCAATATTGAATATTCGATATTCCGGAACTACTAGCCTTTCTCTTTAATCAAATCGATGGCTTTGTCCATGGTGAAATCTTCCGGGGTTTCTCCCTTTGGTAAACTGATGTTTTTCTTACCGTGTTTAATATATGGACCATATCGGCCTGTCATCACTTTCACCGGCTTTTCGGTATCGGGATGCTTGCCCAGATCTTTAATCTCGTTACTTCCTCGGCGGGATTTAGACTTCTGATTCAGAAGTTCAACAGCACGCTTCAGCTCAATATCCAGTACGCTGTCTGATTTAGGAATAGACTTAAACTTACCGTCATGCACTACAAAAGGGCCATAACGTCCCACACCGGCTTTCACAACTTTATCGTCTTCCGGGTGCTTACCGAGTGACCGTGGTAATTCCAGCAGCTGCAATGCCAGATCGAGATCCACATCCTTAGGTTCCATTCCCTTAAGCAGGGAAACACGCTTGGGCTTTTTGTTTTCTTCGGTCACTTCACCACGCTGTACGTAAGGCCCATATCTACCGGAAAGCAAGAATACAGGGTCTCCTGTTTCAGGGTCTTCACCGATGGGCTTGTCCTGTTCCTCAGAAATCTTAATCAGCTCTTCCAGCTTTTCTGAAGAGATATCGCTTGGGTCCATATCGTTGGGCAGCGAAGTAGTTACTTCTTCGCCGTTCTTTTCCATGCGGGCATAGGGTCCAAATCGGCCCACCGCAACTTTGATTCCCTCTAAACCTTCCAGTGGTAAATCAAGCAGTTTTGCTTCCTGCGGATCAATTTTATCTTCCTGAGTATCTACTTTTGCCTTCAGGCCATTATCACCATTATAGAAATCTTCTAAATATTTTACGGGATCCTGATTTCCGGTAGCTACCGCATCCAGTTTGTCTTCCAGTTCTGAAGTAAAATCACTATCCACTAAATCCGGGAAATGCTTTTCCAATAACGAAGAAACCGCAAAAGCCGTAAAGGTTGGAATCAGTGTTTTGCCTTCATTCTTGGCATACCCCCGATCCTGAATGGTACTGATAATGGAGGCGTACGTACTCGGGCGACCTACTCCTCTTTTCTCTAACTCTTTCACAAGTGTAGCTTCCGTGAATCGCGCCGGCGGCTTGGTTTCATGACTTACAAAGTTCAGATCATCAAGCGCAGTTTTATCGCCTTCATTCATTGCAGGAAGAAAGTTTTCCTGATTTTCCAGAGCCGCCTCCGGATCATCGCTTCCTTCTACGTAGGCCCGGAAATATCCGGGGAATAAAATCTTTTTGCCGCCTGCCCGGAAGTCCGCATCCGTTCCATTATTGGTTGCCCGAATAGTGACATTCGTAAATTCGAGCTCAGCTTCTGCCATCTGGGTAGCAATAGTTCGCTTCCAGATTAAATCGTATAGCTTAAACTCACGATCACGTAAGCCAGCCTTTTCCGGTTTTACAAAGCGGGAACCTGATGGACGAATCGCCTCGTGAGCCTCCTGTGCAGATTTGCCTTTTTTGCTGTAATTCCGAACGCGTTCAAATAAATAATCCTCACCGTACTCTTCGGTCACCGCATCACGGGCAGCACCAATAGCTTGCCCCGAAAGTCGGGTTGAATCGGTACGCATGTAAGTAATAAACCCTTTTTCGTATAGCTTCTGGGCAACGCTCATGGTATCACGGGCAGAGAACCCAAACTTACGGTTAGCCTCCTGCTGCAGGGTTGAAGTAATAAACGGAGGCGCTGGATTTCGCTTCTGTGTTTTAACATCCACGTTAATTACCGACCAGCTTGCACCTTTCAGATCATCGACCAAAGCCGAAGCCTTGTCTTCATCTAACAGTACAACAGAATCCGGCTTTTTGAGCTTGCCGGTATTTTCATCAAAATCTTTACCGCTTGCCAGCCTCTTTTCATTCAGATGAGTCAGGTCAGCATCAAACTTATCTTTCTCTCCCTCTTTATGAAGCTGTGCTTTCAGGTCATAATAGGTAGCGCTTTTAAATTTCATACGTTCGCGTTCGCGCTCAACCAGAAACTCAACAGCAACAGACTGAACCCGGCCTGCTGAGAGTCCCGGAGAAATTTTCTTCCATAATAATGGGGAAACCGTATAGCCCGCAAGGCGATCTAAAATTCGTCGGGTTTCCTGGGCATGGACCAGGTTCATATCAATGTCGCGAGTATTTTCGAGGGCTTTCAAAACAGCTTCTTTCGTAATCTCCCTGAATACCATTCGTTTTACCGGCACTTTTGGCTTCAGGATTTCCAATAAATGCCATGATATAGCTTCTCCCTCACGGTCCTCATCTGTTGCCAGAATCAACTCATCAGCATCTTTAAGCAGTTTTTTGAGTTTGGTAACCACTTTCTTTTTGGATGATGGAATCACATACAAAGGATCAAACCGGTCATCAACATTGATTCCCAAATTCGACCAGCTTTCCTTTTTATACTTGGCAGGAATTTCCTTCGCCGAGGAGGGAAGATCACGAATGTGACCCATAGAGGAGTCTACTACATACCCGTCGGGCAAGTACTTCTTAATGGTTTTAGTTTTTGTAGGAGACTCTACAATGACAAGGCTTTTCATGCAATAAGGATAATTATTTCAAACTTTCAACCAGTTCTTTTAACTCTCTGGCGTGTTCTTTTGTATTCACTTTTTCAATAGTGCCCAAAATAGTACCATCTGTATCAATAACAAAGGCCGAACGTGAGGGGGCCTCATACTCGTTTCCAAACATCTTTTTTTCCACAATGGAATCTGTGGCTTCTGCGAACTTATAATCAGGATCTGAAACCAGAGTGAAGTCTATGCCCTGCTTCTTCGCATATCTTTTATGAGAACCACAGGTGTCTTTACTAATAGCCACCAAATTGTAGCCATGTTCCTTAAACCATGCAGATTCATCAGCCAGATCTTTAGTTTGGCGGTCGCAACTGCTGGTGTTGTTCTTCATATATACCGAAACGATGGCTGGCTTGTCCAGCAACTCAGTAAAGTTAACTTCTTTTTCTTCTCCGTTTTTCACGGCCTTTACTGTAAAATCGAAATCTGCTTTTGCTCCTTTTTCAATCATTGATATGAATAGTTAATTTTTTTTGTTGGGTTGAGATAACTGGATTTGAGGAAAGAATCGTTCGGTTTATTCAGAATTGCTTATCCATAACAAGAACTTAGCCATCGCAGCCACCACCAGTGAGTGATGTACTTCACCCTGATTTACCATTTCTAAAAACTCTTCAAGTGGCATCAGATGTACATTTATTCGTTCATTGCCATCCAGCTGTTGTTCCTGAACTTTTTTGCAGTTTTTAATTAAGTAGGTATAGGTGTAATTGGTGAAAATTGCCGGATTAGAACTAACCCTCCCCAGGTCAATACACTCATCTCCTGCATAACCAGTTTCTTCCAGCAATTCTCTTTTTGAGGTCTCCAGCGGCGACTCTCCCCGATCTACCATTCCGCCCGGAAGTTCCAGCGTAGGTTGCTCAATTCCATACCGGTATTGCTCTACCAACACGATTTCATTTTCAGATGTAAGTGGAATCACATTAATCCAATCAGGAGCCTTTAGTATCGAAAAAGCAGCCGAATGACCTTCAGATTCAATTTTCATCTTACGACTCAAAAGTTTGAAGATATTCGTCGTATATTTGACCTCTTCATCTGTGGTGACCCACGGTTCAATCGAAAATGAAAAATTACGGCTACTCATATGTCAGATACGCTCAAATTAGTTAAAGATCAGTTTTCTTCGGAGGCAGAACTTAAAAAAGCTATTGATAAAGCGTGCAACCTGATGGAAGAAATTTACGATTCAGGCAAATATCCGCAGATGATCGTGGAGCGAACATGGAGCAAGCATAATCCTGTGATTGACGGTGAGCTGGCTCAACCCAAAGCTTACCGCTGGTATCTAAAACGAGAAATTGAACGACTGGTGAGCAATGGAGCTACCGTTTTTGTAAAACCTTCCCGGGAAGCACTGCCCATGAACAACCCGGAGCTTTTTGATAACCTCGATGAAAGTGACTGGGACATCACCCAAAAGAAACTCTTTTTATTTCGGGCTGAACGCATTGATATTTCACTCGACCGGCTTCGACATTATACCAGTACCGATCCGGCCGACTTCCAGAGATATATCCTGTTTACCAACTATGATATGCACGTCGAAGTGTTCCTGGAGAAGTTCCCAGATTGCGTGAAACCGGTTCGTGAAGGTGTGCAAATGCCCGCTTATCACCATAAGATGGACAACAACTCAGGGCTTACACTTATCAATATCGGTGTGGGTCCATCCAATGCAAAAACCATTACCGACCACGTGGGCGTGCTTCGTCCGGATGCAATGGTTATGGTTGGTCACTGCGGCGGACTTCGAAACCATCAGGATATTGGCGATTTTGTTTTAGCCAACGGATATTATCGCGCCGATAAGGTACTGGATGACTTATTCCCCATCGGAATTCCGATTTCACCGAATTATATCCTGAACCGATACCTGAAAGAAGTGCTTGATCAGCATGAAATGGAGCATCGTATTGGAACCGTGTACACCACAGCCAACCGCAACTGGGAATTTTCGAAAGCCAAAACAGTGGAAGAAATTCACATGAGTCGCAGCGTGGCCATTGACATGGAATCATCTACCGTGGCCACTAATGGGTTTCGATACCGGATACCGCATGCTACTCTTCTATGTGTGAGCGATAAACCCCTGCATGGTAAACCCAAACTGACTGATGACGCTCAATCCTTCTACCAAAACTCCAAAGAGATGCACCTTGAGATGGTGATTGATGCACTTCAAATGGTGAAGGATACCTATCCCGAAGGATTACCGAACTCCAGCATCCGTGCCTTCAACGAGCCATTGATGGGCGGAAGCGGATAAGAACAAGGAACATCGAATGTTGAACAGCTTTATCAGATAATCACCAAAGTCATTCCTGCGGAGGCAGGAATCTGGATACATTCAATATCCAAATAGTTTTAATCTATTCGAACAACCAGATCCCGGGCATTCGCCGCGGGATGACTATTTTACCACTTGCTCCTATATTCTGAGCTGGAGCGAAATGCCACATCTTGAAAAACACTCAATTTCTTTATTCGGCAACTATTTATTGTTTATCAATAAATAGTTATTGCTTTTCAAAAATTATTTGTTTTATTTAAAGGCAGGTTAGAACTAAATAATCTGCTTATGAAACTCAGAAAAGATTGGTCACTCGCTTATTTACTGCTTTATATATGCCAGATCGGATATTGGCTTATTATTATAGGTGTGGGAGCGGAGCTAATCATGAATACAGCTTTTATGTCACAAGAGCGTGTCGTAATAAATGATATCTCCGTGCACCTTGAACTGCAGCAGTTTGAAGAATACAACGATATCGAGCTTGAAAATATCCGCTTAAACATCCATGAAGACATGGAATCACAGGTTCAAATTTCTGGACCTTATGATGAAATAAAAAGCGCATTTTTCTTTTTTAATGGATTAAAACTATACGAGAATATTGTGTTCTTTATCATCCTGTTCATGCTTTCAAAAGTGTTGAGGAGCGTTGCCGAGGGAGACCCTTTTCAAGCCAAAAACTCTTCTCATTTATACGTGATTGGCTGGACATTAATCATTTCTTCGATCATTAATATTTCTTTTCAATTCATGAGTGCAGGGCATTTTATTTCTTTGCCTCTTTTTAGTGATTTAGCACTTCCCGAAGGCATTGACATCACTTCTTTGAATCTGTTTGGTAAAGATTTCCTGATGAACGGTATTTTCATCATTGTATTAGGCTATGTATTCAAAGAAGGTGCCCGCATCTACGAAGAACAAAAACTAACGGTGTAAGCATGGCCATTATCGTAAATCTGGATGTAATGCTGGCCAAGCGGAAGATGAGCCTTACCGAGCTTTCGGAGGAAGTTGGAATCACAATGTCAAACTTATCGATCCTGAAAACCGGGAAAGCCAAGGCCATTCGGTTTTCAACTCTGGAGGCTATCTGTGAGGTACTGGATTGCCAGCCGGGGGATATACTGGAGTTTTCGGAAGAGGATTAAGTTTTATAATTGTCATTCCCGCACAGGCGGGAATCTGGTTATTACCACCTTCAGATATTTTTTGTTTATCTGAAAACCAGATCCCGGGCATTCGCCGCGGGATGACTTTCCCTTATCTGGCTTAAACTTTTTTGTAAGGAATTGCCTTCAAGCCGCTCTGACTATAAAACAAATAAAAACAACCAGAGCGTTATGTCACATGAAGAATCCTTTTCGATAGAACACTTCCACAGCCGTACGCTCAAAGATATGCAGCCGGATGAACAGCCCCGGGAAAAACTGATGCGCTATGGCGCCGACTCTCTTTCCGACTCCGAGCTGCTGGCCATCCTGATCCGAACCGGAACCCGGAAACTTAACGTCATTGAAACAGCCAAGGCTTTGCTCTCAAAGTTTGACGGCCTGCACAATCTCGTTCGTAAAGACTGGCAATCCCTCAAGGTGATTCCGGGAATAGCCAAGGTTAAAGCCATCACACTGGAAGCTGCCTTCGAGCTGGCTCGAAGAATTGAAGTAGCCGGGCTTGGAGAAGAAATCCAAATTACTTCTCCTGAAGATGCCAACGCTTATTTTGCTCCCAAACTTCGTCACCTCACCAAAGAAACCTTTCTCGTAGGATTTCTAAACAATGCCAAAATCCTGACTGGTTATCACAAAATCAGCACCGGTGGGAAAACAGCCACCATTGTTGATCCGGCAGAAGTAATGCGACAGGCTGTACTCAATGAAGCTGACTCTATCATCCTGGTTCACAATCATCCCTCCGGGCAAAACAAACCATCCAGTGCGGATATTCAACTCACCAAACGACTGGCAGAATGCGGAAAACTATTGTCCATCCCAGTTGAGGATCACCTGATCATTGCCGGTTACAACTTCACCAGCCTGAGGAGTGAAGGATTGTTTTGAATGTACGTTATTCAATATCCAACACAGAATAATGAATATCCAATTTCCAGCGACCTTCAACCTGAATATTGAGCGTTGGATATTGGTTATTCATTATTCATACCTTCCTGATTATATAAACTTCACTAACATCTTCTCTATGATTTACGAATTCCTGAAACGTTCTCCCCAGTTTGATGAAACTGTTTTTGTTGCTCCCAGTGCTGATATAATCGGAGACGTAACCCTTGGCAAGGAAAGCAGTGTTTGGTTTAATGTAACCATCCGGGGTGATGTAAATTTTATCCAGATTGGAGATAAAAGTAACGTTCAGGATAACGTTTGTATTCATGTGATGAATCAAACCGGGCCGACTATTATCGGCAATGAAGTTACCATTGGTCATGGCGCGGTTGTTCACGGATGCACTATTAAAGATCGCGTACTTGTTGGCATCAACGCTACGATACTTGATGAGGTGACTATTGAGCCGGATGTGATTGTAGCTGCGGGAACCCTGGTACCTCCCGGCAAAACCATCGAAAGCGGATATATGTATATGGGCTCTCCCGCCAAAGCTGCCCGTAAACTCACCGATGAGGAAATCGCATCGATTCCTAAATACGCCAGCAACTATGTTAAATACTCCCGGGCTTATCAGCAGAAAGACACCTACGACGACAACCCTTTCTATGATGCGAGCAACCGGTAGTTTAGCATGAGTGGCCTATATATCCACATCCCGTTTTGTAAACAGGCCTGCTCGTATTGCGACTTCTATTTTGTGACCCGGCATCAGCAAAAGCAGGACTTTGTAGATGAACTTATTCGGGAAATTCACTCAAAAAAAGACTCCGTATTTACTGAAGAACCCGTTCAGACCATTTACTTCGGAGGCGGAACTCCTTCCCTGTTATCGGCTGATCAAGTGAATGCTATTCTGGATGAGATCAATAAAGTCTTTGATACGGACCTAAAAGAAATCACGCTGGAAATGAACCCGGATGATGTCAGCCCGGAATATTTATCAGGATTGAAATCAGCCGGCATAAACCGAGCAAGCATGGGGGTACAGTCATTCAACCCGGAGCTGCTGAAATTCATGAACCGGGCGCATACTTCTGAAGAAGCGATGAAGTGTTTGGAAATTCTGGAAGCTTCTGAATTCAAGGTTTTTACCGTCGATCTAATTTATGGGAACCCCGGGCAATCACTGGATATCCTCGAAAAGGATATTGATACCATTCTTCAGTTTAAACCGCCGCATATTTCTGCATATTCCCTGACCATCGAGCCACAAACAAGACTAGGAAAGCAAGTAGAGTTGGGTCGTATAATTCCTCCTCAGGACGATACCGTTTCCGATCATTTTGACCTTGTTGTTCAAAAACTTGCAGAAGCAGGCATTCAACAATACGAGGTTAGCAACTACGCAAAACCAGGCCATGAAGCCGTTCACAATTCCAACTACTGGAATCATGAGAATTATCTGGGATTGGGTCCGGGCGCTCATTCGTTTTGGTGGGATAAAAACCGCGATTCAGCTAAAAGATGGAAAAACGAAGCTAACCTTGAAGCTTATCTTAAAGGTGAATGGAAAGAAAAAGCAGAACTGGAAGAATTAAACCTTGGTGATCTGGCAGAAGAGCGCCTGATGCTGGGACTCAGGACTAAAGCAGGCCTTTCCATGAGTGAACTAAAAACCAGCTACGATTTTGAGTTCAACGCCCGACAGTTGGAATACCTTCAACGGCTGGAAGAAGGTGGAAGGGTTGAAACCAAAAACCGGATTTATCTCACTAAAGAAGGACTGAAAATCGCTGATAGTATCCTGCTTGACTTAGTAACCATGGTTTAACCGAATCCGCACCTACCTGAGGATCAATTCCCCAGGCCTTGCCACTTTTTTGCGAAACGGGCATACTCCTCGGCCTTGTCGTTACGGCCAAATTTTCTATATGAATCAGAGACCATTTGAGAAGCTTCTGCCAGTCGCTGATAGTCCATTTTACTTGGACTTGAAGCTGACCCCTGAAGCGCCGGCACCTTAAGTGACCTGTTATTTTTCAAAGAATCCGGGTGAGTGTCCATGGTGAAGTTAGCCTGATATATCAGCGGCCAGAATTGGGACTTGCCATATACTTTTTTGGCAATTACCCAATACCACTCATCTTTCTTTACTGTATAAGTGGTAGTCGTGATTTCACTGCTGGAACCTGAGGTTTCTTTTTCCTCTATCCCTGCAGAAGAAGATGCAGCGGGTGGTTCTTTTTTCGCAGGAGTCTGAGTATTTGCAGATTCATTATTTGCCTGTACAGGCTCTTTGGCTTCTCCGCTACCTGAAGGCCGATCATTGGATGCTTGCGGCGTTCGGGGTTGTTCAACTCTAGCCTGCTGTGTTGGCATATTTGTTGGCTCGGTTCGCAAAAAGAACCACCAGACAGGCACTAGCGCAACAGCTAATAACGCAGCTATCACCAATATCAGGGCAAAATTATTGCTTTTTTCTTTTTTCTCCTCCCGTACAAAAGGTTCCCGGGAAACCGGCTCAGGTTCTTCTTCCTTCTCTGATGTGGATTCCGTTTCGTCAAATGCAAAAGGATCTTCTTGAGGCTCTTGTTCTTCAACCGTCTCTTCAGCCTGAAATTCTTCCGCCTTTTCTTCTTGCTCTTCTATTTCCTCTTCGGGTTCATCATCAAACTGAAAAATGGTGTCTTTTTTCTCTTCTTCAGGCTCCTGTGGTTTTTCCTCTCGGGAAACAGGAACAGCTGTCGTCGATTCTTTGGACTTCTCCCCAAGCAATTCAGTTTCCAGGTGTGAGAACTTAGCATTTACATCTTCGCGCAAAGCTTTATAGGGAGTAAAAGAAACTCGTTTATGCGCCGGAATCGTTATCGGTTCACCGGTTTGGGGGTTCTGACCTTGTCGTTCAGCTACTTCTTTTACCTTAAAACTCCCGAAATTGGTAATCGAGGCTTTGCCTGTTTCATCAAGTTCCTGCTTAACTCTTGATATCAGCGCTTTTGCAAATGCTTCACTTTTCTGTTTACTAAAACCCGTTTTCCGCGATAAGGCTTCAATAATCTCAGCATATGTGACTTTGTTACTCATCTTCAGCCTCGTTTATTTGGTCCCGAAGTGTACTGCTTTGACTATAATGCACCACTCTTTTTTTCGGAATAAGCATCATTTGCTCATAATGGGGGTTGTACGACTTATGCTCTTCCCTGACCTCTGACTTAAAACTACCCAATCCGGGCAGGGTGAATCCTTTTCCTTTGGATAGAAGCATGGTGAGTCCTTCAACGAAAGAATCATATAGATCTTCCGTCTCGGTCTGTGTGAGCTCAAGCTCTTCCGCTAATTGTTTGAGTACCTCCGACTTTGTCATATCGAATATGGACTAAAATTGAAAACCAAGTATTCAGGAATAAATGCTAAAACAATGAAATAAGCAATTTTCAGCAGATTTTAGTAAATCAATGTGGTTTAATGATTTTACTGTTACCGGAGGATGCTTATCATCCCTCATCATCACATGTGTATGAAAACCAGAAAACGTTATGCTCAAATCCTTTATAGAAGTAGATCCTGATTCTCACTTTCCGATTCAAAACCTCCCCTATGGAGCCTATGAGAACGAGGATGGTGAAATTCACCTTTGTTCTTCTATTGGTGATTATATCATCGATTTGTTTGTGCTGGATGAAGAGGGCTTATTCGACGGCCCTGAGCTTAATAATCAGTATGTATTTCAGGATTCCACTCTTAATTATTTTATGAGCCTTGGCAAACCTGCCTGGACGGAAGCGCGCAATACCCTTCAATCCTTACTATCTGCGGATAATGCTGTGCTTCGGGATGACGCCCTTCTTCGGGAGCGCATTTTCAAAAAAAGAGCTGATCTAGAATTAGTAATGCCTGTTCAGATAGGAGATTACACTGATTTTTATTCTTCTGAGCAACACGCCCGAAATGTAGGGTCTATGTTTCGTGATCCTGAGAATGCACTTTTACCAAACTGGAAACATCTGCCTGTTGGCTATCACGGGCGCTCCAGCTCTATTGTACTCAGCGGAACCGAACTTCATCGCCCTAAAGGACAAACTATTCCTGATAACTCAGATCAGCCTGAATATGGGGCTACAAAAAAGCTGGATTTTGAACTTGAAGTCGGATTTCTAACGGGTTCAGGTAATACATTGGGAAATTCAATCTCTGTAGATGAAGCTGAAAACTACATTTTTGGGCTCGTACTGTTAAATGACTGGAGCGCCCGTGATCTCCAAAAATGGGAATACCAGCCACTGGGACCCTTTCTTGCAAAGAGCTGGGCTACTTCTATCTCCCCCTGGATTGTTACCATAGAAGCCCTCGAACCTTTTCGAACCAAATGCCCGGAGCAAAACCCCAAGCCTCTGGATTACCTTCATCAGAAAAACCGTTCAACTTTTGATATTCAGCTGGATGTTTTTCTAACAACCGAAAAGCAACACAGCCCACATAAAATCTGTTCGTCCAACTTCAGGCATTTATACTGGACGATGGCGCAGCAGCTGGCCCATCAAACCGTTGCCGGTTGCAATGTTCAGCCCGGAGATTTGTATGCCTCTGGCACCATCAGCGGACCGGAGAAAGATTCTTATGGAAGTATGCTGGAGCTGGCCTGGAAGGGAACCCAGCCCCTTACACTGCCTTCAGGAGAGAAACGATCTTTTATAGAAGACGGGGATGAAGTGATCATGACGGGTTATGCACAAGCCAATGGATTCAGAGTTGGATTTGGAGAGGTAACCGGCAAAATTTTGCCCGCGAAAAAATAGCGCTATTTAACCAGCGTCATTTTCTTGGTGAAAACAGCATCATCAATTTTCAATCGATAAAAATAGATACCCGAACTTAGTCCTTGTGCATTAAAGGGAATGGAATAGGAGCCCAGCAGATATTGCCGGTTCGTAAGGGTTTGAACCTTTCTGCCTGTGATATCATACACGATTAACTCTACGAAAGCCGATTGCGGAAGCTCAAAATCTATATTGGTTGTCGGGTTAAAGGGGTTTGGGTAGTTTTGATAAATCTTTATGGATTTCGGTAAATCTGCGTACTCAGGATCACGAATGGTTATCATATTTCCATCCTTGCCCAGCAGTAAATTTATATTCCGCGTCGAAACGCTGCTGCTGTAATTTGCAATTACTACTCCTACCTTTTCCACCTCTTGCCAGGAAATTTCACTTGGAACATAGACCTGAGCTTTATTCTCTCCCGTTGCTATAATCTCATTCATTTCACCATTATCCATATAAAATAGCACCCCGATACCAACCTGGGTGCTATCGAAATCTACAGCTACTTCGGCAAAACCCTCATCAGAAGAAGCGGGTGTAATTTCAAAATAACGGGCTGCCAGCGGCCGTATATCATCCGCCTCAACAGCTTCAGCGGGCACTTCATTGAACGCGCCTTCAAGATTGGAATAAGGGTAAAATTCCTTCTCGCCAAAGCCGTAATCATCCTGACCGGCACGACTGCCAGAAGCAAAATGCCAAAGGTGGTTTCTCACAAAGGTAGTCGAAAATTCTTCCCCCCGATCCGGAAGTAATTCCAGTAATGCGTCGTTAATACTAAGCGTATTCTCATCTTCTATTAATTGCCAGACATCTCTCCAGAGCTCATCTCCGAAATACTCACTGTAAAAAATCATCCAGCTTACATGCCAGTAAGCGCCGGGTGTACTATTTTCCGGAGCAAAGAAAATGGAGGCAGAATATGGGCTTGAGGAGTTCAAGCCATTCTTGATGTAATTGTAATAATCATTCACATCATCATATACGACCTCTTCAAACAGAGTAGCATCCATTTCCGCCCAATTAAAAGCACCAGATGGCGATGTCCATTCATTTTGAGCATACTGAATAGCATGCTTTAACTCGTGGGCCACTGTTGCATACACTGCTCCAACCTGGTTGCCCTCAGGATGGGTATTCGGGGGAAAGTTCTCAAAGTCATTCTCCATCACAATATATGTTTCAGGACCTGAGCCACCCTGAAAAATAGTCTCGCCATAATAGGGAATGTCTCGAATTTCAATGGTATAAGTAGTTCCATTCGGAATCGGGTCTTTGAACCCCAGATTAATCACTTCATGCCGGTAAGAAGAATCAGCTGACTCAGCAACCAGATCCACATAATCAGGAACCCCATTTCCATCATTATCTTCTATAGATACCGAATCATCTCCTGTGGTTTCATATATAATCTCAAATTTTCCTGAGGGGGATATATAACTTTGAAGAGCTTTTTTCTTTTGTGTTGATGATCGGGAAGAGCGCATCGCCTCGACCTCCGCTAAACCCTTCGATGAAATTTGATCTCTATATGCATGAAGAAACATTTCTGCAGGAGTTGCACACTTGTGAAGGAAGCTGACAGGTGTTTTCTTTAAAATCCTGAATTGTTCCAAAGCGGCCGTTTCAACGTCGATTTCACCTTCTGTAAAAGAGCGTTGAATTTCTAAAATATGGCGGGGAGAGTCTACCCCTGACTGACCAAACAATACGGAAGGCAAGCACATCAAAGCCAACAGGGTGATCCCTAGCGCCTTTTTAATTTGATCCCGATACTTATGCATTGTTTGGATTTTGCTTAACTTTGGGGTTCGCAAATGATGAACGCTGTAAAACTACAGTTCTTACAATTTAAGAGAAAAAATGTACCAAGTAATACTTTATTATAATTTTGAACCGATTGAAGATCCCGATCGTTTTTGCAAAGCACACAAAAAGTTTTGCAAAGAAATCGGACTTAAAGGACGAATTTACATTTCGGAAGAGGGAATTAACGGAACAGCAGCAGGGACCGATCAACAGATTGAAGAATATAAAAACTATGTTTGGTCGCTTCCCGGTTTTGACGACACTGAGTTCAAGCAGGAAGAAAGTGACTATATCCCATTTGCAAAGCTGATCTGTAAAACCAGGGATGAGATCGTAGCCCTTCATGTAGATGATGTTAACCCGGAAAACGGAGGCAATTACCTGGAGCCGGCTGAATGGCGAAAGGTGATGGAATCTCAGGAAGATTACGTTATGATCGATGTTCGCAATAACTACGAATCAAAGATCGGGCATTTTAAAGGTGCCCTGACTCCCGATGTGGACAACTTCTACGATTTCCCGAAATGGCTGGAAGAAGCCAATATTCCCAAGAATAAAAAAGTATTGATGTATTGCACCGGCGGTATCCGCTGTGAGAAATTCTCCGTGCTGATGAAAGAAGGCGGCTGGGATGATGTTAACCAGCTGCACGGCGGAATTTTAAAGTATGCTAAGGAAGAAGAAGGAAAGCATTTTGAGGGAAAGTGCTTTGTCTTTGACGACCGGCTGGTGGTTCCCGTAAATCCCAACGACCTGTCACCCATCGCCCGTTGTGAAATCACAGGCAAGCCTGCAGATACCTACATCAACTGTGCGAACATGGAATGTAATAAGCTATTTGTTTGCTCAGAAGAAGGCGCTCATAAGATGGATGGCTGCTGCAGTGAAGAATGCCAGCAAAGCGATTATAAGCGCCCTTTCGATCCTGAAAATGCGTTCAAGCCATTCAGAAAATGGTACAATTATTTTGGAGAAGATTTCAAAGAAAGAGAAATGAGCTCTGCTTCTAAATAGGCTGCACATCCATTCCTCAGGAGTAATTCATAAATTATACCTGAGGAATTTTACTACTTCAATATGACTGTTAATCGTCCCGTCCGAATTGTCTCTCCCTACCCTATTACCTACCGATTCAAAGTGAAGTCGGAGTTTGAAGGGAAGTCGCTGTTGGATTTGATGACTACACGCTTCCCTTTTCATGGGGTGAAAATATGGGAAACTAAGATCAGCAATGGTCATGTTGGGGTGAATGGCCATGAAGCATCTGCAAACCAAATCCTTTCCAAAGGAGACGAAGTCTTCCACCACAATCCAAAAGTGATAGAGCCTTCTGTGCCTGATGAAGTGGAAGTGCTGGAACAAACCGATGACTATCTGATGGTCTACAAGCCAGCTCCTTTGCCAATGCATCCCGGCGGGCGGTATAACAAAAACACCCTGATCTCCATCCTTGAAGAACAGGGATTTGAAAACCTGCGTATTGTCCACCGGTTAGATGCCGTTACTTCCGGGCTCGTGCTCTTTGCCCGGAATAAAACCTTCGCTCAAAAGGCCATGGTCGCATTTAGCGAAGCCAGGGTTCAGAAAACATATTATGCCCTTGTTACCGGAAATCCGGAAAAGCATTCCATCACCATTGATACACCCGTGAGGAGAAAAACTGGATTTGTCTTTGAAAGTGAATTGGGCTTAAAACATGCCAAGGAAGCCGTCACCTTTTTTGAAGTGGTCAGGCGTGGGGAAAAATCAGCTATCATCAGGTGCTCACCAAAAACAGGCCGAACCCATCAAATACGATTGCACCTTGAGCAGTGGGGGCACCCCATTATTGATGACCCTATTTATGGAATAGATGGTGATAAAAGCAGTAAACGAGCACAAAAAGTCGGGATCAGCTTATTGAATGCCGGATTGGAAATTAAAGAGCTTGGGATAAAGAATGAATTGGCTGTACCTGAATCCTGGTTTCTTTAGACCTAAGACTTGAGACAGGATATTAAAGACTTAGGAAATCTCATGTCTCAAATCTTTCATTTCACATCTATTTAAAAAACGCCTCAGCTATTCGGGCAAACTGCTTGGGCTTATCCAGAAAAGCATAGTGCCCGGCATCTTCGATAATCACCAAAGCTGCATTTTTAATCCCCTTCTCAATCCGCTCTCCCTGATATACCGGAGTAGCATCATCATTTCTTCCCCACAGTAATAACACTTCATGAGTAATTTCCGGCAGCGAAGACTCCAGATATTCTGTAACTGATTTGACAAAAGTCTCCCGCATTACCCCCGAAAGCTTGCTGTAATCGCTGGATCCCAGGCTCTTCCACAGACTGGTACTTCGAAGCCAGCCCAGTGCTTTCTCCCGAAGTGAGGAAGGTAAAATCATAAAAGGTGCTTTCAGAATTTTAGCCGTGTATTTCCTGATATAGAATTTCATGGAGCGTTTTGGCTTCATTCCGGCCCCGCCTGTAATCAATACTTTTTCAATATGGGCCTTACCAAAATCGCGGGCACAGAGTTTGAGCATAATTCGTCCGCCAAAGGAGTGAACCAGTACATCCACTTTATCTTCGCCAAGTGATTTAATAAAAGACTGAACGGCATCTGCATAATCATCGATACTCCACGCGCGTGAAGGTTCAGGAGAATCCCCGAAGCCGGGCAGATCCAATACATAGCAGGTTCTGAGGTGCGCCAGGTTCTGAGCAGCCGGCATCATCACGCGTTTACTGCTTCCCCAACCGTGCAGAATAACCAAAGGTTTTCCTTTACCTACTTTCTCGTAAGCAATTTTCTGATCCTGATATGTAAACTCGCTTTGTTCTGCCATGAAATAAATTTTGCCAAACTTCTCACTTCCTTACATCGGAAACAAGGATAGATTACAGTTGTGTTTTTGAACGTCCTCAGCCATATTAGCTACATGAAATTTAACGACCTAAAAAGAAAAGCATTTTTCTGGATTGAGAAACTCCAGATATCCCGGACCGAACGGATTTCCATTTCTATCCTTTTGGCGTTACTTGCTGTGCTTTTTATGTTGAACTTTTTCCTGACCAAAACTTTTAATTACAACCAGGAAAAATATGACGCGCTCACCGCTGAATTTGAAAAGCGGAGTGCTCAACTTCATCAGGAACAAAAAGAACTGGAGCAAAAATATAATCCTGACTTAACAGTTAATGAAGCCAAAACTTCCGATCATCCTAACGATGATGAAATGGCAGCATCAAAGCAGGATGAACCTGTTGCTGTTGAGATCATTAATATTAATACCGCCACCAGCCAACAGCTCCAATTACTGGACGGAATTGGAGAAGCTTATGCCCAAAGAATTATAGAGTACCGCAAAGCCAATGGTGGTTTTGATTCCATCGATGAACTGGTTAATGTTAAGGGCATTGGTGAAAAGCGACTGGAAAATATCCGGCCATTTATAACTCTTGACGATTGAATTCAAAACGCCACTAAAACTCCATAACACAAAATTGTTGAAGACTTGAAACGACACTATCTTTTAGTGTCTTTGAGATTTTAGGGCAATTAAACTTTAAGGATTACATGCCAAAGATACTCTGGGCTGATGACGAGATAGATCAGCTGCAATCACACATTATATTTTTAGAAAAAAAGGGATTTGAAATCACACCGGTTGCAAACGGGGATGATGCGGTAACTATGATTTCATCTGAGCCTTTTGATATCGTTTACCTGGATGAACAAATGCCTGGCATGGGCGGCATCGAGACGCTGGAGAAAATAAAAGCTATACAACCCTCTCTTCCGGTAGTTATGATTACCAAAAGTGAGGAAGAATCGATTATGGAAGATGCCATTGGCGGCAAGATTTCCGACTACCTCATCAAGCCGGTTAACCCAAACCAGATTTTACTAACCACAAAGCGGTTGCTTGAGCGAAGCCGAATTCAGTCTGAAAAATCGGCACAAACCTACCTGAAACAATTCAACGAACTTTCCTCCCGAATACACCCCGGCACTCACTGGAAGGAATGGATTGACATTTATAAAGAGCTCACAAACTGGCAAATTGATTTAGGCTCCGGTGATGAAGGACTTATACAGGTTTTGGATGACCAGTTTCAGCAGGCTAACAAAGAGTTTGGAAAGTTTGTAAATCAGGAATACAAAGACTGGATGAAAAAAGATGAAGGCCGGCCTTTGCTTTCACAGGAAATCTTCAAAAAGTATGTGAATCCACATCTGGAAAAAGATGAAAAGGTGATGTTTTTCCTGGTCGACTGTATGCGATACGACCAATGGCTGGTTTTTGAGCCGGTTCTCTCCAAGTACTTCTCCATCGATACTGATTTCTACTACTCCATTTTACCAACAGCCACGCCTTATTCCCGCAATGCAATTTTTTCGGGGCTTTATCCCTCCGATATAGAACGCATGTATCCGGAATTATGGCAACAGGGTCAGGATGAATCTTCTTTGAACCGTCACGAAGAGGAGCTACTCCGGAAGCAGCTTGAGCGCGATGGCATTGATATTAATTTTAAGTACGAGAAAATTCTCAATGCTGATGCTGGTAGAAAAGTAGCCGATAAAATCGGAAGCTATGCTCAATCCAAATTAGCGGCTTTCGTATTCAACTTCGTAGATACGCTGGTTCATTCCCGCTCCGACTCAGACGTTATAAAGGAATTGGCTCCCGATGTATCTGCTTTCCGGTCGGTAACAGAGGCCTGGTTCCAGCATTCCTCGTTATTACAGATGTTTAAGGGACTGGCTAAAGAAGATGTCACTTTGATTATTACAACCGATCACGGTTCAGTACGTGCCCTCCGGGATACCAAGGTATATGGAGACAAGGACACCGCCACCAACTTACGATATAAGTATGGTCGTAATCTGAAGGCAGACGAATCTGATGCAGTCATTTTTATGGAAGATCCTGAGCAATACAGGCTTCCCAAAGTTGGATCTGTGAATAATTACATCATCGCCCGCGAGGATTACTATTTCGTATATCCTACTAATTACCACAAATATCAGAACCGCTACCGGGATACCTTCCAGCACGGTGGATCCTCTATGGAAGAAATGATATTACCCGTAGCCACTCTAACTCCGAAATAACGTGCAGCAATTCGAAAGTTCATCCGTTGAAGAAACCATTCGCATTGGTTTCGAGTTTGGTAAGCAATTGAAGTCCGGCGATGTTGTTTGCCTGGATGGCGACCTCGGTGCTGGTAAAACACATTTTGTAAAAGGTGTAGCATCTTTTTTTGGAATTGAACCTGAAAAAGTCAGCTCACCTACCTATACTTTGATTCACGAATATTCCGGTGATCTTTCCGTTTATCATTTTGACTGCTACCGGTTGAAACACGAACAGGAAGCCCTGGAAATAGGAGCCGAAGAATACTTTTATGGCGACGGCGTTTGCTTGGTTGAATGGCCAAAAAAAATTGAAAGCCTGATCCCGGAAGAAGCCATTTGGGTTGAAATGTCACACCTTCCGGAGGATAAACGAAATATTATTATTCATCAGAAGCAGTAAAACTGATGGCAAATTCAAATAAAAGAAGACTCTCTTACCGATTGGATCTCCTCCCGGTGATCCTCCCCTACCACCGGCGGGCAAAAAATACGCTGCGCACCGGAGACCTGGTTTATTATGGCCCCAGTCCGGAATATTACGGTATTGGCGAAGTGGTACAAACCGCTGAAAAAGTATGTATGGTCGATTTCCGCGGAACCGGAGAGTTGGGCATCCACAAAGACGAGATGCTTTCCACTTATCTTATTCCCATCCACAAGCTGAACCTTTCCGGGGTTTTAAAAGGGCGGTAGTTTAATTATGGGTAGACGTATAAAAGGTCAATGTGAGCTATGTTTAAACAAAAGTTTGCTAGCGAAAAGATCCCATATTCTCAGCAATTTTCTTTACAAAAGATTAGCTATTCATTTTTAATTGGTATACCTAAGAACTGGAAGTTAGAAAAAGTCATTCTGAGGGTACCCCCGAAGAATCTTCACGAGTTTAAGAAAGGCTCATTGCCTGCCCAACTTCAATTTTTCATCAACCTCTTGAAGATCCTTCGCAAGTATGCTCTGGATGACTTTGCTTGTTGTTAATTTTTATACCTATTCAGGCAATGTATTTTTAGGAGGCCATTCCCCAAGTATTTCTTCATTTAAAAACTTCCATTTTGGATTTGACTTCATAATTAATTCCTCTTTCCATGCTCTAGACTTTCCCTTGATCCTTTTTTCAGCTTCAATTGCTTCGTACATCGTAGGAAAAACATCGTACCATATGAGACAATAGCAAAAATATCGCCCTGCATAAGACTTCTTATTTCCACGGTTCAGGTAATGCTCAACTATTCTCCTGGGGAGATTATTTGTTACTCCCGTGTAAAGCACCTTTCTTTCTGGGTTGGTTACAATGTAGGTTGCATTATCCATCTCAATGTTTGTTAAGGTCATTCTGAGAGTACCCCCGAAGAATCTTCACGAGCTTAACTCAAGCCAACTGCCTGTTCAGGCTTGGAAAAACCTTTTCGGGAGCTCCATCAAGATGACTACCTGATCTGAAGTTCTTACTATTAGAGCACTGAGATCAACAAACCTTACAGAATTTTCCTATTTTTGCCGCTCCCCAAACATCACTCCACTTCATGGAATACATCATTGACGGCATTATTAACGGGATTATTCAGACTACTGCACTAGAGTGGATTGCCGTAATCACCGGACTTATGAGCGTTTGGTTCTCCATGAAGGAAAACATTCTGGTCTATCCCACGGGAATTATCAGCGTGCTGATTTACGTGTACCTCGCCTTTCAGTATAAACTGTATGCTGATATGGGTGTGAACTTCTATTACTTCGTGATGAGTGTATATGGCTGGTACTACTGGGTTCACCCGAAAGATAAAAGCAGAAAGCAAGTTCGGGTTACCATTAACAATCAAAAAGAAAACCTGATAACCCTTGGCATACTGCTGATTTCCTTCGGCATTCTCTACTTCGGGCTTTCTAACTTTACTGACAGTGATGTCGCCTTCTGGGATGCTACAACAACGTGTTTTGCAATCGCCGGCATGTGGCTAATGGCCCGCAAGAAAATCGAAAACTGGATAGCGTGGATTATTACTGACTTAATCTCTATTCCGCTCTATTTTTATAAAGGATTGGTGCTTACCAGCTTCCAGTTTCTCATCTTTACCGGATTGGCGTTTGCCGGGTACCTGGCGTGGAAGAAATCAATGGAGGAGCAGGAGGAAAATGACCTATATCAAGGTTTTGATGCTATTTGAATTTAAAATTCAAGATTAAAAATTACTTCAGTATTTAATTTTAAATCTTGAATTCTGAATTTTTAATTCTCTACAAAAACCACCAGATCCCCACTCTCAATTTCGATGGAAAACTCTTCTTCCACATTTTCATTCGAGGTTCCATCCCGTTCCCCATTTTCAAGGACTTCACCTTTAAGCGGGTACTTAAGCCCTTTTGTGGTAATACCTGTCACTTTGCCCGAAAGAGGAAAAAGAGAAACAATGCTGCCTACCGGAAGCTCAGCCTTAAACGTTGAACTAACCAGCCGGGCAGATTGCCTTTCATCTTTAAAAAGTAATTGTTTGAAAGCCGAATCGAAGCGCTTTAGCACCGATAAGTTTTTCAGGGAATGATCCATTCGTTGCCCGAATGCACCCAGTACCGTACAGGTTTCCACATCCCGATAAAGAGCCAGTGAAAGTGCCTTTTCAAGGTCGTTGGTTTCCTGATCAGGATCGTGAATAATTTCAAAGTTCACCGTTTCCGGCTTCTTAAAACTGTCCATATCCCCGATTACTACATCTGGAATAAAATCGTTAGTGAGCAGTGTATTCCCTCCACCATCCGCACCGATAATTAAATCTGCTGATGTCAATTCTTCCCTTAGTAATTCTTTTGATGGGGGAAATCCATTACTGACAATAACTGCGTGCATACCTTTTTTTTTGATGACATTAATTCCCGTTAAAATAAGTGGATTTGTGGCAATGTTCGCCTATTTTTGACGCAAGGAGATTTTATGTTCAAAAACTTTATTTCAAAAATAATACAACATCAAAAAGTAGCCGTTTTTTCACACGTCAGGCCCGATGGTGACTGCCTTGGCTCACAGGTGGCACTCTGCCTCTGGCTTCAAAAAAACGGGATTGAAACTTCAGCTTTCAACGAAGATCCCATTCCTGAAAATATGGGCTGGCTGCTCGACTTTTTCCCTGTTTCTAAACCTTCAGCAGATCAACTTTCTGATTTTGATGCCTTTGTGGTAGTTGATGGAAATGCCCTTCACCGCTTTGGCAATGCAGCGGAAACCTTAGCCGATCTGGACAAGCCGATTTACATGATTGATCATCACCCCGACCCAGATGCTATTTTTGAAGAGTTTGTATCAGAAGTTGAGGCCTCATCAACATGTGAGCTCGTTTATCAGTTATATGCTGAACATGACGCCCGGCAAATTGATGTATCAGCGTCCAAAGCTATGTACCTGGGTTTGGTTACCGATACCGGATCTTTTCAGTTCGACAGTGTAAAACCGGGGACCCTTCATGCCGCAGCTGATTTACTGGAACGTGGCGGCTTCACTCCAAACCAGATCACGGAAAAAATTTATAGCTCCCGCCCGTTAAGGCAGCTTAAACTTTTGAGCCTTGCCCTCGAAACTATTGAGCTTCATGAGGATGGACAGATTTCAACCATCACCATCACCCGTGATATGTTTGAACAAACCGGGACTTCTAATGAGGACACGGAGGGTTTTGTGCAATATCCGCTTAGTGTGGAAGGCGTGAAAGCATGTGTACTATTTAGAGAAGATGGTGAACGTGTTAAACTAAGTTTGCGCTCACAAAGTGATATTGATGTAAACAAATGGGCCCGAATGTTTAACGGAGGCGGACACAAAAAAGCGGCCGGAGCCTGGCATTCCGGACCGCTATCAAAAGCCGTAAAAGAAGTGATTGATGAGGGAAGAGAACAATTATAGTTCCAATACGAAGTTTTTACTATTATATAGATACATCAACGGTTAGTATTAGAGAGTAGCATGGACAAGGATTACACCCTGTTAATCATCGATGACGACACCCCGATACATCTTATACTGAATAAGATGCTGGGTGATGAGTACAATATTTTGATGGCCGGAACCGCCCAGGAAGGCATTGATATGCTTGCGGAAAAACAAGTTCATTTCATCCTCACTGATATTCACATGCCGGGAATGTCGGGACTGGATTTTTTGCAGGCTCTGATGGAAGATGCTGACCGAAAAGACATTCCCGTCCTGATTATGACCAGCCTGCCTACCGTTGAAAAAGAGCAAATGGCTCTGGGTTTAGGTGCTGCAGATTTTATTGATAAATCCCTATTCAATGAAAAGCCTGATGAGCTCTTGAATAGAATCCGTGCAAAGCTGGTTTCTAGTATCGAAATTCCTGACCTCCCTCCTGAGCTGAACATTGACCGTAAGGAAATAACCAAAAGTATTCTCTTTGAAGTTTCCTCCGGTGATTTTGTGAATACCACCCAAAAGCTATGCAAGATTTTGGGGCAAAAACTCCAAACCGATCACCTTTCATTTTGGATGATCAAAGGAGATAAAGTTCAAATGTTGCTGGCTAATGGAGTACAGCCGCCTCAGCGTTATGGGCCTCGTGAACTTAAAAGGGAAGAAACTTTTCAGCGGTTGCTAAAGAAAAAGCGGCCATATATGGTAAATAATGTATATACCACTGGCAGAGGAATATTGATAGAGACTTCGCAGGATGAGGGACTCCCTGCAGAAATTGGAATCCCCTTATTTGCTTTAACTGAACAGCAGCTCATAAAAAATAAAATGAAAATTCCTCCCACCGTACCTTTATTTGGTTATGTGGTGCTGAAGCGAAAACGGGTTTTTACGTCTAAAGAATATAAAATGACTTCCGTCCTGATGATGCACTTGGGTACTATTTTATGGCGACTATTCAGGAAGCTTTAACCAAATTAATTTACCAATAATACAGGCAATGGAAGTGAAGGTCACTTCGTTAGATTATTCCATTTGAACATTATTACTTTTTCTAATCGCAAAATTTAGTCTATGGTTAGACACGCTACGATTGTTTTTCTGTTTGTTTCTCTTTTTGCAGGTTGTACCCCCGAACAAAAAAAGGCGAGCCCCGGCACCACTCCTTTAGTTTCATTAGGTACTATTTCACCTGGTGAGACAGCGTCTGCCCAGCAACAGGGAGATCGGAATCAGGATCAAACCCAAACTCCCATCACCGTTGATGACTCCCGCAAGAATGCCATCACCAATGCCGTACAAAAAGCAGGTCCGGCGGTGGTTAGCATTACCGTAACTGAATTACAAAGAGGCTATACCCGCGAATTTGATACCTTTTTTTTCCGGTATTTTGATGTTCCCGTACAGCGCGAAGTTAAAAGCTCTGGTTCCGGGTTCATCATCAGTGAAGACGGACTGGTAGTTACCAACGAGCATGTTGCCAGTAAAAACTCCAAAACCATCATGGTTGCCCTTTCTGACGGCAGTAAGCACGAAGCCGAGCTGTTAGGCTCTGACGAACTCGCTGATCTTTCCCTTTTGAAAATTAAAGGAGAACGCACCTCTTTTCCTTATGTGAAATTTGCTGATTCCGATGAAATCATGGTTGGGGAATGGACCATCGCCATGGGAAATCCATTTGGGCTTTTTGCTGACGGGCAGCCCTCCGTTACCGTTGGCGTGGTTAGTGCCAAAGAACGCGACTTCCGGCCCGACCCTCAGGACCCCCGCGTTTATGTTGAAATGATTCAGACGGATGCTGCTATTAACCGTGGCAATTCCGGCGGACCCTTAGTGAACAGCAATGGTGAAGTAATGGGAGTAAATACTTTTATTTTTACCGGAGGCACCAGCAGTGGTTTTGTGGGACTGGGCTTTGCTATTCCCAGCAATCGCGTTCAGAAAATTATTTCTCAACTAAAAGAGTCCGGTTCCGTTTCTCTTGAATATGATCCCGGAATGAATTTTGTGCCTGTTACCCGGCAGCTAATTATGCAGTATCCAAGTATCCCGCGGGTGTTGGGATTATTTGTAACTGAAGTGAACAAAAGCGGCCCCGCTTATGAATGCGGGATTATGCCCGGCGATGTGATTATTCAAATTGGGGAAGAGCGCGTAACCAGCGACATGCACGCCTGGGCTTTAATGCGGGAATATGAAGAAGGTGAAGAAATGACCCTTCATCTCATCCGGGATAACAAGCAGTATAAAACCAGCATGAAGCTGAGAAAAAGGGTTCGGGGACGGTAATTATTCACTCTTTTTACCCTCAGTCATGATCCATTCCAGTGAAACAGGAATTCTATGACAGGCTACGCTGGGAAATAAATAGAAATATTTGGAGTGAGGAAGACTAATCCTTAAAAAAGTTCAAATCTTTTTTACCTTCCATCACTCACTTACACTCAAAACAAATTTATGTCAGCAGCCAACGAAGACCTTTCTTATCCCAAAGAAAATATAAAAGTCCTTTTGCTTGAAGGAATCCATCCAACTGCAGAGGAAAATTTCAGAAAGCATGATTTCCTGAATGTTGAAACACAGGAAGAAGCTTTAAGCGAAGAAGAGCTTCTGGATAAAATTGAAGACGTTCACCTGATTGGGATTCGTTCCAAAACTCAGATCACCAAAAAAGTCATTGAAAAAGCATCCAAGCTGAAGGCGATAGGCTGCTTCTGCATTGGCACCAATCAGGTTGACTTACAAGCCGCCATGATGGCCGGAATCACCGTTTTCAACTCTCCCTACTCCAATACGCGTTCTGTCGCTGAACTGGTGATTGCCGAATCCATTATGCTGAAGCGCCGGATTCCCCTTCGGGATAAAAAAGCACACGAAGGAACCTGGCTGAAGGATGCCAAAGACAGCTATGAAGTCCGCGGAAAAAATATAGGTATTATAGGCTATGGACATATCGGATCACAGGTATCTGTACTGGCCGAAAATATGGGGTTCAATGTGTTGTATTATGACATTGAACCGAAACTGCCAATGGGTAATGCCACCCGCGTGGAATCACTGGAAGAACTCCTGAACAAATCCGATATCGTAACGCTGCACGTGCCGGCCACACCCGGAACCAGTATGATGATGGATGCCGAACGGTTCAGCCAAATGAAAAAAGGCAGTGTATTGCTCAATCTTTCCCGTGGTTCGGTCGTTGATATTAAAGCACTGAAAGAGGCCCTGGAATCCGGACATATCTCCGGAGCCGGCATCGATGTATACCCGGAAGAGCCAGAGTCTTCGGGAGAATCCTTCCGGACGGAACTTCAGAATTTACCCAACGTGATTTTAACTCCGCATATCGGTGGTTCAACCATAGAAGCACAATATAATATCGGACAGGATGTTTCCACCAAGCTTATCAATCTGATAGATAACGGAACTACGGTAGGCTCACATTCGGTTCCTCCGCTTAATCTACCGGTTCAGAAAAATGCCCATCGTATTCTGCATATTCACGAAAACAAGCCGGGCGTGCTTTCCGAAATCAACCGCTGCCTATCCGATTCAGACATCAATATTTTAGGGCAGTACCTGAAAACCAACGAATATATTGGCTATGTGGTCTTGGATGTGGACAAGGAATATGACGACCGTGTGATTGAGGAAATCCGTAATGTGAAGCATACCATTAAAACGCGGATTTTGTATTAAAGCCGAACTTATTTTTTATAACTCTTCCAAAGTCGTTCTGAGCGACAGCGAAGAACCTTGGTTATTAAATGCTTACCAAGCGTTCCATGGCACAGGTCCTTCGGGAGTATCCTCAGGATGACCTTGTTTGTTGTTGCTTGGTTTCTTAATCATGTTATATTGTTAGAGCGATGGGAAAGCAAATCCTTACAAAAAAGTTGGATATTATCCGACGAGGTTATGCGACATTTCCTTCGCATAAAAACTTAAACAATGCGCTGTGGCCTTCCAGAGGGAGATTGCCGGATTTTATACGACGTCTCATAAGATAGGCCCTGTCGCATATTAATATGTTAGCTGTATTAACCATGTATAAATATCTCTGGGCAATTTTACTTTGTGTGTTTTTACAGAGCTGCCAAGAACAGTCATGGCATGAACAGATTGAGAAGTTTTCAAAAGAAGAAATTGAGAGTTTTGATTTAAGCGGTGAAGGAATCATAAATTTTCCAAGAGAAGAGATCCCAATCAAAACACCTTACAATGATTATCCAGAATTAGCATTCAAAACTCTCTTGAATACAAATCTCTTTACAGATTGTTGTGGTCCAGACCCAAATTTAAACACAATTTACTATCAGGCTTTATTGAGCCAACCCGATCGAAAGGATATTTTCCTTGATCTGTTGAATCGTGGAAATAGACCGGGAAAATTATACGCCCTAATTGCTCTTTCTGAAATTGATTATGAGTTGTTTGTAGAAAGGGTTGAACCATATTTATCCGACACTACCGAAGTTATCTATTTTATAACGGATTTAGTTGAGTATGAAAACTTCAATCACATTCTATATTCAGATTGGTCAAGAAAGAACTTAGTCACAGAAACAGACTTGATATCTTGGCTAGCTGAAAACCCATTGAGTGTCAGAGATACTTTGGGAGACTTTAATTACTATCATAAAAGTGATGTAATAAATGGTGGTTTAAAGAACAATTTGAACACCTTAAAAGACTACTCAAAGCTTTATCAAAAATGAAAAATACAGCTAACATGCGTTTTAAATCGGACGCGGACGGGGTGCGATGGAACTTGATTGCCAGGAATTAATTTTGCTACTTCAACTAAATCATAATCCCCGCGCCGTTTAAACGCTGGGTCGTTATAAGGCTTAAGATAATGTCTTCAAATTCTTCTACTTCAAAAGTTAAATCTACTTGTCCTTGTTGTCATTATGTAACTCTTAAAGAGCGAAATATTTACGAAATTTGTCCTGTGTGTTATTGGGAGGATGAAGGAGA
>NZ_JAVJQO010000009.1 GCF_040218225.1 Gracilimonas sp.
CGATGGCGTGGAGATGGTAATGCCGGGAGATAATGTGAAGTTAAGCGTAGAACTCATCCAGCCGGTAGCGATGGAAGAGGGACTGCGATTTGCGATACGCGAAGGTGGCCGCACTGTCGGTGCCGGAGTGGTAACTAAAATATTGGATTAAGATAATACCTTAAATAAGGCCAGTGCATAGAGCAGACGGTTACCCGCCTGCTCTTGTGCGCTTTATACGGGTGTAGCTCAGTTGGCAGAGCACTGGTCTCCAAAACCAGGTGTCGGGAGTTCGAGCCTCTCCACCCGTGCAGATAAAATAAATGATATGAGCAAGATTAATGATTTTTTTGACGGTGTTGTAAAGGAATTCAAGAAGGTTTCCTGGCCGACCCAGAAAGAGCTGATCGATAACACGATTATCGTGGTGGTTTTTTCAATCATAATTTCGGTATTCATCTTTGGTGTTGATCAAATGTACAGCACCATATTAGAAGCTATTTATAATTAATAATGAGCAAAGAATTAACACATGATTGGTACGTAGTTCGCTGCTTTTCCAGTCATGAAAAAAAGGTTAAAGAGTTTCTCGAGCGCGAAATTGAAGATCAGGGTTTAGAGGATAAGATTAAGGAAATCTTGATTCCTACTGAAACGGTTGTTGAGATTCGCTCTGGAAAGAAGCGTACCCGAGAGAAAAACTTTTTCCCCGGTTATATTCTTTTGAATACTCATTATGATGAAGAAGTAAACAATTTGATACAAAGCGCACCTTCCTGCCTTGGTTTTTTGAAGGTAGGTAAAAATGAAACGGTGCCAACTCCACTGAAAGATCACGAAGTCAAACGCATCATTGGACGAGTGAAAGACGGTGGTGATGAACCACGGAATATTGAAATTCCGTACAGCGAGGGAGACCTGGTTAAAGTGATATCCGGTCCGTTTAAAGATTTTGACGGAACCGTTCAGGAAGTAAACCCTGAAAAACTAAAGCTGAGAGTCATGGTCAGTATTTTTGGCCGTAAGACTCCGGTTGAAGTAGATGTTAGCCAAGTTGAATCCGCTACATAAAGAACCTAGTTGATGCACACTAGCTATTACGCAAATTAAACAGAAGTTATTAATTATAGGATCCTGAGAATCCATGGCTAAAAAAGTTGAGAAAATCCTGAAGCTCCAGATTGTTGGGGGGCAGGCAAACCCTGCGCCACCTGTTGGACCGGCACTCGGTCAGGCGGGAATCAATATTATGGAGTTTTGTAAAGCCTTTAACGCTAAGACTCAGGACAAGGCCGGAACTGTTGTTCCTGTTGAGATTACAGTTTATGCTGATAAGTCTTTTACATTCAAAACAAAGACTCCACCAGCACCTGTACTTCTTAAGAAAGCAGCGAAAATCAAGTCCGGATCAGGTGAACCTAACCGAAATAAAGTAGGTACAGTAACCTGGAGCCAATGCAAAGAAATCGCAGAAGAAAAGATGGAAGACTTAAATGCGTTTGACATCGAAGCTGGCGCGGAAATGGTTGCAGGAACGGCTCGCAGTATGGGTCTTAGAGTAAATCGCGAAAAGTAAGGAAATTGTGATCATGGCAAAAAGAGGAAAGAAATATCAACAGGCCGTGGCACTCGTGAACCCCGAGGTAGAGTATACTTTGGAAGAAGCGTGCGATCTGGTTAAAAAAACATCTAACACGAACTTTGATGCATCCGTTGATGTCGACGTGCGATTGGGAGTTGATCCCCGTCATGCCGACCAAATGGTGCGTGGTACAGTGAGCTTGCCTCATGGTACTGGTAAAGAAGTTACAGTTTTGGCTCTCGTTAACGAAGCCAAGCAGGATGAAGCCAGAGAAGCTGGTGCCGACCATGTTGGTCTTGATGATTACATCACGAAAATAGAAGAGGGGTGGGCAGATATCGATGTGATAATTGCAACACCCGACGTAATGGGTAAACTCGGTAAGCTTGGGCGCTTTTTAGGGCCCCGCGGACTGATGCCTAACCCTAAGAGTGGAACCGTAACAATGGATGTGGCCGATGCTGTTAAGCAAGTTAAAGCCGGTCAGATTGATTTCCGTGTTGATAAAGCCGGAATCCTACATACATCTATTGGTAAAGTAAGTTTCGATGCAAATGACCTTAAGGAGAATGCAGAGTCATTTTTCCGTACGGTAATGAGCTTGAGACCGGCTTCCGCAAAAGGGCTGTATGTGAAAAGTGTTTTCATAAGCAGCACAATGGGACCAAGCATCCCGATAAGCAGAACCGCAGTTACATCCCTATAATAGGAGGAAATTAAATTATGCCTACTGCAGAAAAGCGTGCAATTCTTGATGAACTTACCGAAAAACTGAAAAGTTCGAGTGCTTTATACATTGCGAACTATTCAGGAATGTCGGTACCTGAAGTCAATGAATTGCGTGGTGCATTTCGTAAGGGAGATATTAGATTCAAAGTTTACAAGAACAAACTTGTAAAGCTCGCAATGAAAGAAGTTGGTGGATACGATGATATTATCCCCTCATTGGTTGAGCAGAATGCTTTTGCATTCGTTGAAGAAGAATTATCTGCACCTGCCAAGGTATTGAAAGATTTTATCAAGGATAATAATAAGCCAGAATTCAAAGCAGCTATCGTAGACGGAGATTTTTACGGTGCGGATAAGCTGGACGTTCTCGCAGCTATGAAGTCGAAGGACGAGATTATTGGCGATATCCTTGGTCTGTTGATGGCCCCACTATCAAATGTAGTTGGAGCGCTTGAAGCACAAGGATCTAACCTTGTTGGTGCTGTTAAAACCATCGCTGAAAAAGGCGAAGAGTAACCCTTATTTATTACAACTAGAATTTTTTATATCAAAACAACTGGAGATAACAAATGGCTGACGTTAAAGAATTAGCTGAACAGCTTGTCAACCTAACAATTAAAGAAGCAAACGAACTTGCTAAAGTTCTTGAAGAAGAATACGATATCAAACCTGCTCAAGCTGCTGTTGCAGTAGCTGGACCTGCTGGTGGTGGAGATGCTGCTGGTGGTGGAGAAGAGCAAACTGAGTTTGACGTAGTTCTGAAAAGCGCTGGTGCAAAGAAAATCGCGGTAATCAAAGAAGTACGCGGTATCACTGGTCTTGGGCTGAAAGAAGCCAAAGAATTGGTTGACGGAGCTCCTAATACTGTTAAAGAAGCAGTAGCTAAAGAAGAAGCTGAGCAAATCAAAGCCAAGCTTGAAGAAGCTGGTGCCGAAGTAGAGCTTAAGTAACTCATACTTACACATTCGTTGGTAGCCAATGCCGTGAAAACGGTATTGGCTATTGGCGTCTATATAAATTGACCCCATTAGCCCTGGGGTTTGCCCGTATCATTTACCTTCAATCTAAGAGGAGAGGTTCCTTTTGAGCAAGAAGATGCAAACTATTCCGAACACGGAACGCTTATCGTTTGGTAAAACCAAGCACGTATTGGATTATCCGGATTTTCTGGATATCCAGTTAGAGTCATTCGAAAAATTTGTACAACTTGATATTGCTCCCAACGAGCGAGAAAATCAAGGACTACAACGAATTTTTAATGAAAATTTTCCAATTCAGGACAGTCGCGAAACGCACATCCTTGAATTTCTTTATTATAATGTGGATGTGCCTCGTTATACGATTGCTGAATGCCAGGATCGTGGCCTGACGTATTCCGTTCCGCTTAAAGCAAAATTGCGATTATCATCGGTTGATGATAGCGACGAAGCCAGCGAAACTATTGAGCAGGAAGTATTTTTAGGAGACCTGCCCTGGATGTCGAATCGCGGAACATTCATCATCAACGGTGCTGAGCGCGTTATTGTAAGCCAGCTTCACCGTTCACCAGGTGTATTCTTTGGACAAAACGTTCACCCGAACGGTACACAGCTATATTCTGCTCGTGTTATTCCTTTCAAAGGTTCATGGATTGAATTTACTACTGATATTCGTGACGTTCTTTGGGCTTATATCGATCGTAAGAAGAAAGTTCCGGCCACTACATTATTACGTGCGCTTGGTTATTCTTCCGATATCGAACTGCTAAGCCTTTTCGAGCTTTCTGAAGAAATTAAATTTGGTAAGAAAGATCATTACAACAAAAATCTTGTTGGCAAGCGACTTGCCGAGAACATTGTTGTAGAGAGCATGGAAGAGGTAGTTGATGATGAGACCGGTGAAGTTACCGAAGCTCTGAATCGTCAAATTATCTTCGAACGTGATCACGAATTGACGGAAGATGACTACGGCTCACTAAAAGATGCAGAAGTTGAAAAAGTTCTGGTACAGAAAATCTCAGCTGAAGAGTCTGAGCGTTCTGTAATGATGAACACACTCCGTAAGGATCCTACCTACGATGAGAGTACTGCACTTGGAGAAATTTACCAGCAGATTAGGTCCGGTGAAATGCCAGATCCGGAAACTGCGCGATCTATCCTTGAGAGACTGTTCTTCAGCGACAAGAAATATGATCTTGGTGAGGTCGGTCGTTACCGATTGAATAAGCGTCTGAAATTAGACCAGGAAAATACCGTACAGTATCTGACAAAAGAAGATATTGTAGCGATTGTGAAAGAGGTTATCCGTCTGAAGAACCTGAAATCTCAGGTTGATGATATTGACCATTTAAGTAACCGACGTGTACGAACCGTAGGTGAGCAGTTAGGTCAGCAGTTCGCAATTGGTCTTGCCCGAATGGCACGTACCATCCGCGAGCGTATGAACTCTCGTGATGCTGAGCAGCTTACTCCACAGGATCTCGTGAATGCACGTACCATTTCAAGTGTGATTAACACTTTCTTTGGTACCAACCAGCTTTCACAGTTTATGGATCAAACCAACCCATTGGCGGAGCTGACGCACAAGCGTCGTATGTCTGCATTAGGACCTGGTGGTCTGACTCGTGAGCGAGCCGGTTTTGAGGTTCGTGACGTTCACTATACACACTATGGACGTCTCTGCCCGATTGAAACGCCTGAGGGACCAAATATTGGTTTGATTTCCTCACTGTGTGTGCACGCGAAAGTAAACGACTTCGGATTCATTGAAACTCCTTACCGTAAAGTGAAAGAGGGTAAAGTTTCTAAAGATGTTGAATACCTCGCTGCTGAGCAGGAAGATGAAACAGTTATCGCTCAGGCTAACGCTGAGATAGATGATAAAGGTATTTTTGAGAGTGAAGCTATTTTCTCTCGTACACGTGAAGGTAACTACCTGCGTGTGAAACCAGATGAAATTGAATATATGGATGTTGCCACCAACCAGATTACTTCTCTGGCGGCAGCACTGATTCCATTTATTGAACATGATGATGCTAACCGTGCCCTGATGGGTTCGAACATGCAGCGTCAGGCTGTTCCGCTTCTTCGTCCAGAAGCTCCTGTAGTGGGAACCGGACTTGAGCAGAGAGCAGCTCGCGACTCACGTGCTATCATTACCGCAGATGCGGACGGTGAAGTAGTATACGTAAGTGCGACTGAAATCCGGGTTAAATACGATCGTTCTGAAGATGAGCAGCATTGCTACTTCGACGGTGGTGTGAAAACATACAGGCTGGATAAGTTCATTCGTACGAATCAGGATACTACCATTAACCAGCGTCCGGTTGTGAAGATTGGCGATAAAGTGAAAGCCGGTCAGGCTCTTGCCGACGGTTGTTCAACCGACAAGGGTGAGCTTGCTCTTGGCCGTAACCTACTTGTGGCTTTCATGCCATGGCGCGGTTATAACTTTGAGGATGCCATTGTAGTAAGTGAGCGCATCGTTCAAGACGATATTTATACTTCCATTCACGTAACGGAATTCGAACAACAGGTTCGTGATACCAAGCGTGGAGAAGAAGAACTAACTCGTGAAATTCCAAACGTAAGTGAGGAAGCAACCCGCAACCTCGACGAGCGTGGAATTATTCGCGTAGGTGCCAAGATTGAACACGGTGATATCCTGGTAGGTAAGATCACTCCGAAAGGAGAAACCGATCCAACCCCGGAAGAAAAACTACTCCGTGCTATCTTTGGTGATAAAGCCGGTGATGTAAAAGATGCATCTCTGAAAGTACCTCCGGGTGTTCAGGGAACCGTAATCGACACCAAGCTTTTCAGCCGTAAGCGTGATGAGTTGGTATCTCGCAAAGAAGAGAAGAAACGCGTTGAGCAGGAAGAAGAACGTCACTCCCAAAAAGTTGCTGAACTGAATCAGCAGTGGGCAGACAAGATGTATTCATTGCTTCGCGATAAAACTTCTCCGGGTGTATACAACTACAGTCATGTAGAGTTGATCCCGAAAGGCGAGAAATACAAGAAATCTGTATTTGAAGAATTAGATCCGGTAAATATTAACGAAAACATTGACTGGGCCACAGATGGTGAGCTTGTGAAGATGGTTCGTAGATTATTTGCCAACTACCGCGAGCTTCGTCGTGAAATTGACACCGAAGCTAAGCGTCGTAAATTTGCGATTCAGGTAGGAGATGAACTCCCACCGGGAATCATCCAGAAAGCAAAAGTTTATGTTGCTAAGAAACGTAAGCTGCACGTGGGTGATAAGATGGCCGGTCGTCACGGTAACAAGGGTGTGGTTGCTAAAATCGTACCTCAGGAAGACATGCCGTTTATGGAAGACGGAACCCCGGTTGACATCTGTCTTAACCCGCTGGGTGTACCTTCCCGTATGAACCTCGGTCAGATTTACGAAACCATTCTTGGATGGGCCGCTAAGAAAATGGGTGTGACGTTTGCGTCGCCTATCTTCGACGGTGCTTCTATGGATGAAGTTAGAGAAAAATTAAAAGAAGCCGGATTGCCTGAAGATGGCCGCGTAAACCTTTACGACGGACGAACAGGCGAGCCATTCGCGCAGAAGACAACCGTAGGTTATATCTACATGTTGAAACTGAACCACCTGATTCAGGACAAGATGCACTCTCGTTCTATCGGGCCATATTCACTCATTACGCAACAGCCATTGGGCGGTAAAGCTCAGTTTGGTGGTCAGCGTCTTGGTGAGATGGAGGTTTGGGCACTGTACGCATATGGTGCATCCAGCATCTTGAAAGAAATGCTCACTGTGAAAAGTGATGACGTAAAAGGGCGCTCTAAAGTTTATGAAGCTATCGTGAAAGGTGAGAACCTGCCCGATGGTGACGTGCCCGAATCATTCAAGGTATTGTTACGAGAGCTTATGGGTCTCGGCCTTGAAATGCATATTGAATAATTTCACTGTTAATAATTTGGAGGAACATCCTTGCCAGTAACTAAGACATTAACAGTCACCAAAGATTTCGACAGCATTGGGGTATCCCTTGCTTCCGCGGAAACGATTTTATCTCGTTCCCACGGCGAAGTCTTGACTCCTGAGACAATAAACTATCGAACCTTTAAGCCGGAAATGGACGGTCTTTTCTGTGAAAAGATCTTCGGGCCGGTGAAGGATTATGAATGCCACTGTGGTAAATACAAGCGTATCCGCTACAAGGGAATTATCTGCGACCGTTGCGGTGTGGAAGTTACCCGGAAAGCTGTACGCCGTGAGCGAATGGGGCACATTACCCTTACCGTTCCTGTAGTACACATTTGGTACTTCAAATCTCTTCCTAACAAGATCGCTTACCTTCTTGGAATGAGCTCCAAGAACCTGGATAAGATCGTTTATTACGAAACATTCGTAGTGATCAATCCTGGTGTGGCGCGTGACCTCGGTTATGCCCAGGGCGATATGATCTCTGAAGAAGAGAAATGGGATATTTTAGAACAGCTGCCAGAAGATAACCAGGAACTGGATGACGACGATGACGACAAATTCATCGTGAAGGAAGGAGCCGATGCTCTTGAAGCACTCCTTGGCGATCTGGATCTTGACGATCTGGCTTACAATTTGCGTTATGAAGTGAAGCATGAGACTTCACAGATGCGTAAGAAGAAAAAGCTGAAGCGTCTTCAGGTGATTGAGTCATTCCGTGCGGCTAACCAGCATACCGAAAACCGTCCCGAGTGGATGGTACAGAGTGTAATTCCGGTAATTCCACCAGAATTACGTCCGTTGGTACCGCTTGAAGGTGGTCGTTTTGCAACATCTGATTTGAACGATCTTTACCGTCGTGTGATCATCCGTAACAATCGTCTGAAGAGATTGATTGATATCAAAGCTCCTGATGTAATTCTCCGAAATGAGAAACGCATGCTGCAGGAAGCGGTTGATTCTCTGTACGACAACTCAAGAAAATCAAACGCAGTACGAAATAACAACCGACCGCTTAAATCACTTTCAGATATGCTGAAAGGTAAGAGTGGCCGTTTCCGTCAAAACCTTCTTGGTAAGCGTGTTGACTATTCCGGTCGTTCTGTGATTGTGGTAGGACCCGAGCTGAAAATGCACGAATGTGGTCTGCCAAAAGAGATGGCGGTTGAGCTCTACAAACCATTTATTATCCGACGACTCATTGAGCGTGGATATGTGAAAACGGTTAAGAGCGCTAAGAAAGTAGTAGACCGACGTGATGCCGTTGTATGGGAAGTCCTTGAAAATGTAATTGACGGACACCCCGTACTTCTTAACCGTGCTCCAACCTTGCACAGGTTAGGTATTCAGGCTTTCCAGCCGGTACTTATTGAAGAAAAAGCTATCCGACTACACCCGCTCGCATGTACAGCGTTTAACGCTGACTTTGACGGTGATCAGATGGCTGTTCACCTTCCATTAAGTCACGATGCGGTTCTTGAAGCATCTGTGCTGATGTTAGGTTCACACAATATTTTATCTCCTGCGAACGGAGGCCCGATTGCGGTTCCTTCTCAGGATATGATTTTAGGTCTGTACTATCTCACCAAGCCAAATGATGGCCAGAAAGGCGAAGGAAAAACATTCTCTTCTCCTGCAGAAGTATTGGTTGCCTTCGACCAGGGTAAGATTGCTACACATGCCAAAATCAACGTTCGAATTCCAGCGGTAAACGAGGAAGGAGAAACCGTTCACGAAGTGATTAAAACTTCAACGGGACGAGTACTCTTCAACCAGATTACACCGAAGGAAATCCCATTCATCAACAAGACACTCGGTAAAAAAGAACTGAGAAATCTGATTGGTGATATTCATGCTAAAGTAGGAACGGCGAAAACTTCCCGATTCCTCGACGACATGAAGAAAGTTGGTTATGAAGAAGCCACAATTGGTGGTCTGTCTTTCAGCCTTGATGATATCATTATTCCGGATGCTAAAGGTGAGTTGATCACTAAAGCGAAGGATGAAGTGACTGATATTCAAGGTCGTTATGAGATGGGTTTCATTACCGATAACGAGCGTTACAATCAGGTTATTGATAAATGGACCAGTACCACAAACCGTGTGTCTGAAACATTATTCTCAGCTCTTGCGAGCGACAGAGATGGTTTCAACCCGGTATATATGATGGCGGATTCCGGAGCTCGAGGTTCTAAAGAGCAGATTCGTCAGTTAGGTGGTATGCGTGGTCTGATGGCGAAACCTCAGAAGAGTTCCATGCAGCAGGGCAATGAGGTAATTGAGAACCCGATTCTTTCTTCTTTCAAAGAAGGGCTGACGGTACTTGAGTACTTTATCTCTACTCACGGTGCGCGTAAAGGTCTTGCCGATACCGCTCTTAAAACTGCCGATGCTGGTTACCTGACTCGTCGTCTGGTTGATGTTTCACAAGATGTGATCATCAACGAGAAAGACTGTGGTACCCTCCGTGGTATTAAGATGGCGGCTCTGAAAGACAACGAAGATATTATCGAAAGTCTCGAAGATCGTATTATCGGGCGTGTTTCACTCCACGATATCTACGATCCTATTTCTGACGAGCTTATTTGTGAAGCCAACCAGATGATTGATGAGGTTGTAGCTCAGAAAATCGCAGAGACTTCTATCGAAGAAGTAGAAATTCGTTCAGTACTTACCTGTGAAACCGGACGTGGTGTATGTGCCAAATGTTATGGCCGTGACCTCGCACGGGGAACCGTAGTTGAGAAAGGGGAAGCCGTAGGGGTTATCGCTGCTCAGTCTATTGGTGAGCCGGGTACACAGCTGACCCTTCGAACCTTCCACGTTGGTGGTACGGCATCTCGTCTGGAGGCTGAATCTCAGCATAAGACGAAATTCGAAGGTAAAGTAGAATTTGAAAACGTTCGCGTTGTGGTTTACGACGACGGTGAAGAAGAACACAATGTGGTTCTCTCCCGTGCTGGTGAAATCAAGATTGTGAACGATGAAGGTAAAGTTCTTATCAACTACAATGTGCCTTACGGTTCAGAGATGTTGGTTGAGGAAGGCGATGTGGTACCTAAAGGAGCTGTGCTCTGTAAGTGGGATCCATATAACGCCCTTATCTTCTCAGAAATTGACGGTACCGTTGAATACAAAGATATCATTGACGGAGTAACTTCGTCTGAGGATACCGATGCTCAAACCGGTCACCGTGAAAAAGTTATCACCGACTCCAAAGATCGCTCGCTGGTACCAACCCTCGTGATCAAAGGAACCAAAGACCGAATCCGCGAAAATACACTGCCTGTTGATACTCACATCGTTATTGAAGACGGTGCCAAGGTTGAAGCTGGTCAGGTTATTGCTAAGATTCCGCGTGCTACATCCAAGTCTAAGGATATCACCGCCGGTCTGCCGCGTGTAACTGAACTATTTGAAGCACGTTCTCCAAGTGAACCTGCCGTTGTTTCTGAAATTGACGGTATTGTTGAAATGGGTGGGCGTAAGCGTGGTTCACAAGAGGTATTTGTGAAATCCAAAGACGGAACGGATGAGAAGAAATATCTGATCTCGCTGAGCAAACATATTTTGGTTCAATCCAATGATTTTGTGAAAGCTGGTCAGCCTCTCTCAGACGGTACTATTCCGGCTCAGGATATTCTGAATATTCTCGGACCTTATGCTGTACAGTCGTATCTCGTGAATGAAATTCAGGAGGTTTACCGACTACAGGGTGTGAAAATCAATGACAAGCACATTGAGGTTATTGTACGCACCATGATGCAGAAGGTAGAAATCACCGATCCGGGCGATACCATGTTCCTTGAAGGAGACAAAGTGGATCGCTTTGAAGTGAATATCAAGAACGACGAACTGATTGGTAAGTTTGTAGTTACCAACCCAGGTGGATCTGACCTTAAGAAAGGGGCTATCCTTGACCGTCGTGAAGTTAGAGATATAAACAACGAGCTGATTAAAGAAGGTGCAGAAGAACTCGAAACCCGTGAAGCAGAGCCGGCTATTTCTAAGCCAATTCTGTTGGGTATTACTCGAGCTGCTCTTTCAACCGACAGTTGGTTGTCAGCTGCTTCCTTCCAGGAAACAACCAAGGTACTTACTCAGGCTTCTATTGAGGCCAAGAAAGACTTCCTCCGCGGACTTAAAGAGAATGTGGTGGTTGGACATAAAGTGCCTGCCGGTACCGGTCTTCGCGACTACAACGACATTGTTGTTGGGTCTAAGAAAGACATGGAAGAAGGAGACGAGGAAATCGCCAAGGTATTTGAAGAACTTGGTGGAAGTGAAAATGGTGAAAGCGAAACCGCCGAAGCCGAAGACTAATCACTTCAGCAACTCTTCGTTAGCCGAAGTAGCATAGATAAAATTAAAAGCCCTGTTCATTAAGTTGAGCAGGGCTTTTTTGTTTTATCTAATCAACGTATATCGTTGTCATGCTGAATTTAGTTCAGTATCATGATGTTTGATCATCTTGATTAACTAGTCTACGATTAGCTAGAAACCTTCCACTAAAGTATCGAGTCTTCAGTTTGTTGCCCTGCATTCATTTGCTTCTAAGAAATTAATTTTGCTATTTCTAAGTAAATAATAATGATTTAACATCATAGAAAATGACCAATGACAGATTAGAGAACTCGGAAGAAGTAAACGATAAAAACACAATAAATAGTAGTTCCAGTGTTAATGAGCCCCATTTCTTTAGTACCTCAAATTTTAAGTTGGTACTAATGTCAATTTGTACTTTCGGGATTTATGAACTTTTTTGGTTTTATAAAAATTGGGATTTGATAAAAAACAGGTGGGCTCAAAAGATAATGCCTTTTTGGCGGGCTTTTTTTGCACCGATTTGGGCTTACAGTTGTTTTAAAGAGATTAAGAATGCTGCACTTCAAAACAATTTATCACAGACATTGCCAATCGTTTTTTTAGCGGTAGGATATTTTATAATTCAGGCACTATGGAGATTGCCAGATCCATATTGGTTGCTTTCAACGTTTAGTTTTGTATTTATTATTCCAGCTAATAATGTTGCGCTAAGAGTTAATGAGAGTATCAACCCAAGTTTTGAAAATAACTCTTATTTCTCAGGAACAAATATAATTGCCATTGTTATAGGTGGCTTATTATTTGTATTAGGGTTACTGGAAACGGTTATGCCAAGTGGATAAAGAATAATCATACTTTGGAGTATTAAGGAATGGACTTCATTCTTATCATTTTAATCGTAGGTTCAATTGGTGGTGTGATAAAATCTGTCCATGAAATCAAAAAAAAGAGGATGGAAAAGGAAGAGTTGAAAGAAAAATTGGGAGATGAATATGATGAGTATATTGAAATGCGAAAAAAGAAAACTTACTAGAGGCTTAATTTTATGAAGAATTTTTTGTTTTGATCTTCACTTTCTTCTCATCAAGTATTTTTGCTCAGTCAAATTCTTTTACCGGAAAAATTCTTTACGAATATAGCTTTCAGAAGCCCGATACAAAAGAAGATATTACTGATCGTTTAGCCCCTGAGTTAGGGTATGAGCAGCATTATTTTATCAATTCCAAGAATTACAAGGCCTATGATGAAAACGGAAATTTTGTTCAGTCTTATAATAGTGAAACTAACAAGTATTATTTTCTGGATCCTTTAACAGATCAAATCATGGTTATTAATGGATCAATAAAAACTTCCCAAAATGTTAAGGTTACTTATTTAGATGATATAGAAGTCATAATGGGAAAAAAGTGTAAGAAATTGATCGTTAAAACTGAAAGACAAGAAACGATATACTACTACTCGGAGGAGATAAGGGTAAACCCAGAACCATTTTTAAATCACCATTTTGGAGATTGGAGTTATTACATGGAAGCAAGTAATGGTGCTCTGCCGCTTAAATATGTCGTTGAAAACGAACAGTATACCTGGATTTCGACAGCTAAAGAAATCGAAGAGATGAAACTAAGTTATAAGGATTTTGATCCGGATATTATATTCGAGTAACTTTTTTTCCTCGTTCCGTAGCTCTGCTGCGGAACACCACACCGAGCCTCTGCCTCAAATCTTGTCATGCTGAACTTGATTCAGCATCTGAAGAAGGCGAAACTTTAGCGAAGGAGCGTGTCAAAAACAGGCAATCACTCCCTTCAGACCCTGAATCAAGTTCAGGGTGACAACCTATTTTAACATACTTAAATGATTAACCTCTCAATGTAGGATAAAGATCCGCCAAATCAGGGTTCAGTGTTTTAATCAATTCCCATTTCCAAGCTCTTTTCCAGTTCTTTAGTTGCTTTTCTCTTTCTATAGCATCAGAAATGGTACCGTGTTCTTCTGCATACAACAGAATTATACATTTGTATTTTGCAGTAAACTCCGAGCCTTCGCCTTGTTTATGCTCCCAGATTCTACGGTTTAAGTTATTGGTTACTCCAATGTATAAAGTAGTCCGGGCTATGTTGGATAGTATGTAGACATAGGCCTTGGTCATATAAGTATGAGCGTTTTGAGAGGTATTCCTTACAAAACCTTTTTTAGATGTCGTCATGCTGAACTTGATTCAGCATTTGAATAAGGCGAAACTTTAGCGAAGGAGCATGTCAAAAACAGGCAATCACTCCTTTCAGACCCTGAATCAAGTTCAGGGTAACAACCTTTTTTGCAGTCGCTTTGCAATTTGGAACTCTCCGTAATTTTCATTTTAAGTTTATGCTAATAAATTTTTCAAAAATCGGAGGTACTTGTGTCTATTCTAGAGAGAACATGTAATCTATCAATATATTTATGCGTGGCTGTAGCTGCTTTATTAGCTTTCACTACAGCATGCAGCGATAATTCAACCGGAAGTAACGGATCGTCAAATAATCCGCAGTCATTTTCAGTAAAAGGAGAGCTGTCCGGCTATGATCATGGCGAACAAGAGCTGTATCAAGCCGAAGACTTTGTAGATTTGATTGACGGAACTATTAATGCAGATGGTACATTTACTGTTGAATTTTTAGGTGAGGAAGCAGTTCAGGAAGCGTTAAAACCACTAAGTGATGATAGCGAAGGGTTTGTATCGATGTACTGCCGGAATGCAGTCCGGGAAAATCTTGACGATGGTCACCAGTTTGTTGGACTGAGTGTATTCAATTTTACCTACGGTGAAGAAACCAATGTAGGTGGGATAGGACTTAGCAGTGGCGCTCCAAATAGAAATGTTTATCCACCAAGTAGTGATTTTAGAGGAGAATACCAGGTTCGCTGGATATATTCCACACACGAAGCCACGATATCTGAAGAATGTGATTCAGGCAGCGGTGGAACTGAGGAAGTTGAAATCGAATTAATGGAAGGCTGGAATGAGGTTATTTTTAATGTAAGTGATGGCGAACGTTTAAGAATGTATACTGGCGAACGCCCTTCGGAAGTTGGCTGGACATTGGAAACATAATGGAATGTCGTTCCCTTTTTGGCCATGCTGAAATTTAATTCAGTATTTGGAATGATGAACCTTATCAAAAAAAACCCGCAAGGCTCTGAAGTCTTGCGGGTTATCTAAAGGCTAAATTAATCAGGATTACTTTACAGAGGCGTTGCTTCAGAGCTTCCGGTATCTGAAGGTTTTCCCAACATATCATCGAGTGAATAGCTTCCGGTTCCCATTATAGATAAAGCTAAGCTGGTGAGTAGCAACATAATCTCAAGTCGCATGCCGCTGAAGCCTCCATCCCCACCCATCTTTACCGTAAAAATGGCTACCAGCATAGTAAATGCCAGAAGTATTCCCGGAATTTCAACTTTGTATCCAACCAACATCATAATCCCGCCTACAAATTCAACCAAGGCAACTACCCAGGCCATTACTCCAGCCATAGGAATACCGATATTACCGAAAAATCCCTGAACACCTTCAATTCCGGTTAGTTTGCCCCATCCTGCAATGATAAAAATAACACCAACACCTATTCGTAGCAGTAGAATTGCTAAGTTTTTATTTTTCATAAAATCTCCAATTTGGGTTTAAGGGTATAACCAATCTATTTTAAATGGACTAAACTTCAAAAGAAAAAGTTTAATGTCTAACTAAATGACTCAATCCGAAGCGATAAGACTTATCGAAGAAGCAGGTTTTAAAGGTAATCAGGCAGAGAAATGGGTAGATCTGGGTTGTGGGAGCGGCTTGTTTAGCTATGCACTGGCTCAGATATTATCAAAAGATAGTCATATTCTGATGGTGGATAAGGTCAATCAGGCTCCGATAAAGTCATCGGTTCATGGTATTCATTTAGAGTTCTTGCAGATGGATTTCAGTAAACAACAACTTCCGAAAGATGAATATGATGGTATTTTGATGGCTAACTCTCTTCATTATGTGAAAAACAAAAAGACATTCATTCAAAAGTTAACACATCATCTCTCAGAAAATGGAAGACTGGTTATTGTCGAGTATGGCACAAATAATGCAAATCCCTGGATTCCATACCCGATCACATTAAGGCAGCTGGAAGAATTATTTAAGGAGGAAGGATTTAAATCAGTAAGAAAAATCGGTGAACGCCCATCCAGATACGGACATAAGAATATGTATGCAGCGGAAGTAAGATAGACCAGTGACCAAATTAAGATTCAGTCACTGGTTGGCAGGTCAATTCAATATTTAGTTGCCACCATCACGGTTAGCGGTACGGGGACTAGGCCATTCCATTTGTTCGCCTGTCCACCGGCTAACGGGAAGAACCGCTTTATCACGAGGGAAAGTTTCGGGATCTTCGCTGGCCATATAGGTTAAAATCGCAGTTAAGATGGCATTACTTCGAACATCATCGAAAACGATTTTATCATAGGTATCACGATTAGTGTGCCAGGTATAATTCCAGTAACTCCAGCTTAATGAACTCAGAGAAAACCCGGGAGCTCCGGCTGATACAAAGGATGCATAATCGGAGCCACCACCACCAGGGGTTCCCGGAAAGGTAGTTTCAATATGCTGGGTAATATCACGCGGTACGGCTTCCAGCCACCTTCCCAAAAACTCGTAAGCATGAAGAAATCCCTGTCCTGAGATCCGAACTACACGTCCGGTCCCATTATCCTGATTAAATAATGCCTGCATGTTGTCAACGATTTCAGGATTATCTTCCACAAAAGCTGCTGATCCGTTCAGTCCCTGTTCTTCGCTCCCCCAAAGTCCCACAATAATGGTTCTTTTTGGGTTTGGATACACTTCTTTCAGGATTCGTGCGGCTTCCATCATGGTAATTGAACCTGTGGCATTGTCAGTGGCTCCGGTTCCGCCATCCCAGGAGTCGTAATGAGCAGAAAGGATGATATATTCATCGGCTTTTTCTGAACCGGGAATCGTAGCAATGGTATTGAAAGTCGGAACTTTCCCCAATTTCTTGGATTGTGCATTAACTTTGATTTTGGGTTCATCGCCATATTCAACCATGCGATACAGCATACCATAATCTTCAAGAGCAAGGTCTATAACGGGTACTTTTTTGGTTCCTGCACTAAAGATTTTGTTTACGCCAAACCCACTTGACCAGCGTGACTGAATGATTCCAGCAGCTCCGGCTTCTTCCAGAACCGGCAGTATTTCACGTGAGTTGTAGCCAATTTTATCGAATCGGGCTCGCCAGGCATCTTCCATAGCATCGCGCCCCTCTTTCATTTTTTCAAAAGATTCTTCGGTAGCGAATTCTTCCCAGTTATAATCAGGTCGTCCAGTGGGTTGCATCATTGAGACAAGGATGAATTTTCCTTTGATGGTTTTCAGCCATTCTTCAAAAGCCGCTTTATTTTCTACGTCGGGGATAATATCCAAACCTCCTTCTACGCCACCTTTTTTAGTAGCAGGACTCCAGGCAAGCTGCATCCCTTCCAGTGATACTACACGCGGTGAAATCAAGTCAATATGGGTGATGCCACGTTCCCACCCCTGCCATTGGCCAAACTGCTGATTCTCTGCTGAGATACCCCATTCTTCAAACTGTTCCACCGCCCATTCATGAGCATGTTGCATCTGTGGTGTACCCACAAGCCGTGGTCCGATTACATCGGTAAGCTGATGTGCCAGATATTCCAGCTGCGAATTTTCAGTCGCTTCTTGTACGATAGCATCCACCATTTCGTCGGTTGTCTGAGCATTGACCAGGCCGAATGGCAGCAACATCGAAATGCATAGTAATAATGTGATTCTTTTCATGAATCCGATCTCCGATTCTGTCAGTTAAGATTAACCGGAGAATATATTCTATTAATCTATAAAAGGGGGAGACTGAAATTTCTTTTTACGAATAAAAAAACCGCCTCAAAAGAGACGGTTTCCTGCGCTATCATGTGGATGTTAAATTTTACACGTCAGTTCCGGCTAATTCATAGCCAGCTTGTCTCCAGCCAGCAAGGCCTTCTTCAAAATCACTGACGTTGGTATAACCCATTTCTTCCAGCTTCTGTGCAAGATTAGGAGACGCATCACAATCGGAATTTGCGCAGTAAACAATAATTTCGGCATCCATAAACGGAATAACCTCTTTAGCCACTTCGGCGTTTTCCGTTGGTATATTTAGGGAACCCGGAATATGCTTAGCCAGATAGGCATCACGTGATAGTGCATTTATAATTATTGGCGAATGTTCGCCTGTCATTTTTCGATGTAAAGTTTCTACGTCTGTTCGTTGAAGTGTTGCTGTGGCAGTCATAATCTTTGAGTTTAGATTCGACTTTTTACTTCACTTTCATAACAAATCATAGCCTGTTCACATTCAGAGATGCTTCTCTTTATAAATGGAAAAGAATGTATGGGCAGAGGGTTCTATGATCTCATCCGGAAAATCATAGGCAGGATTATGCAGTGGGGGCAGGCTTTCTCCGGCTCCAAAACCAAATTGGGCACCTTTATTTGTTGCGGTGAAGTAGGCGAAATCTTCAGACCAATTGTTGGGATGTTTCATTTGCTGAACCGTTAGTTTATTGGACTCGGCAGACTTAGTAATCATGTCCACACAATCAGGGTCATTGAGAGTAGCAGGATAGATTTCTGAATAACTCCAGTCATAATCCAGCCCATTTTCCTGTGCCAGTTCTCCAACAATGGCTTCTGATTTATTGCAAAGCAGATCAAGGTCATCGTTTTCATAGGCCCTTAATGTGATGCCCATTTCCAAGCTTCCAGGAGAAACCCCGAAAGCAATCTCACCCAACCGGATATATATCAGCGTGGCTATGGTGTGGTCTTTAAAAGAAGATTGATCATTGTTAGCGAGATTCAGAATTTGATCCGTAATTTTGGTAGCTGTTTCGTAGGGGTTCAATCCGTTTTGAGGTTCTGCCGCATGGGATGTCCGCCCCTCAAGTTTTATGGTGAAGCCACAGGAAGCAGCAGAAAAACTTCCTTTTTTCAGTAATATAGTATTCTTTTCGACGCCGGGAATATTATGAAGGGCAAAGATATAATCCGGGGAAAGGGCATGGAATTCTTTGGATTCCACAACATCTTTAGCACCAAGGTAGGTTTCTTCCGCTGGCTGAAAGAGTAAAACAGCTTTTCCTTTCTTTGGGCGGTTCTGGGAAATAAGCTGACCTAATCGAGCTATGATAGCCATGTGCCCATCATGCCCACATAAATGGGCAACTCCTTTAATAGATGACCGATAAGCCCGGTTCGGTTTTTCCTGAATAGGAAGTGCATCCAGTTCACACCGAAAAATCAGGGTTTCCCCGGCTTCTTCCCCCTCAAATACGAATGCCTTCCCCGTTTTTGAAATGGATATTTCTTTATCCGGATTTAATGGTTCGAAAAAAGATGAAATGCGTTTTGAAGTTTCAAACTCCAGGTTTGATAATTCAGGGTAACGGTGAAGGGTACGTCTCAGGTTGATGACATCTTGTAAATCGGACATAAACTAATTTTTAACAGCTGTAACCATGATTTCTACTTTCGCATCCAGCGGAATACGGCTGACCTCAACAACCGCTCGTGCAGGTGGGTTTTCAGGAAAATACTGAATATAAATATCATTGAACGAACCATAGTCATCCATATCATCCAAAAAAACCTGTGCTTTCACAACATCTGACATTGCAAAACCAGCCTCTTCTAAGACTGCTTTAATATTATTCAGGGTTTGATGGGTTTGTGAATTAAGGTCATCACCAGCCAGTTCCCGGCTTTCCGGAATCAGGCCAATTTGCCCGGAAAGATAGAGTGTGTTACCAACCTGAATGGCCTGGGAGTATACTCCAACTGATGCGGGTGCTTTATCAGTATTAATGACTTTCTTTTGCTGTTCTGTACTTGTCTCAGTTTCAACCTCAATGCAGGATGAAAATACTCCTATAATTATCAGGCTGACAAGAGGTAGTTTAAAAGTGAAATTTTCTATCTTCATAAGTTCGAATATTTAGGTAGTTGTCACACTGAATTTGATGGGGCTCTGCATAAACGCCTTTACTAAACTTTTTTAATCTGATCTTTCATAGCGCTGATAAACCGGTCAATTTCTTCCAGGGTAGTGTAAACATTTGGAGTGACACGAATACCCCGAAACTGATCGCGATTAATGGGAGTGGTAATAATACGATAATCACGCCAAAGAGCACTATTCAGATCATTGGGTTCCATCCCCTTGATTTCGACCGTGGCAATTCCGCAGGCATATGTTGGGTTTCGGCTGGTATGAAGAACTACTTTGTCTCCATCCACAAGCTCGTCAATCCAAAGATCATTAAGGTGTTTAAGCCGGGCTTCCTTGCGGGCTGAGCCGATACCTTCATGGAAAGTTAAGGCCTCACCAATAGCCAGGAAATTAGCAGCCGGGTGAGTGCCGATTTCCTCAAACTTACGGATGTCTTCGTCCTGTGATTCTTCTGCTGCCATCAAAGGCCAGAGGTCTTTAATCTTGTTTTTACGGACGTAAAGCATACCCGTTCCATGAGGTGCAAATAGCCATTTATGAAGGCTGGATGTATAATAATCACAATCCAGATCCGAATGATTAAATGTAAAATGAGCGAAAGCGTGGGCGCCATCTACAATAACCGGTATTCCTTTTTTACGAGCCATCTGCACCACTTTTTTTACAGGGAGAATCTGCCCTGTAAGGTTGATGATATGGCACATCAAAATCAGCTTGGTATTTGGAGTGATAGCCTCTTCGAATCGGCGAACAATCTCGGCATCATCTTCTGCCGGCACCGGGATACTTATTTGGTTAAGTTTGATGCCTTCACGTCTTTCCCGCTGTTTAAAGGTATTGATCATCCGGGGGTAATCCTGGTCGGTTGTCAATACTTCATCACCTGCTTTCAAATCGAAACCAAACTGGCAAATTTGCAAGCTTTCAGAAGCATTTCTGGTGATGGCGATTTCTTCAGTATCTACCCCAAAGTTACGAGCCAGCCGTTGTCTTACGCCTTCTCTTCGGGGTTCTAAAATCCTCCACATATTATATACCGGTGCCTGATTGGAGAAGTCCAGATGCTTTTTCATGGCTTCCTGCACAAATGCCGGGGAAGGGCTAACGCCTCCATTATTCAGGTTGATGAGGCTTCTATCTACGGTGAAGGCTTGCTGTACATGAGCCCAGAAATCTTCATTTCGGGCAATTTCTTTAGCGGTACCCGAATAGTTTCCAAGGTCTTCTTTAAGGCTGTGATACTTTAGCGGATTAAAAAAAGTTGAGGCTGTTAATGCCGCTGCCCCGCCACTGATTTTTTTTAAGAACTGTTTCCGTGTTTCCATTGCAATTCCCCTTTTATGCTGATTGGGAATTAGCCATAGAAAAGCAAAAAAGCAAGCCGGATTATAGGTAGTATGGCGTTATTATGAACCAACAGGCCGGCAGATACAGGTTGATTCAGCATTAGTAGAGGTCGAGGTAGCAGCCAATAGATTAGGAAGATTCAAGCAATCAATCCTTTCAGACCCTGAATCAAGTTCAGGGTGACTACATGTTAAATAAAACATGCAATTAGCCCCTTAGTATTGGATAAAGGTCAACTAAATCAGGATTGAGGGTTTTAATTAAATCCCACTTCCAGGCTTTTCTCCAGTTCTTTAGCTGTTTTTCTCTTTCTATTGCATCAGATATAGTACCGTGTTCTTCGGTATAAAGTAGAATCGTACACTTGTATTTTGCGGTAAATGTAGAACCTTTCCCCTGCTTGTGTTCCCAAACTCTGCGGCTAATATCCTTAGTCACCCCAATGTATAAAGTAGTTCGGCCAATATTTGACAGTATGTATACATAAGCACCTCTCATGTAAGTAAGAGCAATTTAAAAGCAATTACTTACACTCTTCTCCGATGTTTCTAAGAACCCACCAATTATGCCTCCGGGTCGTCATGCTGAATTTAATTCAGCATCTGAGGAGGAAGGTGATGTAGAGAAGGAGTTTGTCATGTTCAGGGTTGATAGCTTTTCAATAAAAAAGCCCTGCTCAATTTCTTGGTCAGGGCTTCAAGTTCTTAAAAATGTAATCTATTCGATCAGGCTTTTTTCTTAGCTGTTTCGATAGATTCCAATAAATCTTCGGCTTCCTTAATCAGTCCTTCTGCTTTTTCTTTAGCATCTAAAACTACTTTGTCGCCTTTCTCTTTAGCTTCAGAAACTAAAATCTCTTTTTCTTCACGAAGTTGCTCAATTAAATCATTGAGCTCATCGTAATAGTTGCTGAGTCTGTAAGAGAGGCGGTCTCTTGTGTTTTTGCCTGTATCCGGAGCGTAAAGCAATGCAAATGCAGCGCCAACAAGGGCTCCTGAAATAATTCCTGAAATAAAATCTGATGATCTGCTCATAATTTTTTCTCCTTTTTATATTCTAAACAAGTATAGCGCAAACAAGTTCCAAATTCCAAGTCTCCGCGTGATTTTTATACAAAATTAAAAGTGGACTAGATTTTGCGTAATTATCAATCTCGCATTGAGATACGCTATTGACAGCCGAAAAATTATTACGCCTCAGCCACGGTTTTGTTACCTCTGAATAATGTCTTGAACCATTGTATTACTATACTGAGTGATACGGATAAAACGGGGGTAATAAATAAGGTCAGTATGGACCCGAACATTAACCCTCCAATCACAGCTTTTGCCAATGGTGACCATGTTTCTGCTCCGGAACCAATCTCAAGGGAAAGAGGAATCATAGAGCAGATGGTTGTGATCGCTGTCAATAAAATGGGTCTCATTCTGCGACGACATGCTTCCAGGATACTTTTTAACAGAGTAGAATCTCTTTTTAAGAGATCATTTTCCATGCCTTTGGTGTACAGGTGCATATAATCCACCAGTACAATTCCGTTATTTACAATAATTCCCACCAGCATAAATACCCCAATGTTAGCGGTAGTACTTAGTGGGTCGCCGATCATAAATAAGAAGGCAAGAGCGCCAAACATAGCAAGTGGAATACACAACCAAATTACGAATGGATCCCGGAAGTTTTCAAAGAGGGAAGCCATGATCATGAACATAAGTATCAAGGCAGCCATCAGAGCAAAACCAAACTCAGATTGCCCCTGCTGTGTCTCCTGTGTTCCGCCGGTAAACTCGTATCGGTATCCGTCAGGCAGAACGATCTCAGATTCTATGAAATCACGAACTACCTTCTCATACTCAAGCGCATTTCCCTGGATTTGAATATTCACATCAAGTACGGTCTCGCGATCACGGCGCTGGAAAGAATCAACTCCGCGTACGGGAATGAATTCACCTACCGCTGCAACTGGAATACGCTGATCCTCAAACTGAAATACTTCCAGGTCAAATAATTCTTCCCGGCTTGTAAGAGCTTGTTTTTGAGTACGGACTTCAATGGGGATTTCCCGGCCTTCATTAATAAAGTATCCGGCATTGTTACCAAGGGTTTGGGTTCTCATAGCCGATGCAATGGTATTCAGATTTGTGCCAAGGCGTGCTAGCCGCTCACGATCGGCTATAAAATGAAGTTCCGGTGTTGGATCTGTGCGGCCATTGTCTACATCAATAACCGTTGGATCCTGCATCATCCTGGCTTCAATTTTTTGGGAAATGGCCAGTAATTCCTCAATATCGGCTCCAATTAAACTAAGCCGGATTGAATTTCCACCTGAATCCCAGCCTCGCCCAAAGCGAAGTCCGCCGCCTTCAACCCGTACACGTACATCTACGCCCGGCGCGGTTAATTCCTGTCTGAGTTGAGCTGCAAATTGCGTGCTGCTTATCTCGCGTTGTGTTTCCGGGACCAGGGTCAGGCTGATTTCACCCCTGTTACTGGAATTATTCCATCGGCTTCGGCCAATATTGGTAATAATGGTTTCCACTTCCGGCATGTTATCAACCCGGCGGCTGAATTCATCCAATACATCCGCAGTCTTTATTAGCTGACTTCCTTCCGGAAGGCTGATGTTAACATCGATTTGCCCGGAGTCTGCTTCAGGAAATCCTTCTTTTGGGATGTTGGTGTATAGTAAAAATGTACCGGCTGCAATAGCTATCATTCCTAAAAGCGGAACCCACTTGTGTTGGAAAAACCATCCCAGGATTTTGGTGTAGCCTTTTTCGAGTTTAGAGATACCTTTAAAAGCCCAGTTCTTTTGGTTGAATTGTTTAGCATCCAGAGCCAAAAGTGAAATTACGGGTACCAGAATAATTGAAGACAGGAATGAAAACCCGATAGCAAAACAGATGGCATAGGCAAATTCCCGGAAGAAAGCGCCTTGTGTTCCTGATATCATAATGATAGGTACAAAGACCCCGAGGGTAGTAAGGGTAGAGCCAAGCAAGGCTCCAATTACCTCATTGGTTCCCTGGAGTGCGGCATCAAACCGGGATAATCCGTCTTCCAGTTTTCGGGCTATGCTTTCTGTTACCACGATGGAGTTATCCACCAAAAGCCCGATAGCGAGTGCAAGAGCAGAAATTGTAAGGATATTTAAGGTAAGGTCAGCTGCGTACATAGCCGCAAAGGTGGCAGCTATAGAAACAGGTATAGTAGAAGCGACAACCAGTGAAATACGCCATCCGCCCATAAAGACAAGAATGACCAGGATAACCACAACCAGAGCAGCCACAGCTGACTGGGACAGGTTATTGATAGAGTCTTCAATGGTTTTTCCTTCATCAGAAAGAACTCGTAAGGTGACTCCCGGCGGTAATACTTCGTTGATCTCAGGAACCACTTCTTTCACGGCATTTACCACGTCGAGCGTGTTGGCATCTGAATTTTTCTGGACTTCTACCGAGACACTGTTTTTGCCATTTACTTTTACCAGACTGGTGATATCTGTAAAGCCGTCGCTAACATCAGCGACATCTTTTACCCGAATGGGGATGCCATTTTCAGACATACGGATAATGGTATTCCGGATTTGCTCTACGGTCTCATAAGTTGATTCTGCCCGTATGCTATAATTTGTGCGGTTAGTAACCACATTGCCTATGGGAAGCTGAACATTGTTAGAGCGTAGTGCATTTTCAATATCAGAAGGAACAAGGTTGTATTGTGCCAGCGACATAGGCGAGACATCCACATAGATACGGCGTTCTAACCCGCCTTGAGTTTCAGCAGATGCTAGCCCTTCAATCCGTTCAAGTCGCGTTTCGACCAATTCCAGACCTATATTTCGAAGTTCGTCCAGCCCCCGGTTATCAGCGTCAATACTGAGCCTCATAATGGGCCTGTTTTCCGGGTCAAATTGGAAAATAACGGGTTCCTGGGCCTGCTGGGGAAGTTCACCCCGAATTTGATCGATGGCTTTCCGGACTTTTAATTCCGTTTTTCGGATGTCGGAACCTTCACGTAATCGCAAAATGATAAAGGCACTTCCGCGGCTAACCCGGGCTTCAAGGGTTTCAATTCCTTCAATAGCCGAAAGTGCTCCCTCTATAGGGCTTACAATGATTCGGTTGATGTCTTCCGGGGCTACATTATTATATCCGGTTGATACAGCCAACACCGGTATGTTTAAGGATGGATAAAGTGTAACCTTGAGATTGGTTAATGAAAATACTCCAAATCCGATCACGATCAGTGTAGTCATGATGACCGTGATAGGGCGTTTTAGGATACTTCCTGCTACGGAAAATTGCTTCATGCCAATGCCTCTTGTGGTTTAGCTAAAGGGTCTTCTTTATGAACGGCGTCAAAGCCGAATTTTTCAACCAGGCTGTTGATGATATTGTAAAAACAAGGCACTACAAAAAGCATCAACAAAGTACTCATGGTCAGTCCGCCAATAACAGTTCTTGCCATTGGACTCCATGTTTCTGAACCGGAACCCAATTCCAATGCCAGTGGCACCATCGAGAGGATGGTCGTAAATGCCGTCATCAAAATAGGACGTAAACGTCGGGTTGCTCCATCAACAATGGCTTTTTCCCTGTCAATTCCGCGTGCTTGTAAAATTTTGATGTAGTCAATCATCACAATACCATTGTTTACAACAATACCGGTTAACAAAATAAGCCCAACCATTGATGTTACACTTATAGAGGTGCCGGTAATCCAAAGCATAAGGAGTACACCTGTTAGCGCAAGGGGTATGGTCAATATGATGATAAATGGTTCGACCAGACTTTCAAATTGTGAAGCCATCACCATATAGGTTAAAATACCGGCGATCATGAATGCTATCATCAGGAAGCCAAATGACTCTGCCTGTTCTTCAGCTGTACCAGAAATTTCATACCTGTATTCATCCGGCCAGTTTACCTGATCAAGGGATGCCCGGGCTCGTTCGGAAGCAGTGGCAAGGTCAATATCTTCAAGCTCGGCTGTAACTTCCGTTACCCGTTCCTGGTCGATACGCAGTACATTAGTTGGGCCGGTGTAGCGCTCAATACGAGCCAGGTTCTTTAAGGGCATCCATTCTCCTGCCGGAGTTTGTATTTGTATATTTGCCAAATCTACAGATTGAGCTTTATCGCGGGGATCAAGTTCTACCACTACTTCAAATTCCACACCCTGATCTACGAAGGCTGTAGCCACATTTCCTTTTACGGCATTACTAACTGCGCTTGCCACCTGATTTGTATTCATGCCAAGGCGGGAAATGCGTTCACGGTCCATAATAAGCCTTAACTCTGGCCGCCCCTGATCTCCTGAACTGAATACGTTGTTTATCCCATCAATATCGAGGAGTCGCGATTTTACGCCATCGGCTAACTCTTTCTTGGTTTCGGGATTGTATCCAAAAATCTGTACGATCAGTCCTGTTTCTCCATCGGGACTGAGTGGGTCGATAATAACTTCCTGAATTTGTACTCCAGGTACAATTTGCAGCTCGCGTAGTAGCGATGCTGTGATCTCAGCCTGCGAGCGGTTCCGTTCACTTTGTGAGACCAATTCAACCCGAACTGTACCAGTAAAACCACCGGGATCGTCGGCCCCTTCAATACCTTCTTTGTCCCCATAATCAGAAACAACAAGCCGGGCTTCCGGAACTTCTTGTTGAATGATGGATTCAACCTGTGCCATCGAACGTTCCAATTCAAAAAGGTTAATACCGGGTTCACGCTGTACTTCAAGCACAAAAGCGTTCTCATCTACCCGAGGGAAAAATTCTCCTCCAATCACATAAAAAAGAGGAACACTGGCTACAAATAACAGGAAGGCTGCAAGTACAACGCGTCCGCTTTTACCGATTACTTTCTGGAGCTGGTTTTGATAAGTAGATTCGAGTCTTTGGAGCAGATCGCCAAAGAAACGAGCAATTTTATTATTTGCACTCATATCAAGTACTGAATCTTTAAAAAACTGGGAAGCCATCAACGGGATAAGCGTCAGTGCCACCAGGGTAGAAACGATCAGTGAAAATGAAATGGTAAGGGCGAGATCACGGAATAAAAACCCGGCAATGCCCGGGACAAACAAAATAGGAAGGAACACAACCAGCGTAGTCAAAGTGGATACAATGATTGGAACGGCAACCTCTTTAGCTCCGCTTACCGAAGCCTCATCTCGGCCGGAGCCTTGTTCCCTGAAACGGAAAATATTCTCAAGTACCACAACCGCATTATCAACTACAAGACCCACGGCAAGGGTCAAACCTGAAAGAGAAATGATATTCAGGCTCAGGTCGGCCAGATCCATCACTAAAAAAGTAGTAACAATAGAAACCGGGATGGAAATAGCAATAATAGTCGCCGAGCGACCGCTTCTCAAAAAGGCGAGCAATATCAGAACAACCAAAATAATTGCCTGAACGCCCGTCCAAAGCAGGTTGCTGATGGATTGTTCTATAAAGTCGGCCTTGTTGGTGAGTACTGACACTTCTACATCGGATGGCAAACTTACTTGAATTTCATCCAGTCCATCTACTACAGCATTAGCCGCAGTAACCACATTGGCATCACTCTGGCGATACACATTTACAATGATTCCATCTTCGCCATTTACCCGGACATTACCGATGGGTTGAGCGATACCATCATCTACGCTGGCAATATCTTTCAACAGCAGTGGCTGTCCATCTCTAACAGTGATGATCGTATTCCGAATTTGGTTCACGTCTTTAAACTCACCGATGGTACGTAAAGAGTAATTTGTATTTCCCTCAGTGAGCTGACCAGCGGGGACCTGGATGTTTTCCTGCTGAAGTTTCTGAGCAATTTCCTGAATGGTAATATTGTAAAGCCGCATCTGTTCATTGTTGATGCGTACGTTTATCTGCCGCTCAAGTCCACCGGAAGTCTCAGCGGAAGCAATCCCATTAATGCGTTCAATACGCTGTTCTAATACCTGTTTTGAGTACGTGCGTAACTCGCGCGGGCTACGGGCATTGGAGGTCAGGGTAAGCACGACAATAGGTTCCTGATTGGGGTCGTAAGAAAACACAAGCGGGGTTTCGGCGTCATCCGGAATTTGGCGTTCCACAAAACCCAGCTCTTTCCGCACGTCGTTTTCAGCTTGGTATAGATCCGTTCCCCATTCAAAATTCAGTTTTACGACAGAAGCACCCTGACTTGAAAGAGAGCGAACTTTACGGATACCACTAATACTCCCAACAGATTCTTCGATGGGGCGGGTCACCAGCGTTTCAATGTCTTCCGGGGCTACGCCTTCATAACTGGTGTAAACGGTAATGGTTGGAAATGAAACATCCGGATATAGATTTAATCTCAGATTCTGTAATCCATAAAATCCAAACCCCAGAAGGATCAGGGTAGACATCAAAAATGTAATAGGGCGATCAACCGCTAATTTGGATAAAGATCCCATGCTTACTGCTCGTTTGAGGTTGAATCAGCTTGTTGTTGTCTTAAGTCGCGAAGATAAGCCATGCGCTCTTCCCGAGACATATCCTGCATCTTTTCACGTGCTTCTGCACGTTCTGCTTCACTCATATTATCCAGTGGGTTTTGCCTTTCTCCTGATGCAGAGTTCTGCTCCTGATTTCCAAGCTGTCGTTGTTGCGGGGTCTGGAATCGTTCTCCGGATGCAACCTGAATGCGTGCACCATCATCCAGCCCGCTTTGGCCGGTTACAATAATTTTATCACTTGGAAGCAGACCGCTGAGAACCTCAATTCGATCTCCCTGTTCAATTCCCAATTCAAGTTCACGGCGTTCCGCAACCGTATCTCCTCGTGAGACAAACACGGAATAACTTCGTTCCAGGTCAATGGTATTTGTTTCCGGGTTGATTACCGTCTCTACCTGTTCCACCAGTGCACTTCGGGGTACAACCATTGCCCGATCTTTGGTAGTGATATTGATAATGTTCTCAACTAAAACCCCCGGATAAATGGAATTACCTCTGGAAGTAAGCGTAATAACAACTTCACCAAGTCCCGTAGTGGCATCCAGTTGAGGGCTTTTGCGGGATACAACGCCTTTAGCACTTACTCCGCTTTCATTTGAAACTCGCAAACTAACTTCTTGTCCAATCTTTACAGCCCTCCAGTCCTGAACGGGCAGATATATTCTTGATTCATACCCATTGGTACTGGCGACCTGGAATAACTCCGTTCCATTAGTGGCTAAATCACCAACCTCGAGAGCTCTTGATGTAACCACTCCATTTACCGGAGATCGAACAACGGTGTTATTAAAATCCTCTTGTGCTTGTGTGAGTGCAGAACGCGCTGACTCAAACTGTGCCCTTGAACTCTGATAGGCTGCTTGTGCAATATCTAATGCTGATTCGCTGGTTAAATCGCGCTCCATCAGGCTTTGTTGCCTTATATATTCTGAGCTGTCTCTGCGAAGGGCGATCTGGCTTTGCTGTAATTGAGATTTCGCCTGACTGAGCTGATCTCTGAACGTGGCATCGTAAATTTTAGCGAGTGCTTCTCCCTGACGTACCGTGTCTCCAAGATCAACATAGATTTCGGTAATGCGATTGCTAACCTGTGGTAAAACCGAAATTACGTTTTGAGCTTTTACGTTACCAAAAGAGCGAACCTGATCGGCTATAGCATCGATTTCGACTTCGCTGGTTTCTACACTGGTAGCCTGACGGCCACTAAATCCAGAAAAACCAGACCGACTATTTTCATTCGAATTATCATTGCCACAGCTAATTAGTAATAAGCTAAGAACAGCAATTTGTAAATAAGATATTTTCACTTTGTCTTGATTGAATTTTAGTCTTTTTAGACCCTAAAGGTTGAACAGCTTAAGTTCATTATAAAGTTTGATTTTACAAGGTCTTGTTTTGTAAAAAAAAGAAATTAATAGTTACGAGTTGTAACAAGATTGAGAGGAAATGAATCCTTATCTTTAGAAGACAAATAACAATCAAACTTTCGTTCACTTATGAAATTTTTTATTGACACAGCCGATCTCGATGAAATTAAAGAAGCCAATGACCTTGGTGTTCTTGATGGGGTGACGACCAACCCAAGCCTCTGTGCTAAAATTGGAGTTCGGGATTTTGAAGGACATATCGCCAAAATTTGTGAAATGGTTACCGGGGATGTTTCCGCCGAGGTTGTTTCAACTGAGTATGACGATATCGTGAAGGAAGGCCGGAATATTGCAAAAATTGCCGACAACGTGGTGGTTAAAGTTCCTTTGATTAAAGATGGCATTAAAGCGATTAAAACTTTTTCTGAAGAAGGAATCAAAACAAACTGTACCTTGTGCTTTTCTCCCACACAGGCGCTGATAGCAGCAAAAGCCGGAGCTACTTACATATCCCCATTTTTAGGTCGTTTGGATGATATTTCATCCGACGGCATGCAGCTGATTCGTGATATCGTCACTATTTATGACAACTACGGATACGAAACGGAAGTATTGGCTGCAAGTATCCGTCACCCAATGCATCTGCTTGAATGTGCAAAAGAAGGAGCAGATGTAGCTACTATGCCTCTTGGTGTAATTAAGAGCTTGCTAAAACATCCACTGACCGACAGCGGGCTTGAGCGCTTCCTGGCTGATTGGGATAAGCTTCAAAAAAGCCTGGAAGACTAAGAATTACTTAGCGATTCCTGAGTAGAATCAAGGATGTATATAACCGTATAAATTTAAAAGCGGAGGAATTTCCCTCCGCTTTTTTAGTTTCTACAAACCGGCATTTTTAAATTCAGGAGCTTTTCTGACCTTCGTGCCTTGTTCAAAAGCATAAGCTATTTCGAGAAGTTCGGGTTCACTCCATGCTCTTCCAAAGAATGAAATTCCCACAGGCAAGCCATCAATATATCCCATGGGAACTGTAATGTTTGGATATCCCGCACGGGCGGCAGGGGAACTGGAAGAAACAGCAAAATTATCGCCATTGGTAAGGTCGGTTTTCCATGCAGGTCCGCCGGTTGGTCCAATAATAGCATCCAGGTTATGCTCATCCATTACCTTATCGATGCCTTCCTCGCGGGTGAATTTCATCATTCGGGACAGTGCATTGGTATATTCTTCGGAAGTTAAATCCCCCTTTTGACTGGCAGTAATCAAAAGATCATGATCGAAGTAATGCATTTCTACAGAGTCAGCCAGGGTAGAGTCAACCAATTCAGACATGGATTTAACCGGAGCATCATCACCAAGCGAAGCAAAGTATTTATTCAGTCCATCTTTGAATTCATAAAGCAATACCTGGAAAGAGTCTCCGCCCACATTTTCTGACGAGATGCGGTCGATCTCGATTACAGTTACTCCCTGGCTTTCCAAAAACCGAACGGTTTGGTGCATCAGGGTATCTACGCGGTGATGCCCGCCAAGCGAGCCGGTCCATAGCCCGATTCGTTTGCCTTCTAATCCATTTGCATTGAGAAATTGAGTGTAGTCGGCATGAAAATTCCCTTCGCTTGCAGCGGTTTTAGAGTCTGCCTCATCTATACCAACCATGGTTCCAAGCGCGATAGCAGCGTCTTCAACGGTGCGGGTCATAGGTCCGGGAGTGTCCTGGGTATGCGAAATAGGAATGATTCCCGAACGGCTTAATAATCCTACGGTTGGTTTGATACCAACCAACCCGTTTGCTGAAGAAGGACAGGTGATAGATCCATTCGTTTCAGTGCCAATGGCAAAGACGGCTAAATTTGCCGAAGCCGCAGCTCCCGAACCGGCGCTGGAACCACACGGGTTTCGGGTAACATCGTACGGATTGTGTGTTTGTCCGCCTAAAGCACTCCAGCCACTGGATGAAAAATTACTATGAAAATTAGCCCATTCACTCAGGTTGGCTTTACCAATAATGATAGCACCGGCATCTCTTAGTTTTTGAGTGATAAAGGCATCCTGATCAGGAACAGAACCTTTCATGATGTTTGCCCCGGCTGTAGTTGGCATATCGTAAGTGTCAATATTGTCTTTCAGTACAACCGGAATTCCATGCAGAGGGCCTCTTTTGGTGCCCGCTTGCAGTTCTTCATCCAGCTGCCGTGCAACTTCCATGGCATTTGGGTTTATATAAATCATTGAGTTGAGCTGGGGCCCAAAATCATCGATTGCCTCAATGCGTTTCAGGTAGGCATCGGTTATATCCTGGATAGTAAAATCCCCATTCTCATATCCGGCTTGTAATTCAGTAATGGTAATTTCTTCAAGGTCCAGTTTATGATATCCGGATTGTGGCTCGCAGGCAATGAATAATAAAAAAGCGGACAGTAAATAGAGTGAAAGTTGTTTCATGGGTAAGGTTGGTTAATCCATTAATTGAGGATGGAATATACAAGGGAAGGGATGGATTTCCAGTGTAATTGGAAGTTTTTACAGCGTATGCTTGCGTAATATTTTATTCATCAAAAATTCATATGAAAGGTGTACAGTGATTTAAGCCTTTTGTAAAAGGTGGAATCTAACAATTTTGGGAGGGAGCAATCATGAAGAATATCGTGATTTTAGGTGCAGGAACTGCCGGGACGGTAATGCTCAATAAACTAAGGTATGCTCTTGAGCCTGATGAGTGGAAGCTGACCATCGTTGACAAGGATGAGAATCACTATTATCAACCGGGCTTTCTCTTTATACCGTTTGGAATATATAAACCGGAAGAGGTTGTCAAGCTCAAAAGAGACTATCTCCCCGAGGATGCAGAATTCATCGTGTCAGATATTGACCAGATTGATGCTAAGAACAAATTGGTTTATCTGGATAATCAGGATGTTCTTCAATACGACTATTTAATTATTGCGACCGGAACGGAAATTTGTCCGGAAGAAATTGAAGGGATGAAGGATGTACATTGGTATAGTTCCATTTTTGATTTTTATACACTTGAGGGAGCTTTAGCTCTGGCAGAATTTCTGAAAACATGGAAAGGCGGAAAAATGGTCGTGAACATTGCAGAAATGCCAATCAAATGTCCGGTAGCTCCTCTGGAATTCGTCTTTCTGGCTGATGATTACTTTCGAAAAAGAGGAATGCGTGAACAAGTGGAAATCATTCTTGTTACACCATTGGATAGTGCTTTTACAAAACCGGTTGCCGCCGCTGAACTTGGAGGGTTCATGAGTGACAAGGGAATTAAAATTGTCACCGAATTCAATATTGGCTGGGTAGATAATGAAAGGAAAAAGATTGTTTCCTGGGATGAAAGAGAAGTAGATTTTGACCTGCTTGTTACAATTCCTACAAACATGGGGAATAAAGCTATCGAAAGAAGTGGGTTGGGGGATGAGCTGAATTTTGTTCCAACCGATAAACATACACTTCAATCCAAAGAATGGGAGAATATCTTTGTAATTGGTGATGCTACCGACCTTCCAACATCCAAAGCAGGATCCGTAGCCCATTTTGAGTCAGAGATTCTATTTGAGAACCTTATGAATATTATTAAGGGTCGCCCTATGACCGCGAGTTTTGATGGTCACGCTAACTGTTTTATAGAATCAGGAGACGGAAAAGGTTTGCTCATTGATTTCAACTATGAGGTAGAGCCACTGCCGGGTAAATTTCCTATTCCCGTCGTTGGTCCTTTCTCTTTGCTAAAGGAAACCAGGATGAATCACCTGGGGAAAATGGGATTCAAGTGGCTCTATTGGAACGTGCTGCTAAAGGGAATGGATATGCCTCTTGAATCAAAAATGAGTATGTCTGGCAAATATTACCCGAATGTGAAAAATGGATTTTCATAAACAAAAAACTGAGGTTTGTGATGGATGTTAAACTATTAAATAAACAATTGGAATATGATAAAGACGGTCACTTAGCTAATCGTGAAGATTGGTCAGAAGCACTAGCTCAGGAACTGGCTTATCTGGAAGATGTAGGGGAGTTAACCGACCGGCACTGGACGGTCATCAATTTCATGCGCAAAGAATTTGATGAAAAGGGAGATGCTCCTTCAATTAGGAAGCTTAATAAACAGAGTAGAGTTTCAACAAAAGAACTGTATGCACTTTTCCCAAAAGGTCCGGCAAAGAAGGCAGCTAAAATTGCGGGCCTTCCCAAGCCAAAAGGATGCATTTAAATATTAACAATGGTTAAGGAGGAGGTGTTATGGATAAATTCGAATCTCAAACAATGAACGCCGGTCTTTATGATCGTGAAGAAAAAGCCAAACCGATAGAAAGAGTATCTATAATTATTTCCAAGGGATCGTTGGAGGGAGTGTATCCTGGCTTAATTATGGCAAACGGAGCGCGTATGGAAGGAATTGAAGCAACCATGTTCTTTACTTTTTTTGGGATGGAGGCAATCATCAACAAAAAAATGGATCACTTGAAAGTAGCTACTGTTGGCAATCCTGCTATGCATATTCCTACAATGATAGGCGGACTGCCGGGGATGTCAGCATTTGCTACCAGTAGAATGAAGGCAGAGATGGAAAAGCTGGATATCCCGCCGGTTAGAGAGTTCCTCGAGATGATACATGATGCGGGCGGTCAACTTTATGCATGCAGAGCATCGGTTGATATGTTCCATCTTACGGAGGAAGATTTCTGTGACGAACTGGATGGTATACTTTCAGTAGGTGAATTCTATGAGAAGTCGGCTGGTGCAGAAATTATATTCACCTAATTAAAACTTAAAAGTAAAAGCACCCCAAAGATAATGTTTGGGATGGTACCGTATTTAGCATCATCCCAAGCACCTATGATCATTACTTGTGAGATCAGGATAGCGGAAAAACCAAGACCAAGATACAGACTGTTTTCAGCCATATAAAGATTAACGGCCGAGATAATGAGAATAAAACTGATCAGCCAGAAAGTACCTGCTGTTTTAGAAACAGGAAGTTTTAATTCTCCAAAATCTGCAAATTGGTATGCTTTTAAAAAGCCAAGGAGATGGATGAGGCCATGAAGGGTCATGAAAATGGCAATGGCTGTTTTCATGTAAACTCCTTTTCTGATTAGAAATTATCGGATTTTAAGAAGCTTTAGTAAAGATTTGATGAATAAACGAGCTTTTACTTAACCAGGGATAACTTTCTGGATGCCGAAAAGTCCTCGGTTTTAATGCGGTAAATATAAAACCCACTGGATAGTTTAGAAGCATCAAAAGTAACAGTATGCCAGCCAGCTGATTTATAGTCATCTTCCAGGGTGGCTACCGTTTGTCCAAGCATATTTAGCACTTCTATTTCTACATGGGTAGCTTCCGGAATGCTGTATCGTATGAATGTTATAGGATTAAAGGGGTTGGGATAGTTTTGTTCCAGTTTATATTCCAGATTATTGCTGAACGCCGATTTTCTGACCGGAGAACGTACTGCTTTAAAGCTTCTCTCCTCAGACCAGTCCGAGTTCCCTCCAATATTGGTCGCTTGCATACGCCAGAATAATTGCTGTTTGGAAGGAAGGTTCTTCTCGAAAGTCAGGGAAGAGTCAGTTGCAATAAAAGTGGAATCGAAGATCACCTCTTCAAATTCTTCGTCTGAGGCTAATTGAAGCCGGTAGTTTTCGGCTCGTTTTGTTTCATACCAGGAAAAAAAAGGTTTTGTGGAAGCATCTTCGGCTTCATCTTCGGGTGTTTTTAATTCAACAACTTCCGGTCTTTCTATAATGGTGATAAACTCAGAAGGTTCACTCCAAGGCCCCATCTCGTCGGCATTTGTACCTCGTACCCGCCAGTGATAATAGCTTAGATATTCTAAAGGCTCTTTCAGGGTATATGTGGTAGTATCAATATCAGTAATATTGAATTTGACAGGGCTAAAATCTTCATTATCAGAAATTTGCAACTGATAATGATCAGCCAAAAATGCTTCTTCCCAACTAAAAGTGGGAGAGGTATTAATGTGCTCTTCCAAGCCAAAAGGCTGTTCCAGTTCTACGATTTCAGGTATACGAAAGACTTTCAGGGGAAAGATTTTTTTGTAGAACTGACTTTCAAAACTGAGATCGTATTCTCCCTTATCATTTACTGTAGACTGCCATATCATCGAAAAAGTAGTGTCTTCTCCGGGATCGAGTGAGATGTCGAATAATTGGTCTAGTTCAGTTCCTTTTCCGTCATTAAGTATGATGTCATTTGTGTCAGAGTAGTACCCCGCATTTTTTACAGCGACTTCAAACTCGATTAAATCACCACTGGTTATGGAAGACGCTCCTTCAACTTCAGTAATTACGAAATAAGGCATGGTCCATAACAGTTGTGGGGTTTTATCGGGCACATAACCCCAGATTTTATTAAATGAAAACCCCTTCAAATGCTGATAGCTTTCAGCTCCTGTAATTTGGGCAGCAGAAACAGCAGATATGCCCTCCATAGTACCCTTACTTAGGGGTTTTTTCTGTGTTGAGGAATCTTTATTCCAGAAACCAGCTTTTACCGGATCACGGTTCACCCCGATAAACCCCCCGGCATCAATGGTTCCTTCAACTTTGCTGGTCGTATAGCATTCTTCGATGATTCCATCTTTGCGGTTTACCCCAGCTAAACCACCTACCAGATTAAACCCTTTCACATCTCCAGATGAATACGACCATTGTATCTCACCAGAGTGATTATTTCCGACCAATCCCCCCACATACGACCTTCCGGATGCAGCAGCTGTTGAAAAAGAACGAGTGATTATTCCTCCATTACTTCCGGTAAGGCCTCCAACCGAAGAGGCTTCTTCTCCGGTAGCTGAGCCAGATGATATTGATTCTGAGATCAAGCCATCATAATTATTTCCAACCAATACGCCAATATTATGTCCGGTTCCCGAGACCTGAGCCTCAGCTACAGCCCGAATAACTCGACCCCGGTTAATTCCGGTTACGCCTCCTACATAAGAGCGACCAATGACAGAAGTTTTGCTCTCCGTGTTTTCAACCCTTCCCCGGTTAAAACCAACTATGCCACCCACATATGTTCTGCCTGTTATCTTTCCTGTAACTGAAGAACCTGAGATCGTACTTTTTGATGCACGGCCAGCAAGACTCCCGGTTGTATTTCCGCCTTTTATGAAAATGCTATCCAGATGAATATTCTGCAATTCAGCATTGTTTAGCAGTCCAAATAAGCCAACATATTCTGAATTAGGACGGTTTATATTAAGCTTGTTAACTCTAAAATCCTTTCCATCAAGGCTCCCTGTAAATCCCTTATCATTTGAGCCAATCGGTAGAAATCCTTTTCCATCATTCCAGGATGAAGTTTCAGCTGCTTCAATATCATTAACAAGAATGAAATGTTTATCCAGATGATTACTGACTTCCTGAAGCTGCTGTATATCAGATATTTGATACGGATCATTCGCTGAACCTGAACCACCGGAAAATTGTGCGTAAACTTCACCCAAGCCCGATAAGCATAAAAGAATGATATATAAGTGAGGCCTGAAAAAGATGTTTTTAGTCACAAAATTAAATTTTCATCTAAAGTCTTTCCTTCTCTAAAAAATATCATTTTCAGTGGTAGGTGCCAATAGGGATATTCCAGGAATGTAGTTCTGGGTTGCGGGCAGGCTCAGTTTCTTAGCCTTGAAAGGTGATTGTAAAAGTAGTCCCGATATCGACCTTGCTATCAACAGAAATATGACCACCCAGACTGCTAACATGATTATATACTAAATAAAGACCAATACCTTTACTGTCTTCGAGATCATGAAATTTTTGATACAGCCCAAAAACTTTTTCCCCTTGTTTTTCACTATCAAAACCCCGCCCATTATCAGAGAATATAAGCTGCTTTTTACCCTCAGCTATTTGTGTGGTGATGGAAATAACCGGAGGCCGGTCGGGATGGGCATATTTAATGGAGTTCGAAATAAGGTTTAGAAAAATACTTTCAAGGTAATCGGGGTGAAATTCTATGATTTGAAAATCATCCAGATTAATATCAAAAGTGGTTTCTGAATCTGATATGAGGGATTCTAGGGAGTTAATTACAGATTTCAGTACGTCCGCAATATTCAAGTCCCCGACAGGAATATGCAGTGTCTTATTATTTTTTAGCCCATCAATATGTTGATCCAGAGTTCTCTTAAGTTTTTCCGTGGATGTTTTAAGCAACTCCACAAACTCTCTGGTTTCAGGTTCCTTGATATTGGAAATATCCATCAACCCAAAAATAGTGAGTATACTGCTGATGGGAGACCTTAAATCATGAGAGGTGCTAAAGTTCAGTTGCTTTAGCTGCTTGTTGGATTGGGTTAATTCAGATAAAAGCTTATTTCTTTTCTGTTCAAGCTTTTTCTTATGTGTGATATTTTTAGCAATGGCATATACAACCTCTTTATCGGCCTGGGGAATAGATGTCCACGAAAACCATAACGTTTTTCCGCTTTTAGAGATATAACGGTTTTCAAAGTTCAGTAATGGCTTCCCCGCATGAATATTTTGTCGATGCTTCGCCGTAATTTGCTTGTCTTCCGGGTGCACAAAATGATTGACGGGTTTAGCCATTAGCTCTTCTTTCGAATACTCCAAAAGTTTACAGAGGGCTGGGTTTATTTTTTTGAAATAACCATCAAAGCCCGCAATGCATAACAAGTCAGTCGTTTGCTCAAAAAAGGGTTGTAATGAATATTCAGTTATTTTTTCCGGATTCTTGTCCATTTCGTATAAAGATTTGCAAATACCTAAAGCTTCTTTTCAATATAGGAAAGAGAAACCAATTTCAGCCATAGACTGAATAACGGTAAATGCACCATAGGTTTAGAAGCTTATTGCAACCCAATTCTATCTAAGAAACAAGGTTTTAACTTTAAGCTTCAGGCTTCTCCTATTAAATCCTGAGCTATGATTGAAGAAGAAAGTACTCCGGGTAATCCTGCACCGGGGTGTGTGCCGGCGCCAACGAAATATAGATTTTCAACATCTTCTGATTTATTGTGAGGCCGGAACCAAGCCGACTGAGTCAAAATAGGTTCTACAGAAAAAGCAGATCCTTTATAGCTATTTAATACATTTTGGAAGTGCAGGGGATCTATGTAGTGTTCAGCAATAATATTTTCCTGCAAATCGGGCAGATAGTTCTCTTCCAGGAAGTTCATGATAGCGTCCCGGTATTTGGGCGCCATTTCATTCCAGTCGGTACCGCTGTCCAGATGAGGTACAGGAGATAGTACATAAAACCCTTCACAACCTTCCGGGGCCATAGACGGATCAGTGATGGTAGGCATATGTAAGTAGAGAGAGAAGTCTTCTGCCAGATGTTTTTTATGAAAAATATCTTCCAGTAATCCCTTGTATCGGTCGCCCAGAATAATATTATGATGAGCCAATCCGGAATCGAGGTATCGTTTTTTGGTTCCAAAATAAATCACAAAAAGCGACATGCTGTACTTAGTGCGCTCAATCTTGCGATCGGTGTATTTTTTGCGGTGTACAGGGTTGATTAGGTTTTTGTAGGTGAAGGCTACATCGGCATTAGACACAACTTCATCAGCCTGTAGTTTTTCTCTATTCTTGAGTCTTACACCGGTTGCTTTGCCGTTTGTAATAAGGATTTCCTCTACCTCAGCTTCAGTATGGATGTTGCCGCCTTGCTCGAGGATAAGTTTCTCAAGGGCATTTACAATGGCTCCGGTTCCACCCATCGCATAATGAACCCCCCATTCACGTTCCAGGTAGTGAATCATAGCATAGATTGAAGTTGTATCAAAAGGATTACCACCTACCAAAAGAGGGTGAAATGAAAAGCAGCGTTTGAGGAAGTCATCCTCTATAAACTGCTCTACGTATTTATAGACTGTTTTGTAAGACTGAAGCTTAATAAGGTCAGGAGCTACTTTCAGCATATCTGTAAACTTCAGGAAGGGCTTGTCTGCCAGTTCCACGAAGCCTTTGTCGAATATCGCTTTCGTGGTTTTGATAAACTTCTCATAGCCTTCTATATCAGACGGATTTCGCTTTCGGATTTCTTCCAGGGTAAACTCATGATCATTATTATAATCGAAGTGTTTCCCATCAGCATCAAATATTCTGTAGAAGGGATCGCAGGGAACAAACTCCACGTAATCTTCCCGTTTCTTTCCTGCTGCTTCAAAAATATCATCAAACATAAATGGAGCCGTAATAACCGTAGGACCGCCATCAAACTTAAAGCCGTTTTTCTCATAGACGTAGGCACGCCCGCCAAGCTTATCTCTTTTTTCGAGGATGGTAACATCATGGCCGGCAGAAAGCAGCCGGGAAGCCGCGCCTAAGCCACCAAATCCGCTGCCTATAACAATGATTTTCTTTTTCATTGAAAGTTAATTTTAGGTTTTGTGCGGAAAACGGAAAATCAGGACTAATCAATCCCGAAATTTCAATTATTTTCAATCTGTTTTACGAAACCTGCATGCCCTTGCTGGTTTAAGCGATTCATCTCGTTTTTCGCTTCTTCAGGATCTGTATAGGTTCCTTTATAAACGCGGTAAAACTTTTTGCCATTTACTTTAACAGTCTCTACAAAACTTCCGTCAACTTTTGCGGAATGCTTGTCAGCTTCGCTCTTGGTTTGATATGATCCAAGCTGAACGGTGTAGGTGGGTACTTTGATATCTGTAATTCGCGAATTCTCCAAATCTCCTTTAACCAGATAAAGTCTTACCCGGGCAGTTCCAGGGCCAATCATATCAATTTCTTTAGCAGCAGCTCTGGATAAATCTATGATTCGGTCTTTTGCATATGGTCCGCGATCGTTTATGCGAACCTGAACTGTTTTTCCGTTATCCAGATTTTCGACCAACAAAATTGTTCCAAAAGGAAGTGTCCGGTGAGCGGCTGTTACTCCATCCATGTCATAAACTTCGCCATTGGCGGTTAGTTTTCCATGGAAATTAGGGCCATACCAACTGGAAATGCCGGTTTCGATGGAGCGGGCATTTTCTGAAGAAGCGGGAGCTGTAAAATCAGCTCCTCTTTTTGTAACTCCACAAGCAGAAAATATAGCTGCTGAGACTACAAACAGAGTAATGACTTTAAACGAATGCATGCAGATGATTTAAATTGAACTACTAAAATATATCCTGCTTTGTGGTGAAATGCTATCAGGCAGATTTCAGAATAACCGAAAACACGGACCCTTTGCCAGCCTCGGTGTCCAGTTCTATGCGCCCATCCATTCTGTGAACTAATTTTTGAACAATAAAGAGTCCGAGGCCCGTAGTCTTTTCACCACCAGTTGGGGCGGCAGATAATTTAGAGAACTTACTGTACAGTCTCTTTTTATCCTCTTTCGTGAAGCCAGGTCCTTCATCACCAACACTAATTTTAACCTTATCTGTATTTGAGAGATGTTGTACAGTGATGGTTACTTCAGAGTTTGGCCGGGAGAATTTATAGGCATTATTAACCAGGTTTTCCAGTACCCGGGTTAACGCGTCTTGATCAGCTAAGACATCAGGTATATTATCCTCAATTTTCAAGGAGGTTTTAATAGATTTTTTCTCTCCTAAAATTCTGAGGGAATTGAAAACTTCGGTAACGGTTTGTTCTGCAGAAATCGGTTTTGGATTAATCTTAACTTCACCTAGTTCAATTTTATTGGCGTCCATCATGTTGCTGACCAGATTATTAATGCGCATGGTCAAGTCATGAATGTTGCCAGCATATTCCTCGATCTCTTCAGGAGGGAGTTTATCTGCATCCATTGCCAGGAGCTCTGATATAGCTGTGATGGAACTAAGAGGACTGCGTAAATCGTGTGATACTACACCAATGAAGCGGTGGATATTATCGTTGAGGTGGGAAAGGTTTCTGGCGCCGTCACTTAAAGATTTATTTAGAGCATCCTGACGTTCCTGCTGTTTTTTGTAGGAAAGAAGGATAGTGCCCAGAATCAAAAGACCTATTAGTGAGATAGAAAATAATATGATGAGAGCCTCACGGGTAAGCCAATCTAAACTTCCTGCAAAATGAAGTAATCCCAATGGGTTAAAATCGAGCAGATAGTTTAATCCTACCTCACCCACTGAAATAGCACACAATCTATCCCAGAAGCTTAGTGAGACGATTAACATACCTGCCAGGTATGTGCCGCCAATCATTTGTTACCCTTAAAAGCTGTATTTCCTAAAGTTTGAGGAATATAGGCTTATGCTTTGATAAAATCATTTTCGAAAAATTTTTCCGGAAATTTTTTCTAAATCGCAGTCCTTTGATTATTAGAACTGCAAAAAAACCACCCGATCAGGTAGTTTTTTATCAAAGGAAAAAGAGTACAATAATATTTAATCCGTTGTTTAGTGCTTTGTAAAGATCTAAAACAATACAAATCAAATAATAAAACTATGCGGTTATACAAAACTCTGCTTGTTCTGTGCGGACTCTTAATAAGTTCTGCAACGCAAGCTCAAAGTGTAATTTCATTTATGGGCGGCACACTAGAAAGCTCAACTATGACGCTCAGCTTTACGGCTGGTGAAGCACTGGTTGGTAACTTTAGTGGTAACTCTATAAGTGTAGCAGGGGGATTCAGTAATGGCAATGACCTAGTGTCTACATCTAATGAAATTCCAAAGGATGACTTGCCGGTTACATTTCGGTTAAGGCAGAACTATCCGAACCCATTTAATCCTTCCACAAACATTTCCTTTGACTTACCAAGGTCATCAGAAATCAGGCTGGAAGTTTTTAATTCGATAGGTGCAAAAGTGGCAATACTTGCTGAAGGGCGAAAACCAGCGGGCAGTTACACACTTCGTTTTAATGCTTCAACTTTTGCCAGCGGTATGTATTTCTACCGGTTTATAGCAGATGGTAAAGTTATATCAACTCAAAAAATGCTTTTGATCAAGTAATTTAAAAAAGGACAATAAAATGAATAAAATATTCTACAAACTAATTTTTACGATATTGGCTGTATTATTCGCAGCTGAAGTGATGGCACAGGTTCCCCAGGGATTCAATTTTCAGGCAGTGGCAAGGAATGCAGATGGCGATCTGATAACTAATTCGGAACTTGGCGTGCGGGTAAGTGTGCTTCAGGGAAGTGAAACAGGAACGGCCGTGTATATCGAAACTCAAACACCAACTACAAGTGCGGCAGGCTCTTTTCAGATTGTGATTGGTGAAGGCACTTCGGAAGATGATTTCAGTACCATCGACTGGTCATCTGATAATTATTATGTGAAACTGGAAATCGATGCTGCCGGTGGAACAGAGTACGAAGAACTTGGAACTACACGACTTCTATCTGTTCCATATGCTTTGCTTGCTCATGATGTAGTAAATGAAGGAAGCGGAAGCACTGAACCAATTACAGAGTATACTCTTAATACAACGGAAGGAGATACATCATTTACTGTGAGCGCGATCGGTAATTCTGGTTTGGCTGCTATCAGAGGTAACTCCAGCACAGATGGAGTAAATTATGGTGTTATTGGTACAGCAAATTCAACCTCTTCTAATGCCAATACTATGTATGGAGTATTCGGAACGGCTCCAGGAGATGGAACAGGTACTCAAATAGGAGTCATAGGTTCAGCAATCAACGATGCTGGTACAGGCGGCCGGCGTTACGGGTTATATGGTCAGGCTCGTTCTCAGGGAAGAGAAAACATTGGGGGATTTGGTGTAGGCCTTGGCCCTGGTGATGGAGAAATAGTGCCTTTAGGAGATCCTCGTGAAGCCGAGGGAAATGTAGGTGGCTATAATGTTGGTTTCGTGGGCTGGGCTCGTGATAACTTAAATGGAAACCTGGGAATTAGAGGATTTGTTTATGGAGATCAAGGCGGAAGAATAAATATAGCTGGAGCATTTCATAATGAAGCAACTGCTATTGGTATTAATAATGGTGTTGAAACCCTTGTGAAAGGATCACAAACTTTAAACCGGGGATATTTTGGAGTAGTTGATGGGGCAACCAAAAATATTGGTATGCAGATGTATGTCAATAATGGGATCTCAAATATTGGTTTAGATATTCATGCTGATACAGCGGCCGTTTTTCATGGCTTGGTAGAAGTAAATCATGACCTTCAAGTAAATGGTGATATCCGTCATACAGGGGGTATTACCCAAACCTCTGACCGTAATCTGAAAGAAAATATTCAGCCGCTGCAAAATGGGTTGAGTACTATCATGAAGCTAAACCCCACCACCTATCATTTTCGGGGTAATGGAGAGTATAAAGGACTGAAGCTTTCTTCCGGTCTGCATTATGGGCTTATTGCTCAGGAAGTAGAACAAGTTCTGCCTTCGCTGGTCAAAAATAATCTTCATACTTATTCTGAAATGAAGGTAGACGGGCAAGGTCCTGACGCCATATCAGAAACTGAAATTGAGAAAACCATGGAATATAAAACCATGAACTACACGGAGCTGATTCCGGTGCTCATCAAAGGAATG
>NZ_JAVJQO010000010.1 GCF_040218225.1 Gracilimonas sp.
ACGGAGCTGATTCCGGTGCTCATCAAAGGAATGCAGGAACAGCAGGCAGAAATTGAGCGACTCAAAGAAGAAATAGAAAAGCTTCAGAAGGACAAATAACAGTTCCTTCTTCTTCAAACAAAAAAAGCCCCTTATGCAGATGCGTGAGGGGCTTTTTTATTAGAAAAAGAAAAATCATCCTTCTAAGGAGGCTTTAATTCCGGGAATCATAGAAATCCCACATGCTTGGGTGTTTCGTTTAGTAATCATATTTGTTAGATTTTCATCAGTAGCACAGATAAATTGTGCAATAACTAATACATACAATTATGCATAGATTAATATCAGTTTTTCTATGGCTGTTTTGTATTTGTGGAGTAACACAGGTTCAGGGGCAAAGTTCTATTACATTTGCCGGGGGTACATTTCAAAGCGACTCTTTTACAGTCAGTTTTTCTGCTGGAGAAGTTGTTGCAGGTACTTTTAGCAGCTCTAATATTCTGCTTACAACAGGCTTTTCTAATGGGGGCGATAATGTTTTCGTTTCGAATGAACCTATAGCAGATGATGTGCCAACCAGATTTCGGTTAAAACAAAATTATCCAAATCCTTTCAACCCATCCACTAATATTGCCTACGATCTTCCAGAGAAAGCCGATGTAGAGCTGGCGGTATTTAATATCATCGGGGCAAAAGTGGCCATATTAGTACAAAAACAAAAACCGGCGGGTTCACATACGGCCCGTTTTGATGCATCATCGCTGGCTAGTGGAATGTATCTTTATCGTTTAATAGCTAATGGAAATTTAATCGCTACCAAAAAAATGGTAATTATCAAATAAGGGGACATAATGATGAATAACAGGACTACAAAAATAATATTTACGCTTTTAGCTGTTTTATTCACAGCTGAAGTAATGGCACAGGTTCCTCAGGGATTTAACTTCCAGGCGGTAGCCCGTGATGGAGATGGCGAATTAATTGTTAATTCACAACTTGGGGTCAGGATAAGTGTACTTCAGGGCAGTGAAACCGGAACTATTGTTTACACTGAAACTCAAACTGCTGAAACCAATGGAGCAGGTCTTTTTGATCTGGTTATTGGGGAGGGGGAATCAGAAGATAATTTTTCTGTCATTGACTGGTCATCAGATAATTACTACGTAAAATTGGAAATAGATCCGGCAGGAGGAACCGAATACGAAGAGTTGGGAACAACCCGGCTTTTATCTGTTCCGTATGCGCTTTTAGCGCAAGATGTGTTGAACGGGGGAGCAGGACCTGCAGAGCCAATTATCGAGTATAACCTAAATTCATCAGAGGGTGACACATCATTTAGTATTAATGCAACAGGCACTGAATCTCTTGCCGGTGCTTTAAAAGTTCGCTCAGAAACAGATGGCTCAAACCGTGGAGTTGATGCTCGTGTTAAATCCTATATTGGCAACGAAAATAGCCAAATAGGAATGTATGGTCGAGCAGAAGGTGAAGGTACAGGGAATCATTTTGGTGTTTATGGAATAGCTCTGGGTAACGAAGGTGTTGCTGGAAGCAGGTACGGCGTATACGGATGGTCTGAAAGCTCCGGATACTATAATTCTGCTATTACTGGAGTTGCTCGTGGCCCTGGAGATGGCACTATTATAACCGATTTTGAATCCGAAGAATTTGGGTCATTTAATCAAGGTCTTTCAGGTTATGCTTCAGGTAATTTAAATGGAAATATTGGGTTAGACGTTGGGGTTACCGGAACCGAAGGAGAGCGCATCAATATCGGTGGAGAATTTAGAGTATTTACTACAGCTGATGGAGGAAATACGGCCGTAAATATGCTTGTCAATGGTTCTCAGAAAGAAAACTTCGGTATTTTTGGAGTGATAGATGGAAGCTCGATAAATCGAGGTATGATTTTAAATGTACATAGTGGGTCGTCAAATATTGGGATGATTGTAAATGCCGATACCGCAGCCCAACTGAACGGATTCACAGAAATTAATGGTAACCTTAAGGTGAGTGGGACTATTAATGAGGCCTCTGACCGTAATCTGAAAGAAAATATTCAGCCGCTGCAAAATGGGTTGAGCACTATTATGAAGCTAAACCCCACCACCTATCATTTTCGGGGTAATGGAGAGTATAAAGGACTGAAGCTTTCTTCCGGTCTGCATTATGGGCTTATTGCTCAGGAAGTAGAACAAGTTCTGCCTTCGCTGGTTAAAAATAATCTTCATACTTATTCTGAAATGAAGGTAGACGGGCAAGGTCCTGACGCCATATCAGAAACTGAAATTGAGAAAACCATGGAATATAAAACCATGAACTACACGGAGCTGATTCCGGTGCTCATCAAAGGAATG
>NZ_JAVJQO010000011.1 GCF_040218225.1 Gracilimonas sp.
TTGTAAATATACTATATAATACTCTGTGAGCTGACCCTACGCTCTTGGTCATTTTAAAATGCAAAAAATTGCATCAAGAAATTGAACAAGCTCTCGCTCGCACAAACAATCTGATCTATACTTCAATATGTCTAAGAACAAACCTTTCAGCGAAAAAAAATGCCGGCCAAAACATAAGTTTTAGTCAGCGATTTTCATTTCCTCGAAAGGATTATAAAGGTAAGGGCTGAACCCTATTCACTGCAAATTTTATTTCAAATTTCTTTCACTTTTTTTCTGTGAAATCATGAGTTACCCAGATTCATATAAAGAGTGCCCTGAAGGGTCTTCATCGTAGTGCTTAAGAAATCTTACACCCAAATAAAAGAGTGGCGTATCGAAAAGTGCGAAGAAAAATTTGAATAAATAGCTGTTGATGATCAGGATGATGAGCGTGGCTACAGAATTTACGTTATCGCCTAGGTTTCCGGCGAGATATAAAATGGTCAAAATTGCTGTGGAATCTACCAGTTGACTGAACATAGTTGATGCATTATTTCTCAACCAAAGATGTTTGCCCCCGGTAAGATTTTTCCAAAAATGGAATAAACGGACATCAACCGTTTGTGCAGTCAAATAAGCAATCATACTGGCTATGGTATTGCCAACCATAAATTCATACACCCCCTCGAATAATGGAAGTCCGCCACTTACACCTCCCGTATTGGGAAGCCAATGCCCAACCGACATTAATAATAGCATAAAGAAGTTCATTGCAAAGCCAACCCATACTACGAGCTGCGCTTTCTTGCGCCCGAATAGTTCAGAAATTAAATCTGTTGCTAAAAAAGTAAAGGGGTAGGCTAATACCCCAACCGGCACACTCATGGTATATATACTATCATCCCTCACAATAGAAGGAGTGATGGATCTCAGCCAATCTGGTAATTCAAGACTAAAAAGGGTGACAAATTTGGTAGTGCCTATTACATTTCCTAAAACCAGCGATGTTAAAAATACCCCTGCCAGAGAAAGAAATAATATGTCCCGCTTATGTTGTTTGCTCATTCTTAAATAATAAGTGAGTGATTGTGTAGAATGATATCTAATTCTTAGCAATCAAACTGTAAAGCGGGGAGAATCGTTTTAAAACGTGTAGCCAATACTCAACCCTGCAGAAATAAACATACGGTCAGCAAAAAAACTATAAAAAGGAGTTAATGAAGCCTTGAATAAAACCGGACGTTTTGCTGATTGATAGCGATACCCGATGGTACCCGTAAGTATACCGCCCTCGATAGAGCCAGAATTATCTACAAAAGGAACTAAAGCAGGCTCTTCTGAAAAAACGTATAGTAACCCAGCTCCCAATTCAAAAAACTCATCTTCTTTACCAAAAAGGTAACTCCCATGGGTAAGCACGCCGACCCCAGGCGCCACCAAAGTAGGGGCATAATTAGCCCCTAATCTGGCTACAATCTTCTCTTTAATCCGGTAGTCATAATTTAAGCTGTAGGAAATTCCATTTCCGGCAAATTCTACATAAATAGAATTCTTGGGACTCTTAATAGCTTCGTTATTTTCTGAGGATTCAATTTGCTGTGCTACTATAGTACTATTAATTAAAAGTAGCAGAACAAAAGTACTTATTGATCTCATGATTTTTAATTAGTAGTTACATTAAGTTTAATTAGACCATCTCTAGTAATATCACCACAGGAGGGTAACGCCAATAAAAGGGTTGCATCAACATCATCTTTTACTAACTCAGCTATAGCTAAGTCTAAAGCAGGGAGAATATTTTCTATTCCTTGATAATCGATTAATGACTTTACATACATGTTCGGATTATTAGCATTAAAACTATTGATCTCATTCGAGATTAAATTTTTAATTTCATCTTCGACCTCACTTTCTGCTGTAGAGGTGTAACCAAAAACATCTGCTAGCCACCCTGTAAAACCCGATAAACTAACACTGACATTAAGGTTTTCAAATTCAAAATCAGTCAATGAAAAATTATCGTTGGCTAAAGTGTAAGTTCCTTCAATATTTATTTCATCAGCTTCTGCTACAACATCAGCATTAGAAATAAATCCATTATTACTAGAAAACCAAGCCCTAGCATACATATCAAAAAGTGAAAGTGAGAAGTTAAGTTGACCTCCAGAAGTTAAAGTGGTCGTTACTTTTACTTTTCTATCTAAATCAAATACTTCATGATAAGGAGACCCATTTTGTGATGTGTTTCCTATTGCATCCTTTGCAGTCAGAATTATGCTACCCCAATAAGGAGTTAATTGATTTGTTGGAATACTAGAATTGTAAGTATATGCGCCAGAACTATTCACAGATGCTTCAAGTCTATATTGATCTGTTGGTGTGCATGATGGTCCACCTCCACTACCACCACTGCCGGGCGGATCTATACAAGTAGCAGGGTCACATGGCTCATCAAAGGAAGAAGTTGTGGGAGAAAATGTATTTACCGAGCCGGTATCTTTTTTTGAGGAAGAATAATCCATCTCATTTTCTTGGACTTCATAAACAGATGAGGAATTCAAACTATTTGAACTAGCAGAGGTTACTGGATTTTCCTCTGGTGTACATCCACCCCCAAAAATTACTATGGTAGTTAATATATATATATATATGCTTGTTTCATTTACTCTCTAATGTATTATTTATGTTGCACTAATAGATACGTAAAAAAAAGATGGCGAGCAAATTTTACCCCAACCTCATTTAAGCTATTGCAACACAACCGGAAGCAGATCATTCAAAACATTATTCCAATTTATACCGTACCAGCGAACTGAAACCCTCGTACATTCGTTTTGCAGATGAAATTAAGTCACCTATATGGATACAGAAAAACTAAATATTAAAATTGAGCTGACAGAAGCAGCCATTGACCTATATATAAAAGATCAATTTACTATACCCAATTTAACTGACAAAACGGGTAAATCAGCCTCTGAAATCTACGCCCTCTTTCCCAACAAAAAAGCTATTCTGAAATTCTATTATCCTTCTTTAGTGATCCGGTACCGCGCGATGGTTGGAGAAATTGAGGATTTTGATTCTTACTCTATATCAGAAAAACTATCCAATTTCATCTTTACCCTATTTGATATGATGGATGATCGGCGTGAGTTTGTCGAGGATACCTTCCGTAAATATGAATGGAAATGCACAGGCAATTCTGAATTTCAAGAAGAAGTCAAACACTTATTTAAAGACTTCTTCACTTCAGATGGGAACATCGCAACCAGCGCCGGTTTTTTAATAGGAGACTTATTTTACAGTTCACTTAAAACGCAGTATCTATTTCTCATTAAATTTTGGCTGGAAGATAATAGTGAGGATCGAGAGCGTACCTTTGCCCTCACCGATAAAATTACCGGTTTCATTGAAGAGCTGGTCTACTCAAAAATTGTAGACAAAGGATTTGATCTCGCTAAGTACTCTTTAGGTGCTTTTGGCTTCAGCCAGCAGGTGAAAGATTTCAACGAATGGGTTTCCGGTTGGTTTGAGGATGAACCGGAAGTTGAAGTCGAAATTACAGATGAAGAAGACGAGGAGACTGAAGATGAGTAATGACTTCCCATCCTCGAAATTTGAAAGAGGCAGTCGCATTGCCAAGACCGGGCTCAAAGTTGGAACCAACTACGCCAAGCGATATCTCCGTAAAAAATCCGGAAAGGAGAATGAAAGTTCTGACAGCGACTTTCATTCTGAAAACGCGAAAGAAGTATTTAAGGAATTCACCAAGCTTCGCGGAACAGCCCTTAAAATAGCCCAGGGCATGAGTATGGATCAGGGGTTTCTGCCTGAAGAATTTGCTGAAGTGATGAGTCAGGCTCAGTATTCGGTTCCTCCTATCAATAAAGCGCTCGTTCGTTCTATTATAAAGAGAGAACTCGGGGGTTATCCTGAGCAACTTTTTGCACATTTTGAATCCGAAGCATTTGCAGCAGCATCTATCGGACAGGTACACAAAGCAGAATTAAAAGATGGCCGAAAAGTTGCTATTAAAATTCAATACCCGAATGTAAGAGAGACGATCAATTCTGATTTAGGGCTGGCCAAAATTCTGGTAAAGCGGATTGTAAAAAAAGGTGCCGAGATTGATCCCTATTTCGATGAAGTTAAAGAAACGCTGCTTGAAGAAACCGACTACACTAATGAAGGGCAGCAAATTGAGCTTTTTCGGGAGCGATTTGGAGGGTTAAATATCGTAATACCGGAATGGATCAAAGAGTATTCTACGGATAAAGTTTTGTGTATGACTTACCTGGAAGGCCGGCACCTGAATGAATTTCTTAAAGAAGAACCAACTCAGGAACAACGAAATCGGTTTGGGCAAATGCTTTGGGATTTTTTCCACCAGCAAATTAAGGATAAGAATTACGTTCACGCCGATACGCACCCCGGGAACTTCTTATTCACAAATGATGATAAACTCGGGGTAATCGATTTTGGCTGTGTGAAACAATTTCCGGAAGAATTTTTCATGAATTACCTCAGCTTGCTTCCTACTCATCTGCATGGTAATGAAGAAGCTATTCGGGAGCTCTACCATAAATTAAAAGTTATAAAAGCAGACTCTGATAGCCCCGAAAAGGAAGAGGAGTATTTTCACTTTGCGCGAAACTATGGAATGACTTTCGCTGAGCCTTATAAATATGAAGTTTTTGATTTCGGTGACGAAGAATATCGAAATAAAATTAAGTATTTCACCAAAGACGCTCCCATTGGTAATGAACCCCGCGGATCTCAACACTTTTTATACACTACCCGTGTACACCTGGGGCTTTATAATCTTTTGATGAAACTTGGCGCTCATGTTGATACTTCAAAAAGCAAAGAAATATTAAGTGAGATGCTGGATGTGGAGTTTAGGGAATTGGTATAGATAAAGCCCCGCAGTATTTTTTGCCGGAAGGGTCGAACCGTAACGGGTTTAGCTTTGTTTCCGCCAACCCGAGAAGATAACATTTCGGACCAACCTTCTTTTTTCGATACCTATATAATCAGTAATTATATCAGTGTGCATACAATATTTTGTTATATTTGTTGAAATAGAAAACGGCATTTAAACATTCTACATGAATACTTCAGTATCTGAAGGGTACAAAAGAGACGAAGACGGGTTTTACTGGTCAGATGAAGCAGAACCCCACATGGGGCGTCGAAAGGAAATCTTAAAAAAATACCCCCAGGTAAGAGAACTTTACGGAGTAGATACTTCTCTGAAGTATAAGGTTTTTGGGTTGGTTCTTCTTCAAATGGTTTCCGCTTACTTTGCTCTGAATTTACACTGGGCTTTATTTTTAGCGGCCTCTTACATATTCGGCGCTACTATTTCTCATGCTTTATTTTTGGCAATTCATGAATTGAGTCATCATTTGGCCTTCAAGAAAAGAGCTCATAATAACTGGCTCGCCATATTTGCTAACATCCCGATGATTTTTCCTTATGCGATGTCGTTTAAAACCTATCATTTGATGCATCATGCCGAGCAAGGTGATGAACATCATGATGCCGATTTACCACATCCTGTAGAAGCAGGCTTTTTTAAAGGTTTATGGGGAAAGCTGGTCTGGGCTTTCAACCAGATATTATGCTATATAATACGTCCATTATTTGTGCACCCTTTAAAGATGAAAAAGTGGCACTTCATTAATATGGTGTTTCAGTTCCCTGTTATTGCTTTATTCATCTATTTTGCCGGGTGGCAAGCTCTTCTTTATTTAGCGGTCTCAGTATTTTTTGCCGGTAGCTTGCATCCGCTTGCCGGACATTTTATCTCCGAACATTACGTCTTTGAAGAAGGGCAAGAGACCTACTCCTATTATGGCCCTTTAAACAAGCTTTCGTTCAATGTAGGATTTCATAACGAGCATCATGATTTCCCGCGCATTCCAGGATCCCGATTACCGAAGCTAAAGAAATTAGCTCCTGAATATTACAGTGACCTGTATGCCCACAATTCCTGGACCCGGGTATTATTTAAATTCATCACAAACGCTGATATTTCCTTACACAGCCGGGTCAGGAGAAAAAGCTCCAGAAAGGAAAAATAACCTGCCCGATAGTTGCTCATTTATTTTTTACTCAACGGAGAAACAATCTATTTAAATGAGATTGTCTTATATATAATTGGCTAAAAGTCTGGGCAGCTAGCCATATCACACTTATATAAATCTGTAAGGAATTCGGTTTTCGTTGCTCTTACTTTAGAAAAAGACGATGAACCATACAGAAACCACCTTTAATACTATGCCGGACCTCCAACAAGCTGAACATATTCTTCATGATATTTTCGGCTTTGAGGAATTCCGGTCGCTCCAAAAAGATATAATTGAAAACGTACTCCAAAAGCGTGATACCCTTGCCGTAATGCCTACCGGGGGAGGGAAATCACTTTGCTATCAAATTCCTGCACTCATTTTTGATGGACTTACCATTGTTGTTTCTCCCTTGATTTCACTGATGAAAGATCAGGTTGACCAACTTACTGCTTATGGAATTTCCGCTTCGTACCTGAATAGCTCGCTTTCACCCGGGGAATACCAAAACACACTCGACCTTATCCGCAGGAACAAGCTGGAGCTTTTGTATTTGGCTCCCGAAACTCTGCTGAAAGGTAATGTCCTGAATCTGCTTTCAGGACTAAATGTTGAATGTGTGGCCATTGATGAAGCCCACTGTATTTCAGAATGGGGACACGATTTCCGCCCGGAGTACCGGCAACTGGCTGATGTCACCAATCGATTCAGCAATGCAGTTACCTTAGGACTTACTGCTACCGCAACACCCCGTGTACAGAAGGATATTGCAGCATCTCTGGGGTTGAAAAACGCCAATACTTTTGTTGCCAGTTTCAACCGTGAGAACCTGTATCTGAATGTTGAATCAAAAAACAACGCTCTTCAGCAGGTGATTAATTTTATACGAACACACGAGGGGGAGTCGGGGATTATCTATTGTTTTTCAAGAAAACAGGTTGATCAACTTTCTCAGGATCTGAATGCAAATGGATTCAAATCCCTGCCCTACCACGCCGGACTTGGAGAACAGGAGCGGGCCCAAAACCAAGATGCTTTCATCAAGGATGAGGTGGATATCATTGTAGCCACTATTGCTTTCGGTATGGGTATTGATAAGCCGGATGTTCGGTTTGTAGTTCATCACGACATGCCGAAGAATATCGAATCATATTATCAGCAAATTGGACGCGCCGGGCGTGATGGCCTGCAATCCGATTGCCTGTTTCTGTTCAGTTATGGAGATGCTGCCAAGATCCGGTACTTCATTGACCAGAAAGCGGAAGCCGAACAACGTGTGGCAGAGCAACACCTGCAAAAGCTAATGGGGTATGTGGAGGCTCACCAATGCCGGCGTATCAAGTTGCTGCAATATTTTGGAGAAAACTTCAATGAGCCAAATTGCGGAATGTGTGATTTCTGCACCGGCGATACGCCCGAAAAAGAAAACATCACCATTCCCGTTCAGAAATTCTTGTCAACAATGGCCCGGACGGACCAAAAGTTCGGGTATCACCATATCAAAAACATCCTGGTCGGTTCACGCCGCAAAGAAGTTCTTAAGTTTGGGCACGATCAGCTTTCAACCTATGGAATTGGAAAAGAATTCAGCCGGCCGGAGTGGAAACAGCTGTATCGAGAACTCATGAAACAAGACATCATCGTGAGAGAGTTTGAACATAAAAGTTTAAAGCTTACTCCCAAAGCCATTGAAATCCTCAAGGGTGAGCAGGAGGTTTTTGGGGTGATAGAAGAACCTCAGCAAAAAGCACGAACCGGAAATGCTAAATCCGAAATCGAGTCGCTCGACTTCAACAAAAACTTATTTGCCTTACTAAAGGAAAGACGAATGGACCTGGCTCAACAGCAAGAGGTTCCTCCCTACGTTATTTTCGCAGACACCTCGTTGATCGAGATGGCTTATTATTGTCCCCAATCAAAGGAGGGTTTTTTGAAAATTCATGGAGTAGGCCGGGCAAAAGCAGAAAAATACGGCACGGCTTTTCTTGACATCATTATCGGTTTCAGTAAGGATCATAAACTGAAAGAAAGGTCAAAGTCTGACCGGAAAAGAAAAAGTAAAGTCCGGAAAACACTAAGCAAAAGCAGTCGCCCTTACGAAGTTGGACAATTGTTTTGCGAGGGAGACAGCATTTCGGATATAGCTACAAAAATCAGTGTTAAGGAAAGCACAATTGTGGGATATTTAATCAAGTTTGTAAGAGCAGGAAATGCAATACCCTCTGACAAGATCTTAGAAGCATCGAACCTGAGCAGTTCTGATTTGAAAAAGATAAGAAAAGCCTTTGATGAACACGGCACCGAAATGCTTCGGCCTGTTTTTGAAGCCCTTTCCGAAGAAATACCTTATGATGAATTGAAAGTGGTGCAGCTGCATTTAATTTCAAAAGGCTGACCATTTACTTGCTGGATATTAAACGTTATAAATCCCGCAAAATTTAAACATAAAAAAAGCACGGGCTCACCACCCATGCTTTAAATACCAACTTTCGATTTCTTTAATCAATCGAATTCAGATATCTGAAAAAGTCACTGTCGGTAGACAGTATGATATTCGATTCTTTATCCATGGTTTTGGTATAAGCCTCCATCGATCTCATGAACGAGTATAACTCCCTCGCCTGATTGGTTCTGTTATATGCCGAATTATAAATGGCTGCAGCCCGCGCATCCGCTTCACCGCGAATAATTTCCGCTTGACGGAATGCTTCTGACTGAATTCGCTTCAAGTCGCGTTCTTTTTCACCATTTATTCTGGAAGCTTCTCCCTGCCCTTCAGACCTGAATTCATCAGCAATTCGGTTACGTTCTGAAATCATACGGTCATAAACCGTCTGGCGAACATCTTGTACATAGTTGACTCTTTTAATACGGAAGTCAAGAATTACGATACCTAAATCGGTAGCGCGCTCATTCGCTTTTTGCTGGATTTCTTCCTGAATGGTCTCACGACCGGTTTTGATCGTTTCCAACGAATCTTCCACAACTTCTAAAATAGCAGCTCCGGAAGTATCCGGTTCGCGATTACTGGTTCGTACAATTTCCAGCAAATCATTAGAAGCTATTGCATTTCGGGTTTCACCATCCAGAATATCATCTAAACGTGATTGTGCTCCCCGCTCATTCCCCAGCCGTTGATAAAACTGAAGGGGATCGGTGATTTGCCATCTGGCATAAGAATCCACAAAAATGAATTTCTTATCCCGTGTTGGAATTTGGTTTCTGTCTCCATCCCATTCCAGGTAACGCTTCTCAAAGAAATTCGCTTCCTGCATAAACGGAATCTTAAACTTTAGTCCAGGCTGAGTTATAGCCTCTCCAACAGGATCACCAAACTGAGTGATTATAACCTGTTCGGTTTCATGAACCACATAAAATCCGTCAAGTGCAGTTAAAACTATAACTAGTCCAATAACGCCGGCAATTATTCCTTTTGCTTGTTGCATCTTAGTTACCTCCGTTATTGTTTTGAGTGGATGATTGTTGCACACCATTTAACTGCATTTGAAGCAGTGGCAATACATTATTACCGTTTTCATCCATGATAATCTTCTTTCCCATTTTCGGAATTATGTCTTCCATAGTTTCTAAAAATATCCGCTGTTTTGTAACCTGCGGGGCTTTCACATATTCGGTGTATAAATCGTTAAAACGAGATACTTCACCCTCTGCTGTATTCACCCTTTCAGAGGCATAACCTTCAGCACGCTGAATGGTTTCCTGGGCTTCACCTCGTGCTCTTGGTATCACACGATTGTAATCGGCTCTGGCTTGGTTAATTAAGGTCTCTCTTTGTTGCTGAGCTTCGTTAACTGCGTTGAACGATGGTTTTACGGGATTTGGCGGATTGATATCCTGAAGCACTACCTGTTCTATGGTAATTCCCATTTCATACTCCGTTACCAATGCCTGTATTAGTTGCTGAACCTGAATAGAAACTTCGGCACGACCAACGGTTAACACTTCATTTACAGTACGGTCCCCTACAATTTGGCGCATTGCCGCTTCTGAAATATCCGAAAGCGTTGATTCAGCATTACGTACTTTGAAGAGATAACTGTACGGATCGTTTATCCGGTATTGAACCACCCATTCTACATCCGCAAGATTCAAATCGCCTGTTAGCATCAGCGATTCATCTTCATATCCTGCTTTTTGGTACTGGGTTTGGACGCCTGCCTGAACCGTACGGTAGCCAAACTCTTGTTTCAGCTGTCGTTCAACAGGAACCAACTCCACCTGATCGATAAGTGGTAATTTATAATTCAATCCGGGTTCTACGGTTTCTACGAATTTACCTAACCGCACAACAACTCCTACCTCTTCCGGGTCAACCGTAAAGAATGTGGAGAAGCCGAGCAAAGCAACAATCAATCCGGCAATAATAAACCGAATGTTTTTTGAAATCTTTTCGAACTGCGGCGGTACATTAAAATCAAAGTTTTGATCTTGAGCCATGTTCTATGTTTTGTGATTAATATTATTTTTGAGACGTCTCGCTTGCAGCCTGTCAAAATTGGGCGATTTGTCTTATTACTTTTTAAACCTTCAGGCATATGATAGTAGTATCGTCTGCCAATTGATAGTTACTGAATTTCTGAACGGTACGTTTTATTTCCTGGGCAATCTCATTCGCTGATAAGTTTTCTGTATCTATAGATTCTATCAACCTTGGGACTTCATCAAAACCAAAACGCTCTCCCATTTCATTCACTGCTTCAGGCAAACCATCAGAATACAACAGGAAAAAATCGCCTTTCTTCATAGTAATTGTTTCGGCTTTGTACTTCACTCCTGTTCTTAACCCTAGTGGGTAGGCAGGTGCGGGAGTATGAATATATTCAGCCAAACCATTTCGTTTAAGTATAGGGCGACAGTGCCCTGCATTGGCTATACTCATTTTCATTGTTTCAAAATCATAACGAGCCAGCGCGCAGGTGATGAATGTTCTTTTGTCGGTTCTTGAGAATATAGGCTCCGTTATTCGTGATAATACCTCATCCGGCATGTCGTCTTTCATTCGCGAAAGTAACAACCCACTTGTAAAAACGGCGGGCATTGCAGCACGCATTGCCTTCCCGGATACATCAACAACAGCCATTGTAAGAGCGGTTGGCTTACCTTGCTCGTTTTCGGAAAGCACGTAATCAAAGTAATCGCCTCCTACTTCAAAAGAGGGAAGGAAAAATCCATAGACATCAATTCCATCTGCTTTGGGAGGCTGAAGTGGCATCAGTTTGTACTGACTTTCACGTGCAATTTCGATTTCTTTTTCAACCCGAAGATGTTGAGCTATGCGTTCCTCGTATTCAGGTATATATCCACCCACCTCTGTTACAGAAACTCCATATCGATAAGCGATAAATCCATAGATAAATGGCCCTGCTATAATAAAAGCCTGAACCCAGCTTACATAAGCTACTTCCATCGAGTCAGACCCCAGGTAAGGCTGCATCATAAAAAACACACTATAGAACCATGAAGCAGTACAAACTGTCAAAAGTCCAAATTCACGGATTGCATAAATCAGGATGACCGCAATTCCCAGGTAAATGATCAGGTCTTCAAAAACGGAGCCGCTAGTTCCTATTAACCGCCCCAGGACTGTGATACAAATGCCTGTAAATATGATTGAAAGTAGTCCTACCAGCCATTCTTTTTTTACCCAGTGATTTATGATCGAATAAACAAAGCCAATTTGAGCAATACAGACCAGCCAGGTTACCGTCCATGCGCTCATATTAATAGTGAGCAATTTGGGTTGAATGCTGGCCTCAGCAAATCCAAACTGACTATCGACCTGGACCAAAAATTCCCCCATCAAATATAACAGCGCTGATATAATACCAATCAGAATACCCCCAATCGCAAAGCCATGAATAAGCCCTGCTCCGGTTTCACTTACAAAAAATTTACGTTGCCAGAGGGCATCAATAACATCAACCTGCTTTTGTTTTTGGGAACGAGCCAAGGCCTCCCAGCTGATGTACGCCAAAGAACCATACAGACCTACCACCAAGGCAAATAACACGTTATTAATGGTTGCCCCAAAGATACCGGTGTTGTTCAGAAAGTCGTTGAATGTATAAATGAAGAAAATTGCTCGCCAGCCATACGTAGTAAGTGCAATGACGATAAAAAGAACTAACGCCCGTCTCCATTCTACTTTACCTTTAAAAATATTCCTGATACCTACTGTGAAAACCAGAATAGCCAGTATAAATAAGGCTATGAACAGCGCATAAGAAAAGTATAAGTCACTGTCATTATCAATTGAAGTACTGGCTTGTAAATTTTCAGGTTCAAACTGATTCATCGCTGAAAATGACTCTATGCTAAAACCAAACTCCGTCCGAAAACCTGATTCATTATCTATTTCCCGAACCACCGGTTTTAAGTTTAATGAAAGTGTTTGAGGAGTATCGCTTGCCTCTGGTTTTCTTTTCCAGGTTATGTCAAGGGTATTGGCTGTCCCATTTTCCATTACTACTCTCTGATTACGTTCTTCCAGAACCACAAAAGAGGAATCGTCAGAATTGTCTACATCGATTTCATACTTTTCCAGATCATACCCTAAAGTATTTCCAACTAGACGATTTGCTATTCCCAACAGGGAATCTCCCTGAAGAAAGGTAGGGTTGGGGTTTCCAGAATGAGCTTGTAAACGAATAACCCTTCCGGCATTGGATACATTAATTTTAAGGCGGCCGGTATCTTCAAATAACTGTCCTGTAGAGGCGAACATACCACTGCTATTGTTTTTACTGCCTACAATAGTTTCCCAGCTTTGAATATGCACGTCTGCTTTGTTCAGCTTGGCCGGATTGGTTTCTTCCGCTAAAGTATCTTCTAGCGTTTTTAGGTACTTCAGGTGCTGCTTTCGCATCGTCATTATGGCGAGGGAATCGGCAGAAAAACCAAGTTGTGGTGCAATTTCTGCAAGACGTTCTTCAACTGCTTCTTTACTTTCAGAAATCGGACCTGAAGCATAGAATTCAATCTCGGGACGGAGAAGAAAATAGCTCACCAATCCCGCTAATCCACAAAAAAGTAAAACAAAGGTGCGACGGTTTATCAACTAAATCTGCCCTAATTAATCTTATATCATCTAAATGACAGGAATTAACACTATCAAAGCAAGCTACGATTTTTTAGAAGCTTTGTTACTAACGATTTCGCAGGATTCACTTAATCTCGACTACTCAGTTCTTGCTCTCTGATAAACTCAATTTTAAAGATACTGCCGTTCTTTTTTGAGCTTTCCAATATTTCAAAATCTCCTTCCAGTTGACCTGCAAGTGTTCTGATGAGCGTTGACCCTAATGAATCAGAGTCTGTAAAGTTCTCAACATCAAAACCCTGACCATTATCCGAAATAAGCATGGTTATTTTATCATCGGCCTGAGTCATGTTTACATTTATTTTTCCATTCTGCTGACCTTGAAATGCGTGCTTAAAGGCATTTACAATCAGTTCATTAATAAGTAAAGAGCAGGGAATAGCTTGATTGATACTTAACGAAATTGGTTCAACATCAGCGGAGAGCTCGATATTCTTTTGCCCATTCATATGCATGCTACTGATGGCCTGAAGTAAATCGTTAACATATTTATCGTATGCAATGTAGGCCAGCGACTCACTCTCATATAGCATTTCATGAACCAGCGCGATAGATTGGATTCGCATTTGGCTGTCACTTAATGCCTTTTCAACTTCAACATTTTTTGCGCTATAGCTTTGAAGTTGAAGTAATCCTGAAATTACTGCAAGGTTGTTTTTCACTCGGTGGTGAATTTCAGCGAGCATCACCTCTTTTTCTTTTAAAGAGGTACGGATTTCTTCTTCCTGTAGCTTACGCTCAGAAATATCACTAGCGACTGATACGGTACCCACCTTGTTACCTTGTGTATCCATTAATTCTGCTTCAGAAAACAAAACCGGTAACAGGTGCTTATCCTTATGGATTAGAGCGAATTCAAAAGACTTTTTATCTTTTCTATTCTGCTCATATTCCGTTTTCATGCCGTCCATGTTGTAAAAATCCTGGATTGGACGATTCGTCATTTCATCCACTTTATATCCCATTAGGTCAGCTGCTGCGGAATTGACCCGGATAAGAGTCCCGTTATTATCCGTTACAAACAAGGCTTCCTGTATAGATTCAATAATGTTATCTACATATGCTTTTGAGACGGTTTTTTTCTGAAGGCCAGCCGCCATTGAGTTAAAAGCTTGTGCCAATTCTCCAATTTCATCTTTTGAAGTTACTTCAATCCGTTCATCAAGCTTACCTTCACCCAGTTTCTTGGCCGTAATACTCATTTTTGCCAGCGGATTGGCAATAGACCTATATATATAAACAGCTAACACAATAGCCAGTAGAACAGAACTCAGCGTTGCGATATAATTTATGAGTTCTGCTCTCTGCAGGGAATTTGAAAGCTGTACATTCCGCTGTTCCTGAATAGATAAAACAAAACTTCGAAGTTGTGTAATCTCCGGAATGATGTTATTTCTAAAGTAAGGTTCAATCGAGTTGATGAACATAATATTAGCCTGACTGAAATTCTCTTCCCCTAAGTCAAGCCATTGGAATGCTATAGACTTATAAACTTCATAGCTCATAAGTAGCTCGCTTACATCTTCCGGAAGACGCTGATCCTGAATCAACAGTGTTTCCAGTTTAGAAAAAGACGTTTCAAACTGCTCCAGTTCTCTTTCAAATTGCGATATAAGCTCTACAACTGCGGGTAGCTCCTGTACCGTATCATAATTTTTTTCAACAACAAGGGCTTCTCTTATTCCATTTAAAAAGATCAGACTTTGGAATAAGCTGCGTTCCATTTCCCCGGTATAAATCACTACTTCCGAAGCTTCATTTACTGAACGTAACTGTTCCTGTCTAATTTCTGATGTGTAGTGATCAGAAATAAAACCAACAACAGCCAACAGCATACTAATGCATATAAAGCCAATTATTATTTTTGTACCGAGTCTCAAGACTAATAAAAATTAAAGAGTTGAACGCCTCTAATTATAGAGATTCCACATAGGAAACTCTATAATTTTAAAATTAAAAAAGACTCATGTAACAATTTAACCAGAACTTAGAAAGAGAGTATTTCTTCTATCTTATCTGCAATTTTCCCGGTTGTTGGCAACACCGAATTCATCAGGTTAACATTATAAGGAACAGGTATATCAGGCATAGTTACTCGTTCAACCGGAGCATCCAGGTAGGTGAAGGCTTCGCGCACAAGAACGGCAGCGATCTCAGCCCCGAACCCGGCTGTTTTGTTATCTTCATGAACAATCAAGCATCGGTTTGTTCGACGTATAGAATCCAGAACTGCTTCCTTGTCCCAGGGCATTAATGTTCTAAGATCTAGCACATCCGCAGAAACTCCCAGTTTTTCAACGGCGGCCTCACTGCGTTCACACATAGCTCCCCATGTAATAATGGTGAGTTCCTCTCCTTCTCTCAATTTCTTTGCTTTTCCAAAAGGAACAATGAACTCATCTCCCGGATAAGGCTTTCGGGCGTACTTGGCATCCAATAAATTTCGATGCTCAAAAAAGATCGTGGGATTATTACTTCGCATGGCAGATCTCAATAACCCAACTGCATCTTCAGCGTTGCTTGGCATGGCTACCTGCCAGCCAATGGCATGTGTAAAAAACACTTCGTTACTCATACTGTGCCATGGATCTCCACATTTAGCGAAACCTCCCGGCATACGTACGACAATTGGAGCAGCAAATCGATTGGCAGTTCTCCATCTTGTTGTTCCGCAATTATTAAGCTGCTCGGTAGCCGGATCTGCATACTTTCTGAACTGAATTTCTGCTACCGGCATCAAACCGGAATACGCAAGCCCTACAGCGCGGCCAATAATACCTTCTTCAGAAAGACTGGTATCAAAAACACGATCTTCGCCGAATTCTGATTGGAGATCCATTGTAGCAGCGTGAACGCCACCCTTCATTCCCACATCTTCCCCAAAAACCATCAGCTTTGGATTGGTCTCCAGTTCGTACTTCAGGGTTCTTCGGATAGCCTCTACTATATTAATACGCTGTTTTTCAGGTTGGGGCTCTTCAGTAAATTTCGGAAATTCATGGCCTTCTACAACTAATCCCCCTATAGTCTGAACCTCGTCTTCAGCAAAAGCATACTTCTCTGTTTGTGAGGTATCAGGTTCCGGACGATTTAATGCGGCCTGTGCAGCTTCTTCAATAGTTTTATCAGCTTTCTTTTCCCAGTTTTTCCATGTTTTTTCTGTGATATAATCCGGAACCATAAAGGCTTTTAATTTGTCGAGCGGATCATTCTTCTGCTCTTTTTTAAGGAGCTCATCATCTTTATAAGCCTGGTTATCCTGATAAGAATGTCCATTTAACCTTGGAACTGTCAAGCGGATAAGTGCAGGGCCTTTCCTGTCACGTACATAGTTGACTGATTCTTCGAGCAGCGATGAAGCACCTTCCGGGTCGGTACCATCGCCGTCATATATCTTCAGGTTGTTAAACGATTGAAGGTTATTGCTGATTTTACCGCCCGGAGTTTGATATTCACTAGTCACCGAGATTCCATACCCATTATCCTCAATGTAGAATAGTACTGGCAGATTCTGGGTAGTCGCGATCGTCAATGCCGACCAAAACCCATTTGTAGCTACCGAACCATCACCACCCAGAATTACAGAAATAGCTTTATCATACTCTTTTTCTTTGAGCACTTTTCTGCGGTATTCAATACCCTGCGCCCAGCCAATTGCCGGAGTGTATTGTGAACCTACGTCCCCAGCCATTGGAAGCACTTTAGGACTGTCAGCTTCTGGTTTATTGCAAACCACACCAATATCGCGCCCATCGCTATAGCCACCTGACTTCCCCATCGGGGCAGCCATTGCATCTTCCTCAGAAAGCCCCAAAGTGAGTAAAAGCGGTCTTGAACGATAATATGCACTGGCCGCATCATTTTTATTGGTAAGTAGTTTCCCTAACAAAATTTGTCCAAGCTCATGCCCGCGGGCCGAAAACTGATACAATACTTCTTTGTTAGGAACCAGCTCGTTTTCTTCCTTGGCATCCATTGCCCTTGAGTTTAACATAAGCTGAGCAACGCTATTCCAATCAACGTTTGGTGCTGTTTTCTTTTCTTTTTTTGATGCCGTTTTTGTCTTGGCCATAAATAAAATCTTTACTGCTTACTTCTTAGTTACTTCTAAAAACGATTGTTCAAAGTGATCCATTTCCTCTGAAAGTCCAACTGTAATTCTGATACAGTTTGGCAATCCGAAGGCATTAATTCGTCTCAATATCACCCCTTTTTCCAACATACTCTGAGTCAAATCTATAGCTTCTTGTTCTGAAGGTAAGATCATCATCACTGAATTTGAGATCGATTTCACATATTCAACATTATGTTTATCAAAAAACTGGTACAACCTGTTTTTACTCTCTTCAACAACTTCCACGCTTTTCTGCAGAAACTCATGATCATTATATGCGGCCAGAGCTGCTGCCTGCCCCAAAGTTGTAGGTTCAAAGGTAAGCTTTGTTTTCATCATATTACTGATGAGTTCTTCATCAGCTATTGCATATCCTACCCTGAATCCTGCAAGGCCATACGCCTTAGAAAAGGTTCTTAACACTATGATGTTTTCATAATCATAATCCAGTGCCTGAGGATAATCCTTGACGTCTTTTGCATATTCAAAATAAGCTTCATCCATCACTACCAACACATCCTCAGGAACCTGTTGCATAAACCACTCAAATTCATCTTTGTTGATATATGTACCAGTAGGATTATTAGGATTAGCTATATATACCATTTTAGTATTCTCATCTATGGCATTGGCAATAGCTTTTACATCATACCTATACCCCGATGTCATCGGAATCCGTTTAAGGTGAACGCCACGAACACCAATCTGCACAAAAAACCCAACAAAGGTGGCATCTGCAGTTACCGCATTTTCCCGGTTCAGAAAAAAGGTCTTACATAAAATAGAGATAATGCTTTCCGATCCAGAAGCCAATAATACATTTTCGCTCTTTACTCCATTTCGTTCAGCAATAGCGGCTCTTAGTTTGCGGGCAACAGGGTCAGGATAATCCTGAATTTCTTTAAACGCCTGATCAATGGCGTTCTTTACTTTGGGGCTGCACCCCAATCGGTTCTCGTTAGAAGCAAGCTTGGCTATTTTTTTGGGTTTGTATAAATCTGCTACTTCTGCAATGGTCTTACCCGCAACATAGGGTTTTAGGGTTTCTATATTACTGGGTACTAACGGTTTACCAGTTTTTGTAGTCATTAAGCCTTAACTTACTTTTTAGAATTTTTGACAGAGCAGAAATTTACCACTAAAAAAGCGCTTTTTCCAAGCATGTAACAACTTAAACGAACTATTTACATTTGCTTTTGTTTCAATCTTTAAATCTCTAATAATATACCCATCAATTAATGAGTAAGACGATATTAATTACTGGAGCCAGTCGTGGCATAGGATATGAGACTGCACTGAAATTGGCTTCAGAGAATCATACAGTTATTGCTACAGCACGTTCTAAAGACAAGCTTCAGGAATTATCAAAAGCTGCCAACAACGGACAAATAATTTCAACCCCAGCAGACCTTACCAAACCAGAAGACATCAAAAAATTAGCTGATGCTGTTGCTGGAACTAATGGTTTGGATGGTTTGATCAATAATGCCGGGGTTGTTCACCGTGAAGCATTTATGGATACAGATATCGAAGTGTTCAAAAAGCTTATGGATGTAAATGTATATGGAATTGTGCGCCTGACACAAGCTATGAAGACCCACCTGAAAAAAGGAAGCCATATACTGAATATTTCTAGCATGTCTGGTTATCAAGGTAGTTTAAAGTTTGGTGGGCTTTCAGCTTATGGAACTGCAAAAGCAGCAGTAGTTGGCTTATCCGAAGTAATGAGTGCTGAATTTACAGATGAAAATATCGCCGTAAATTGTTTATGTATTGGCGCTGTGCAAACCGAGATGCTTGCTGAAGCTTTTCCCGGTTTTGAAGCTCCGGTTTCTCCCCAACAAATGGGAGACTACATTGCCAATTTTATATTAACAGGTCATCAGTTTTATAATGGGAAGGTTTTGCCTGTAGCTTTAAACGATCCCGGATAGTCATTAATGGTATTGGCATTCATTATTTACTAACTTCGGTTAAATCAAAAAATCTATGAGACCCTAATGCGTACACTTACAGCATTTTTCCTTTGCATCACAATTATCTTTTCAGCAACTAAAGCCTCTGAAGCTCAGACTATTGAACTATTGGCTGGAAACACTTTGAATGGCGCCGTAAATGGGACGCTATTGGGAGGTGCCACCATGGCTTTGAATAGTAATACTGACTTTGCCCCTTTACGTGTTGGGGTTGGGCTTGGAACTTTATATGGTGTTGGTGTTGGAGCCTATGATATTGCATCTTCGGGTGGGCAGCAATTGATTGTCCAGGGTTTATTTAATGATGGTAATAATACCAGTATTATCGTTTTACTTGATACTTTTTATGGTGCGGCAGCAGGAGCAGTCATTACTACTTCGGTTATGCTTGTAGCTAATGAACCTTTAATAGATGGATTGCAATATGGAGCTGGTATTGGCGCTTGGGTTGGGTTTGGAGTCGGGCTGATTGATGCTTTTGCTCTTTCTCAACGGATTACACCAACCTCTTCGACGGCAATGAAAAGTCCGGTACCAAGAGCTGATGGATTAGTCGGCCTTCAATTTGATAATAAAACAAGCATCGGGTTGATTTCTCCTTCTATCACTACTACTTACCAAACTACAGATAGTGGTTTGTCCCGCAAACTTAATGCCTCCGTTAATTTGCTCAACCTGAAGGTTAACTTTTAGGTTCGGCCAATTTTTTAATTATCGCTTTCGCCGTCTCCATATGTCCGGATAATGAATGGTGCAAACCATCCGGGAGGTAATTCCATGCATTCGGCTCTCCTTTGCCCATTCGGTTTGCGGAAGGGTCCACAATAGCTCCTTGTTTACCTGAAACCACGTCCTGAACCGGACCTAAATCCTCCGGTTTTATCGTAAAATCATATAGCAGGTTTTCTTCCAGCATCTCGTCAATCACAGGTGCCGGGGTAACCCAGATCAGTGGATTCTCTACTCTTGATTCCAGAACAGACTGAATGGTCTCTATATTTTCCCAGGTTTCTGAAAGAGGTAGCAAGGTACGATCAGGAGCAATATTTAAACGCTGGGCATCGAAAGTTCCAAGAGCTACAATTACCCAATCCGGCTCATGAACAACAACATCCCGGTCAATCCGGCGCAGAGCTTCAGCTGTTGTATTGTAAGACACACCCGCATTTAAAAATTTGAAGTTCGCCTTCTCAACTGAAATTTCCAGTACATGCTTCAGAATGGTAAACCAACCCTGTGCATCTTCAGTATTGGAGTCACCAAATGCTACAATGGTTTCTTCTCCGTCCATTGGAATCTTATCCAGACAATCTACAATTTCATCTTCCTTTAAAATTTCAAGGGCTGCTTGCCGGGCATTCTCGTCATAATTCTCTCTATACTCTTTGAGCTCTCCTTCTGTGATGCCAAATAAACCGGCTTCCGATTTAATATCATTTTTTCCAGGAAAAAGGGGAATTCGTTTTGTGATATGATAGAAAGGCAGCATAAACTGCTCCAGAATTCCTTTTTCTTCGTCAGTAGCTTTTTTATTCGCCATTATTTTATATGTACTCTTTTTTTAGTTTGTCTGCTAATTTCTGCACTCCTGAACCTGCATTTTCTTTGAAATGAGTCCATTCATCAAAATCGTAGAGCTGGGGATTTGAAGGATCTATGATGAATTTTGGGATGCTTGGTTTTGCGTAATCAATTAAGCCTGCAGCAGGATACACAACTAAAGAAGTACCCACCACAATCAAAATATCTGCTGTCGAAACTTCTATTGCTGCAGGTTCAATCATAGGAACCATCTCGCCAAACCATACTACATGTGGCCGAAGCTGAGCTCCGTCTTCCGCTGTGTCTCCCATTTTGATTGGATCAGAACCTATATCAATTACAATAGATTCATCCTCAACACTTCGTGCCCTTTTTAATTCTCCATGTAAATGAAGAACCTGTTTTGAGCCAGCCCGTTCATGTAAGTCATCAACATTCTGAGTTACAATGGAAACTTCAAAAAAATTTTCCAGGTCAGCTAAAGCATGGTGAGCAGCATTAGGTTCTGCTTTTGCTGCTTGTTTGCGTCGAAGATTGTAAAAGTTGAGAACATTTTCGGGATCTTTTTCCCACCCTTGAATGGAGGCTACTTCATTAATATCATAACCTTCCCATAAACCACCAGAATCTCTAAATGTAGCGAGACCACTCTCTGCACTAATTCCGGCCCCGCTAATTACTACGATCTTTTGATCAGGCATTCACCATTGAAAATTTAAACCATGAACTGTCCATTTTATACTCTTCTACAACATCCGCATTACCACCATATTTATACGTTTGCATAATGGTATTTACTTCGTCCTGTAGAGTTTTAATGGCATTCTGAACTAACTCGTTATTAAATCCCTGATCTCCGAGATTTAAAGTGAACTCCATAGAAATAATCCGGCCTAATGCGCGTCCGAGTTCTACGAGTTTACGTTGGGGCATTTTTGGATCTATTTCAAAATTAAAATGCTCTTTAAAATATTCTGATGAGCGTGAAGTAAGGTGGAAATCGTTAAGGAAATCCTGAAGATTATTATTCTTCAGCTTACGCATCATCTTCAATACCGACTCACTTATCTGCTGATATAAAATATCGTTGGAGCCTTCAAAAATTTGAAACGGACGACTATCGATTACTGATCGTCCTGCAATGCTATCCAACCGATAACCCATTGCTCCTTTTAGCTGTAACAAAGATTGGGAAGCTCGCTGCATATAGTCTGTTACAAGGGCTTTAATCGCATTTGCCTCTAAATCCATTCGGGAAGTATTTTTCTCTAGCGGGACATTGGCACTGGTGAAGCTGCACATAGCCGAACAAACGGTGAAATACGCTTGAATTTCAGAAAGCCGGCTTTTGACCTGATCATAATTTATCAGGCTTTGTCCACCTACAAAACGTTCTTTACAATGCTGCATCGCTTCGTCCATCATTCTGCGTAAGAAACCCATTCCCATACCCGGAAATTGAAGACGGCTTCTGTGAAGCAGGTCCAACATCATGGTAACGCCAGTACTTTTCGGTTGCAGCTTATGAGATTCATCTACTTTAATGTCGATTTTATTTTTTCCATAAGGCAGCATATAAAGGCCAAGATTATTGTAGTACTCCTCAACCTCAATACCTCCATTTCGGGTATCATGTATAAAGAATGAAATATCGCGTCCCAAATCACCTTTGTCACTCATATTCCTCGCAGTGATGAGCCAATAGTCCGCCATCCCGGTAAGTCCACCCCAGTGCTTGGTTCCTTCAATTTTATAAGTTTCGTCTCCAATTTTCTGATACGATGTCTGCATTTTTAATGCATCTGAACCATAATCAGGTTCGGTGATCATCAACCCACCTAGCTTATTATTATTAATTACGCGATTGTAGATATCTTTTTTAACCTCTTCATCTGCATAGTTCGCTAATGGCTGTAAAAACAAAGCACCATTTATACCCATCATCAATGATAGGGGGAGAGATTCATAAGAACTTGCTTCAAGCATAGCAAGAGCTTCAGCGGTATGAGCACCATAACCTCCATATTCAGAAGGTATAAAAGCACTCAATGGGGATAAATCCATTATCTCTTTTAATGTAGATTTCTCAATTCCCCTGACTAATGTATTCTCTTCAGCCTGTACATTATCTGAAAAAATATCAGATAACTTTTTTTTGTAGTTCTTTAGAAATTTTTGAAAATCCATCGCAATTACGCCTACTTAGTTTTTTAGTCAATTTTGTAACAGTTTTACTGAATATAAGCATTCCATATTGGGTTTTCTGTAATAGTTTCACAAAAACTCTTTCCAATTTTTCGCTTCACTATTACGAATTTGATTGAGGCTTTTCATCAAAACGTAGTTATCCAGACTTAATATCTCAGATAAGCAAAAAGGAGAGCGGGGGAAATTAATTTGGAAAATAATTTTACCCGGGATAAAAAAAAGCCTCTTCAGGGATGCTGAAGAGGCTTGGGGTAAAAAAAGAAGAAGGCGACGACCTACTCTACCACGAGTGCAGTACCATCGGCGCTGCAGGGCTTAACGG